>NZ_JAAKTY010000007.1:0-166146 GCF_049174875.1 Aeromonas sp. 600948
GCTACTACCAGGATCGCGCCGTCCATCTGGGCAGCACCGGTGATCATGTTTTTAACGTAGTCGGCGTGACCCGGGCAATCTACGTGGGCGTAGTGACGGGTAGCGGTGTCGTATTCTACGTGGGAGGTGTTGATGGTGATACCACGCTCACGCTCTTCCGGTGCCTTGTCGATCTGGTCGAAGGCGAAAGCTTTACCACCGAAGTGCTTGGCCAGCACGTTGGTGATAGCTGCAGTCAGGGTGGTTTTACCGTGGTCAACGTGGCCGATGGTACCCACGTTAACGTGCGGTTTATTACGCTCAAATTTTTCTTTAGACATGATCGTCCCTCTAAACTAACGCTGAGTACGCGGTGGCAAGCTAACCACAGAACAGTTTATATGATGGATTTGAATCTGGTGGGAAAGAGAGAGGTACTGATGGCTGGTTCGCTTGCCGAACTCACCCTAGGGTGCGGCTCTGCTAACGCCTGAGCCATATCAGCATCTTGGAGCGGGCAGCGGGAATCGAACCCGCATCATCAGCTTGGAAGGCTGAGGTAATAGCCATTATACGATGCCCGCATTTCTCTAACCCAAAGAACTCAAACCGCAGAGAAATATGGTGGAGGGAGAAGGATTCGAACCTTCGAAGGCAGAGCCGTCAGATTTACAGTCTGATCCCTTTGGCCGCTCGGGAACCCCTCCAGACGCCAGATTGTCACAACGGTAATTCTGCTTGCACCCGTTGTGTTTATCGCTTTTGCACCGCAAATAGACGACAGACAGTCAAGCGTCGCGCATTTTATTGTAAGGTTTTGGGGGATGCAACCATTGAACCCGGCAAAATATGCTTTATTGCTGGGAAGTTTGCAAAAAAGCGGGGGCAAACAAGCCAATCCTGCTGCGTCCCTTGTCGCTCCCCCACCCTTGGTGTATGGTCGCCGTGCCCAAGAAACAGTGATGACACCATGACGACAGAGCATAACCCCTATCTGCAATTCACCCGCGAACAATGGGCGTTATTGCGCGATTCGGTCCCCCTGACCCTGACCGAACACGATCTGCAGACCCTGCGCGGGATCAACGAGAAGGTGTCATTGCGGGAAGTGGAAGAGATCTATCTGCCTCTCTCCCGCCTGCTCAATCTCTATGTCAAAGCCAAACAGCGTCGCAGCCGGGTGCTGGAGCAGTTTCTCGGCCAGTCCCGCGGCAAGGGCACTTATATTATCAGCATTGCCGGCAGCGTGGCGGGGGGCAAAAGCACCACGGCCCGTATTCTGCAGGCCCTGTTGGAGCGCTGGCCGGAACATCCACGGGTGGAGCTGGTCACCACCGACGGCTTCCTCTATCCCAACAAGGTACTGGAAGAGCGCGGCCTGATGCGCCGCAAGGGGTTCCCGGAATCCTACGACATCCGCCATCTGGTGGAGTTTGTCGCCAACATCCGCGCTGGTCACGAGAAGGTCGAAGCGCCGGTTTACTCCCACCTTATCTACGACATCATTCCCGATGAGAAGAAGGTGGTGGAGCAGCCGGACATCCTGATCCTGGAAGGGCTCAATGTGCTGCAAAGCGGCATGGATTACCCTCAGGAGCCCCATCGGGTCTTCGTGTCGGACTTCGTCGACTTCTCCATCTATGTGGATGCCGATGCCGAACTGCTGCGCACCTGGTATATCGAACGCTTCCTGAAATTCCGCAGCGGCGCCTTCTCGGATCCCGACTCCTACTTCCATAACTACGCCAAGCTGGCGGAGAGTGAGGCGACCCAGATCGCCAGCAACATCTGGCAAGATATCAACTATCTGAATTTGCAAGAAAATATCTTGCCAACGCGTGAGCGAGCCAACCTGATCATGACCAAGGGCCATGAGCACGCCATCGAGCAGATCAAACTGCGCAAATGATGACGGCGGTTGCCGGATAACGAAGAGGGGGCCCGCGGGCCCCCTCTTCTTGTTTGGCATCATGAGCGGCCTTGCTGACCCTCAGTCGCCCCGGCGCAGGGAGAGCTCGCCCCCCAGATAGTATTTGATCCCTTCACCTGTCTCCAGTCGCAGGGCGCCGCGATCGTCGATGCCACGAGCGATGCCGCGGATCTCCTGATCCCCCATCAGCAGGCGCACAGGGCGACCGGCAAAGTGATCGAGCCGGTTCCACTCATCGACAAAGCTTGCCAGCCCCTGCTGCTCAAAGGTGTGCAGCGCCCGCTGCAGATGGACGATCATCCGGGCCGCCAACTGATTGCGATCCACCAGTTCCGGATTGATGTGACGCAGCTCAGCCCAGGCCTGATCAATCTTCTCACCTTCGCGGGCAGGCATCGCCAGATTGAGACCAATGCCGATCACCAGATGACAACTGGCCCCGGCGCTACCGCTCATCTCCACCAGTATTCCCGCCAGCTTGCGGCCCTGATAGTAGAGGTCGTTCGGCCACTTGAGCTCGACGCCTTGATAGCCAAGGGACTCCAGCGCTTCAACCACTGCCACGCCGACCGCCAGACTCAGCCCCATGGCCGCCGCCATGCCTTGTTCGAGTCGCCAGTACATGCTGAGGATCAGCTGGCAACCAAACGGCGAAATCCAGGGTTTGCCACGACGACCGCGCCCGGCTGTCTGACACTCGGCCAGACAGCTCTCGCCAGAGCGCAGCTCATTGACCCGATCCAGCAGGTGTTGATTGGTCGAGCCAATGACCGGAAAACAGTGCACCGGTGCCATCGGGGCCAGTGCCTGCAAGGTAGCCTGATCATAGAGCGCCATCGGCACCGCCAACCGGTAGCCCTTGCCGGTCAGGCTAAAGAGATCCAACCCCAGCTCCTTGAGCGCCGCCATGTGTTTGCTCACCGCCGCCCGGCTGATGCCGAGCTGCTCACCCAGCTGTTCGCCGGAGTGAAACTGGCCGTCGCTAAGCAGGGTGATCAGGGTCTGTCTGATGGGAGTCAACGTCATGAGAGCACCTCGTCGAGCCAGGTTTCACCATGCGCCCCCATAAAGCGCACCTCGTGCTCCAACACCACGCCAAACGTCTGCTCCACGCTGTCGCGGACATGAGCCGCCAGCGCGATCAGCTCCATGGCACTGGCGCCCCCTAGATTGACCAGTACCAGCGCCTGCTCCTGATGGACGGCGGCGCGGCCGATGGCGAAACCTTTCAGACCGCACTGATCGATGAGCCAGCCCGCAGCCAGCTTGGCCTGCCCTTCTCCGGCCGGATAGCAGGGCATCTGCGGGTAGCGCACCTTGAGCGACTCCGCCAGCGCGGCAGGCACCACCGGATTTTTGAAGAAGCTACCGGCATTGCCGAGCACGGCGGGATCCGGCAGTTTGGCCATGCGGGTGGCACAGACGGTATCGAAGATGACCTGCGCCGAAGGCGCGTCACCGAGCGCCGCCAGTGGGCCATAGCCCAGCACCGGTTGCCACCCCTTGGGCAGTTTGAGCCCGACGGCAGTGATCAGGTGGGAATCCTGATACTCGTGTTTGAAGATACTGTCGCGATAACCGAAGCGGCACTCTGCCGCCGCGATCCGTTCTATCTCGCCACTCTGCCAGTTGAACGCCTCGACATAGGCGCAGAAGTCGGCCAGCTCAACGCCATAGGCACCGATATTCTGCACCGGCGCTGCACCGACTGTGCCGGGAATGAGCGCCAGATTCTCCAGCCCGAACCAGCCCTGTTGCAAGGTATGGCGCACCAGCTGATGCCAATCTTCACCGGCCGCAACATGGAGCAACCAGTGATCGCCACCATCTTCAGCGGTAATCCCCTTGAGCCGGTTGAGCACCACCAGACCGAGAAAATCGGTGGTGAAGAGCATGTTGCTGCCGCCGCCCAGATTGAGGCGCGGCAGCTGGTTGAACTGCGGATCGGCACGCAGGGTCGCCAGATCGGCAACCTGCTCCACCTCGGCCAGCCAGAGGCAATACGCATCGAGGGCAAGGGTGTTGAGCTTCAACAAGGAGGCGTTGGCATTCAGTTTCATCGGTCTATCCCGGCTTGGTGCAAGGGCGCAGTCTACCTCAAGTTGCCCCATGACGAAAAACCCGAGCCCTTTTCGGGGGAATAGCAGTGGTTTAGAGTAGGCGACTTCAACTGCTGAGGAATAACTCATGAACAACCAGTTTGCCGTCATCGGCCTGGGCCTGTTTGGCAGCGCGCTGTGCGAAGAGCTGCAACGGCAAGATGCCGAAGTACTGGCCATCGATATCGACGAGAGCAAGACCCGGCAAATCGCCGCCCTCTGCAATCACGTTATCGTGGCCGACGCCACCGATGAGGCCACCGTGGCCGAGCTGGGACTGGCCAATTTCGATATCGTCTTCGTTGCCATCGGTGACAACCTGGAGACCAGCATCCTCACCACCCTCGTCTTGAAAGAGGCGGGCGTGAAGAAGGTGTGGGTCAAGGCGCGCGACAAGTTCCACGCCAAGATCCTGCAGAAAGTGGGCGCCGACAAGGTGATCAACCCGGAGTGGGACATGGGCCGCCGGGTCGCCCAGAGCATGCTGGACAACCGGCTGTTCGACTATCTGGAGCTGGGCCACGACATGGTGCTGACCGAGTTCGTGATTGGCCTACAACAGAACGGCCGGGAACTAGGCGACTTCCATCTGCTGCAACAGAGCGATTTCCAGCTGCTCGCCATCAAGCGTGGTGATGTGCTGCACAACGTGCTGACCGGCAAGATGGAGCTGCAACTGGGCGACATCCTGATCCTGGCGGGCAACAAGCACGCCATCGACCACTGGCTCGAAACCCTATGATCAACTGGCGCAGCAGCTACGCCTTCGCCCTCCATCGGGAGCAGGACTCTCGCTGGAGCGAAGCCCGGCTGATCCTCGGCAGCTTTCTGATCATTCTGCTGATTGGCACCATCTTTCTGGTGCAACCCTCCAGCCACAATGGCGAGGTCACCTTCGTCAACGCCCTGTTTACCGCCACCTCGGCCATCAGCGTGACAGGTCTTGGCGTGGTGGATACCGGCACCGCCTTTACCCTGCAGGGGCAGATTTTCCTGCTGATGCTGATGGAGATCGGCGGTCTGGGCCAGATGACCATGACCCTGCTGCTGATCGCCATCTTCAGCAAACGGGTCGGCCTACGCCAGCAGGTACTGGCCAAGGAGGCGCTGGGACAGGAAGGCTCGGTCAACATCATTCAGCTGGTCAAACGGATCGTGCTGTTCGCCTTTATCGCCCAATTGATCGGTACCGGCATCATGGCGATCCGCTGGGTGCCCGAGATGGGTTGGGTGCACGGCCTCTATGTCAGCTTCTTCCACGCAGTATCGGCCTTCAACAACGCCGGGTTTTCGCTGTTTGCCAACAACCTGATGGACTATAGGGACGACCCCATCATCAGCCTGACCATCGCCGGTCTGCTGATCCTGGGGGGGATCGGCTTTACCGTCATCGTCGATCTGGTGCGCAACCGCCGCTGGCGCAAGCTGAAGCTGCACAGCAAGCTGATGCTGCTGATGACCCCGGCGCTGCTGCTGGCCGGTACCCTGATGTTCTGGCTGCTGGAACACAACAACCCGGGCACCCTCGGCAAGGCCGGTATCGGTGGCCAGCTGCTGGCTGCCTTCTTCCAGTCTGCCAGCGCCCGTACCGCCGGTTTCAATACCATAGATATCGGGCTGATGACCCCAGCGGCGTTGCTGTTCCTGATGATGCTGATGTTTATCGGTGCCGGTGCCACCTCCACCGGTGGCGGTATCAAAGTCACCACCTTCGCGGTCGTGCTGCTGGCGACCAAGGCGTTTCTGACCAAGCGGCCCCATGTCACCGCTTTTGGCCGCACCCTGTCGCCCCAGATCGTGACCCGCTCGCTGGCCATCATCATCGTCAGCACCATGGTGCTGATGCTGGCGATGTTCCTGCTGATGGTGACCGAGGATCTGCCGTTCGACAAAATCATGTTCGAGACCATCTCGGCATTTGCCACCGTCGGCCTCTCCACCGGCATCACCGCCTCCCTGAGCGAGCCGGGCAAGCTGATCCTGGTGCTGGTGATGATCTGCGGCCGTCTCGGCCCCCTGACCCTGGCCTTTATGCTGGCCCGCCCGGTCGAGACCCGCATCCGTTATCCGGAAGAGAACGTCTATACCGGCTGACCAGCCATGAACACGGGGCAGCCACTGGCTGCCCCGTTTTTTTATTCGGCTTGTTGCTGCGCCTTGAGCCAGCGCCCCGGGCTCACCCCCAGCTCCCGCTCGAATGCCCGACCAAAGGCAACACTGCTGCTGTATCCCGCACCCAGCGCCACCTGCACCATGGGCTCCCCCGCCAGCAGTTGCTGGCAGGCGCACGCCATGCGCCAGCGGGTCAGATAACCAAGCGGCGCTTGACCGACCCGCTCCTGAAACCTCGCGGCAAAGCGGGCCCGCGACATGCCGGCCTCCCGCGCCAGCGTGGCCACCGTCCAGGGTTCATCCCCACGCTGATGCATCACCGAGATCGCCTTGGCCAACTGGGGATCGGAAATACCTGCCAGCATCCCCTGCTGACACACCCCTTGCTCGACCAGATGACGCAGCAGCAGGATCAACAGTACCTCCAGCAAGCGGGAGATCAGCGGATCCTGCCCGTAGCGGGGGTGAAACGCCTCGTCAAACAGCTGACTCAGCACCGGCGTCAGGACAGGCAACTCACGTAGCGGCAGCACCAGCGAGCCCGGTAATGCCAGTTGCAACGGCGATGATCCCCCCTTGCCGAATACGACATTGGCGCACACCAAATCACAACCCCCCAGAGTTCTGGGTTCAAGCTTGTGAGGACGTCCCCGAGGGAACAGGATCAGAGTCGGCTCCTCGAGCAGCAAGCTGGCTCCCCCCTCTTCACGCAGCATGACGGCACCGCTGCGCAGCAGATGAAGATGTCCGCCACTCGGGTAATCATCACTGGAGGAGTTCTGGCACAGGTTGCCGGCGAAGAAGATCTTGGCTTCGGGGGAGGCATGAACCAACAGGGCAGAGAGCGGATCCATATTTGAGACTAATAGTATTTATTTGCAGACGATGAGTGATAAACCGTATCACGAATGACGGCACACTGTCTCCCGTACCTTCACTACCACAGGAGAAGATCATGAGCCGTATCCAACCCGTATCCCAACCGCAACCCGCAGCTGCCCAGACCCTGGCCACCCTGCAACGCAATCTGGGTATGGTGCCCAACCTCTACGCTACCCTGGCCCACTCGCCAGCCCTGCTCAATGGCTTCCTGGCCTTTGCCGAGGCGCTTGGCAAGGGGCGTCTCACTGCCCCACAACGGGAGTTGCTGGCACTGGCCATAGGTCAAGCCAACGCCTGCCAATACTGTTTGTCTGCCCACACACTGCTCGCGGGCAAGGCCGGATTCTCGGCCCAGGAGATCCGGGCTGCCCGGCTCGGCCAGGCCTCGGCTCCCCTTGATCACGCCCTGCTGCAACTGGCAACAGCGCTGGTCAGTCAGCGCGGGGTGATCAGTGACGAGCAGCTTGCTAGCGCCCGTGCCGCAGGCGTAGATGACGAGCTGCTGCTGGAGGTGCTCGGCCAGGTGGTGGTCAATACCCTGACCAACTATGGCAACCACCTGGCGGCGACCGAGATCGACTTCCCGCCCGTCACTCTGACCCCTTAAACAAGGAGCCCCCATGCAGCAACATGACAAAGGCTTTCTGGTCGCTCTGGCGGGCGTGGTATTGACCCTGCTCTGGATCGGCGTCTTCAAGTTTACCCCGACAGAGGCAGCCGCCATCAAACCACTGGTAGCCAGCCACCCCTTGATGAGCTGGCTCTATGGCCCCCTGTCGGAACAGAGCGTATCGAACCTGATCGGGGTGGTCGAGATAGTGATCGCCATCGGGCTGGTCGTGGGTCTGTGGCAACCTCGCATCGGTTACTGGTGCAGCATGGGGGCTATCGTCACCTTCCTGGCGACGCTGAGCTTCCTGCTGACTCTGACAGGTGTCTGGAAGATGGTTGACGGCGTGCCAGTCACCGAGTTCTTCCTGTTCAAGGACCTGGTGTTTCTCGGTGTGGTTCTGCACTACCAGCACAGGATCCGTGCCAGCTTGTCCACTCAGGCAGCCTGACAACAATGCCTTTGGCGCCCAGGATGGGCGCCTTTTTTCGTTATGCAGCACTGGTCTGGCGCTTGCTGGTCGTCTTGCGCGGTCGGGGCCCGCCAGTCTTGCGCTTGGTAAAACGCCGCTTGCCGGCCCTCGGTGCCTCCTTGGGCAGGGCGCTGAAGCTGGCGCCGGAGTCCTGCCGCGCCCCCTCGATCAGACCGTTGAGCTGCTCGGTGAGCGGCCCCATAAACTGCTGATAGCTGCCGTGGCGCTCGGCGATCTGGCCGAGGCTCTGCTCCCACAGCGCCGTCATATCCGGCGTGGTGGCCGTCGCAGGCAGCGCCTGTACCAGCGCCCGCCCGGTCGGGGTCGCCTTGATGCTCTTGCCCTGACGCACCAGAAAGCGACGCTTGAACAGCAGGTCGATGATACCCGCCCGGGTCGCTTCTGTGCCGAGGCCATCGGTGTCGCGCAGGGTCTTGCGGATCTCGGGATCCTGCACATAACGAGCGATGCCGGTCATAGCCGCCAGCAGGGTGGCATCGGTGAACGACTTGGGCGGCTGGGTCATCTTCTCCTGCAGTTCGCCCCGCTCGCACAGCAGTTGCTCTCCCTCTTTCAGGGCAGGCAGCGTGCCCGCCTTCTCTTCGTCGTCATCCTCCTCCACTCCGAGCAGCGCCTTCCAGCCCGCCTTGAGGATTCGCCGCGCCTTGGCCTGAAACAGGCCACCGGCGATGCGCAGCAGCACCTTGCTGTCGTTGTATTCGAACGGGGGATAGAACTGTAGCAGATACTGGCGGGCAATCAGGCCATAGAGCTTCGCCTCGTCGGCCCCCAGTGTGGCGGGGTTGCCCTGCTTCTCGGTGGGGATGATGGCGTGGTGGGCATCCACCTTGCTATCGTTCCACGCCTTACTGCGGATCTTGCCATCAGCCTCGCTCACCGCCTTGGCCAGTGCAGGCGCTGTAGCGGCGATGGCACCGCGCACCTGCTCGGCCCGCTTGAAGTGGTCGGTCGGCAGATAGCGGCTGTCGGAACGCGGATAGGTGATGAGCTTGTGACGCTCGTAGAGGCTCTGGCAGATATCGAGCACCCGCTTGGCATCCATACCGAACCGTTTGGCGGCATCGATCTGCAGGCTGGAGAGGTTGTAGGGCAGCGGCGCCGCCTGCTTGCGGGCATGCTCCTCCACCGATTCGACCTGTGCCGGTTGGCCGTTAATCCGACTCACCACCTTGTCGGCCAGCGCCCGGTTGAGCACCCGCCCCTCCTCATCTTGCCACGGCAGGCAGGCTTCCGATGGCAGCCACTTGGCGGTGAAGCGCTCGTTGCTATCGGTCAGCAGATGGGCCAGCACCTCGTAGAAGGGTTTGGGGACGAAGGCCTCGATCTCGAGATCCCGCCGCACCACCAGCCCCAGCAGCGGGGTCTGCACCCGACCGACCGAGAGCAGCTCGCTACAACCGGCCTTGCGGCCGAGCAGGGTATAGACGCGGGTCATGTTGATGCCGTAGAGCCAGTCGGCCCGACTGCGGGCCAGCGCCGAGACCGCCAGCGGTACGAATTCCTTGTTGTCCCTCAGCTTCTCGAGAGCGCGGCGCACCGCTGGCGGGTTGAGATCGCTGATGAGGCAACGCTGCACCGGCTTGGTTTTCGGGTAGCCGAGAAAGTCGATCACCTCGTCCACCAGCAACTGCCCTTCCCGGTCCGGGTCACCGGCATTAACCACGCAGTCCGCCTGCTTGATCAGTCGCTTGATGACGGTGAGCTGGGCTTTGGTCTTGGGCTTGGCCACCAGCTGCCACTGGGCGGGGATGATGGGGAGATGCTCCATCCGCCACTGCTTGAAGGCGGCGTCATAGGCATCGGGCTCGGCCTGCTCCAGCAGATGGCCGATACACCAGGTGACCACATCACCCTGGGCGGTTTCGATAAAACCGTCGCCCTTCTTGTGGGGCTTGGGCAGGGCATCGGCAATGGCACGGCCCAGCGTGGGCTTCTCGGCGATAAAGAGTCGCATCGGTGGCTACCTGCAATACTGTATATGCAGACAGTATACAACTGCCACCGCGAAAGCCCAACTGCCCCTACTCGTCGAACGGGTGATCGTGGATGGCGGCAAACAGCCGCGCCTGATTGAGCAGCGGCGCATAGTGGAAGGCATTTTCGCCATCTTCCGCCAGCAGGTAGTCGGTCAGCTGTTCGCGCACCGCCTCTTGCAGGGTCTCCAGCTTCCACGGTTTGGCAAGGTAGTAGTGCAAACCGCCGCGGTTGACCGCATCGACGGTGGCCTCCAGCCCCGCTTGTCCGGTCAGCAGCAATTTGCGGCTGGCCCGGGTGGAGGCTCGCCGGTTCAGCTCCACCAGAAAATCGACTCCCAGGGTTCCCGGCATGATGTGGTCACAGAGGATCAGCGCCAGCTTGTTGCCGTCGTGCTCCCACTCCTCCACCACCGCTCGCGCCTCATCGACGCTCTCGGCGGCTTCCAGTTCGAAGTGGGAGCGGAACGGGGCGAGATCGTGGATCACCGCATCCAGCACCTCCCGCTCATCGTCCACACACAGGATCAGATAGTGTTTGTTCATTGCTCCTCCTTGGCGACATGGTTTGGCACGCCGCGCGATTGATGCTGGCGACGGCTCAGGCCGCATGCTCCTTGTTGTGATGAGGTTCGCCCCCGTAACCGGCCTGCCCCATGCCGTCCAGCGGTAGACAGACCCGCATCCGGGTGTAACGGCCCGGTTCGGAGGCCACCTCGATCCGGCCGTGGTGCTGCTGAACTATCTGCAACGAGACACTCAGACCAATCCCGAGGCCGAAATGGCCCTCCCGCTTGGTGGTGAAGTTGAGATCGAAGATCCGCTGCCACAGCTCGGGCTCGATGCCGCAACCACTATCCTCTATCTCCACCATGACCCACTCGGGATCCAGCAACCCGGTGCGAATGGTGAGTCGCCCCGGGCCGCTCATGGCATCCAGACTGTTGGCGATCAGGTTGGTCCACACCTGCTGCAGGGCGATGGGGTGACAGCGCACCAGCGGCAGCGGCTGGTACTCCTTGCAGAGATCATGATGCTTGAGGCGGTTTTCGATAATCATCAAGGTATCTTCCAGCCCCTCGTGCAGGTCCACCAGCGAGGGTTCATCCCTGTCCTGCCGGGCATACTGCTTGAGGCTCTTGACCAGATCGCCGATGCGACGGGCGCACACCTCGATATTGCGCAGGAAGCTGCCGGTCTGCTGGAACAGCTCCAGCCGGGAGAGCAGCGCCTCCCGCTCGTCGGCAGTGCGGCTGGCAAACCAGCGTTGCCAGTTCAGCTCGTCATCCAGATTCATCTGCACCGCCAGCCGCGCCTGCTGGCGATCGCCAAAGCGCCCTTCAGCCTGCCGGGTCTTGTCACGGATCTCGCTGGTCGAGACCGGCTGGGAAGAGAGCGCCTGACAGAGGGTCTGGTTGCCCAGCCCCTTGATGGGTGCTGGCAGCTCGAGATTGACCAGATCGGGGATGGCGGCCCGCAGAGTCTCGCTGCCACGAATAATGGCCGCCACCGGGTTGTTCAGCTCGTGGGCAACACCAGCCACCAGCTGGCCTAGCATCGCCATCTTTTCGCTCTCCACCAGCTGGGCGTAGGCGGCATCGAGGGAGTTGAGGGTCTGTTGCAACCGCATCTCGGTACGGATGCTGTTTTGCAGACGGCGGTTGAAGTGGCGCAGCAGCAGGTTGGTAAAGGAGGGGAGCAGTTCGCTGCGCGCCTGCATCACCCGGGAGAATTGCAGCTTGTCGAGCTTGATCACCTCGGCACCGGTCAGGGTCACGCCGGTGGTGAAGGCGGGTTCGCCGGTGACGAAGGACATGCCCCCCACCAGCGAGCCGGTACGGTAGTGCACCACCTCCTGATCGATCCCCTGCTCGTCCCGCTTGCGCAGCACCACCTCCCCCTTGGCGATAAACCAGAGGAAGCTGTTGGGCTCCCCCTCGCGGGTCAGCACATGGCCCGGGCTGTAGTGGCGGCAGACCCGCTCCTCGTCATTGCCCTCGAAAAACTGGTAGAGGCCGTCGATCACCACCCGGGAGAGTTCTTCATCGCTGCAGTGGGTGTAATCCATAAAGCCCTGCCGATAGGCTGCCAACTGGCGATCGACGTGGGCTCGCAGCAGCTTCTGGTTGTCGAGCACGGCGGCATAGCTCAGCAGATCCGCCTCGGGACGCTGCAATACAAAGTGGCTCGCCTGCTCGATCACCGCCCGGCGCAGGCTGCCATCGCGCCAGGGGCGTTGCAGGTAGTAGTCGAGACGACCGAGGTTCACCGCCTCGATGATCGATTTCATCTCGGGCTGGCTGCCCAGCAGGATCTTGCGGCACGCCTCATGACGGCTGCCGAGGCGGATCAGAAAATCGGCCCCTCGCCCATCCCCCAGCTCGCTGTCACACACCACTACGGCGGGTGGCTGCCCCTTGCGATCCAGCTCGTCCAAGGCCAGCTCAGCCGACCCCTGACCGACTACCACCACCAGCGCGAAATGGCCGAGCAGCGGAGCCAACTCCTGTTCGAATTCGGCCAGCAGTTGCACGTTGGCGGCGACACACAGCAGTGAGAAAGGGCTCATCAGCGACACTCCGTTGAGGCTCACTGCTCACTATATCAGCGAATCTTGTGGGGTTTTGCGAGGGGGCTAACAGCTGTCGCGGAAAGTGCACAAATAGATAAAACAGAAAACAACTGAATTTAATTCGATAAATGTGTCAATGGCGAAATAAAAGGCAAAATGTGACAACAATCAAAAATATAAACCATGATGAAGGTCAACGCCTTATCCCTATCATTACTACTACTATTGGACTAGTACTATGTAGGTAATTATTGACCGTAGGAAAACGCCGCCATGATTGGAAAACTGATAAGAAAAACCTGGTTCTGGCTCCTGCTGCTCGGGGCCCTGCTGGGTGTCGCGGCACTGGGTGTCACCGTGACCGTGCTGCACAAGACCAGCTCCACCGAATTCTGCGTCTCCTGCCACTCCATGCAGACTCCGCTCGCCGAATATCAGGGCAGTGTCCACTTCCAGAACACCAAGGGGATCCGCGCCGAGTGCGCCGACTGCCACATCCCGGGCGACCCCACCTCCTACCTGTGGACCAAGATCCGCGCCGTGAAGGATATCTATCACGAGGCGATCGGCACGCTGGATACCCCGGAAAAGTATGAAGCCCACAAGCTGCGGATGGCCCAATCCGTCTGGGACGAGCTGAAAGCCAACGACTCCGCCACCTGCCGCAGCTGCCACAGCTACGAGGCGATGGACATTCTGGCCCAGCGCCCCAATGCCCGTGCCGAGCACCCGGTCGCCATCAAGGAGGGTCAGACCTGTATCGACTGCCACCGCGGTGTCGCCCACATCATGCCTGACATGAGCGGCCTGGCTGCCGCCGGTGCCAGCGAGCTGGCGCAGGCTGCGGCCCAGACCCCGGCCAACGTCACCACCCGTTACGCCATCGCCACCACCCCGCTGTTCCTTGATGCTGCAGCCAAGACCGACGAAGGTACCCTGATGCCCTCCACCAAGGTGGAAGTGCTGGCCAACGAAAACGGCCGCGCCAAGGTGCAGATCGAAGGCTGGCAACAGGATGGTGTGAGCGAAGTGTTCTACGCCGCACCGGGCAAACGGATCCTCAGCGTACTGGTCGGCGATGCCGCCAAGAAAGCGCTGGTCACCGGCCAGAGTGAAACCGACAGCGCCACCAACCTCACCTGGCATCAGGTCAAGCTGACCGCCTGGGTCGACCAGAGTCAGCTTATCGGCGATCAGGGTAAGCTGTGGCAATACGCCTCCACCCTGATGTCCAACAACTGTACCGGCTGCCACGGCCTCACCGCGCTGGATCACTTCAATGCCAACCAGTGGATCGGCGTCATCAAGGGGATGGAATCTCGCACCTCCCTGACCCCGGAACAGGCTCGCATGTTGACCCAGTATGTCCAGAAACACGCCAGTGACATGAGCGCGGCCCACTAAGGCTGGCACAGAGGAAAACCGTTATGACTTTTTTCAATGACAAGAAGACCAATCTGTCCCGCCGCAACCTGCTCAAGGGGCTCGGCGCCTGCGCAGCCCTGCCCCTGCTCGGCGGCATTTTTCCCAAGAGTGCGCTGGCGCAAGCCATCAGCACCGCATTGAGTCAGTTCCCGACCCTGGTGCCCGCCCAGAAGGGCATTCTAACCGGCGCCCACTGGGGTGCCTTCGAGGCGATAGTCGAGGATGGCCGCATGGTGCGCGTCCAGCCGGTGGCCGATGATCCGGCGCCGAACGACCTTATCGACATGGCGCCGTTCCAGGTGCACGCCAAGAACCGCATCAAATACCCCATGGTGCGCAAAAGCTGGCTGGAGCATGGCCCGGGCGCCAAGCCGGAGCTGCGCGGTGCCGACGAATGGGTACGAGTGAGCTGGGACAAGGCGATCGAACTGGTGGCCGGCGAGATCCAGCGGGTTCAGAGTGACTTCGGCCCGCAGGCGATCCACGCCGGTTCCTACGGCTGGAAGAGTGTCGGCATGTTCCACAACAGCCGCACCCTGCTGCACCGCCTGATGAACCTCTCCGGCGGCTTCACCGGTTATGCCGGTGACTACTCCACCGGCGCGGCTCAGGTGATCATGTCCCACGTGATGGGCTCCATCGAGGTGTACGAACAGCAGACCGCCTGGCCCAACGTGGTGGAGAACGCCGAACTGGTGGTGCTGTGGGGGGTCAATGCTCAGGTCACCCTGAAGAACAGCTGGAACATGCCGGATCATGAAGGTCAGGCCGGCTTCAAGGCGCTGAAAGAGAAAGGCACCCGCGTCATCAGCATCGATCCGGTCTACAACGAGACCGCCAAGCTGGTCGGCGCCGAGTGGATTGCCCCGAACGCCTACACCGATGTGGCCATGATGCTGGGGGTGGCTCACACCCTCTATAGCGAGAAGAAGCACGATCAGGCCTTCCTCGATCGCTACACCGTCGGCTTCGACAAGTTCCTGAACTACCTGCTCGGCAAGGATGACGGTCAGCCGAAGAGCGCCGAGTGGGCGAGCACTGTCTGCGGCGTCGATGCCAAGGTGATCCGCCAGCTGGCCCTCGATATGGCCGCCAAGCGCACCATGATCATGGCCGGTTGGGGTATGCAGCGTCAGCAGCACGGTGAACAGCCGAACTGGATGCTGGTCACTCTGGCCTCCATGTTGGGCCAGATCGGCCTGCCGGGCGGCGGCTACGGCTTCAGCTACCACTACTCCTCCGGTGGCAGCCCCACCGCCAAAGGCGGCATTCTGGCGGGGATCTCCGCCGGCAACGCACCGAAGAACAGCCCGGCCCCGATCCCGGTGGCCCGCATCGCCGACTGCCTCGCCAATCCGAGCAAGACCATCGACTTCAACGGCCGCAAGGTGACCTATCCGGACATCAAGCTGGTCTACGTGGCGGGCGGCAACCCCTTCCACCACCATCAGGACACCAACAACCTGCTGCAGGCGTGGCGCAAGCCGCAGACCGTGATCGTCCACGAGCCCTACTGGACGGCGACTGCCAAGCACGCCGATATCGTGCTGCCGGTCACCACCAGCTACGAGCGCAACGATCTGGAGATGGGTGGCGACTACTCCCAGCGCTATGTGTTCCCGATGCACCAGTGCGTGCCGCCCCAGCACGAGTCCCGCAACGACTTCGATATCTTCAGCGCCATCGCCGCCAAGCTGGGCGTGCAGGAGCAGTACACCGAAGGGAAGGACGAGATGCTGTGGCTCAAGCAGATGTACGACGGCATGGCGGCGCAGGCCCGCGGTGCCCGCGTGGCGCTGCCGCCGTTCAACATGTTCTGGGAGTCCAACAACTACATCCGCTTCCCGATCCCCGAGGCCAACCGCCAGTGGATCCGTCACGCCGATTTTCGCGAGAATCCGCTGCTCAACCCGCTCGGCACCCCGTCCGGCAAGATCGAGATCTTCTCCAACACGGTGGCGGGGATGGGTTACGCCGACTGCGCCGGCCATCCCAAGTGGTATGAGCCCAAGGAGTGGGTGAAGAGCGAGGTGGCGGCGCGCTATCCGCTGTCGCTCAACACCTCCCACCCGACCCAGCGGCTGCACTCCCAGCTCGACAACACTCCGCTGCGGGACAAGTTCGCCATCGCAGACCGCGAAGCGATCATGATCCATCCCGCCGACGCCAAGGTTCGTGGTATCGCCCAGGGGGATCTGGTGCGCGCCTTCAACGAGCGCGGCCAGATCCTGGTGGGCGCCCTGCTCTCCGAAGATGTGCGCCAAGGGGTGGTGCGGATCTGTGAAGGGGCCTGGTACGACCCGGCCAAGCCGGGCGAAGCGGGTAGCATCTGCAAGAACGGCAACGTCAACTGCCTCACCTTTGACGAAGGCTCGTCCAGTCTGGCGCAGGGCAACTGCGGCCACATGGCCCAGCTGCAGATCGAGAAGTACACAGGCCCGGTACTGGCCAACACCGCCCACGCGGTACCGGCCAACGGCTAAGGCGATTGCCACCCAATAAAAACGGCGCCATCAAGGCGCCGTTTCTTTATCTGTCTGCCAAAGAGCACACATAGTCCGGACGGATTTAAAAATCCCCCTCTTCCATATACTCCTGCGCGCACTCCACCAGCTGCGGCCACAGCTCTTCCGGCACCCAGGCGTCCGGGTCATCTTCATCCCCGTCGTACTGGCTCCAGAAATAGCGGCGCAGGCCGGAGGCAAACTCGTCGCTGATCTCGGCCAGCTCCGAGAGCGGCCCCAACCAGGCGATGCGGCGCAGCCCAGAGGCGAGATCGTTGATGGCATCCATCAGGGTGCGATCGTCGAAGCTCTGCTCCACCAGCAGGGTGAAGCGCTCGCGCGCCTGCTCGGTCTGCTCCTCGTCCAGTTCGCCCACATCGGCCAGCAGGTCGACAAAATCTTCCAGCAGATAGGCAATCAGGCCATCCCGATCTTCAAACCACTGGATCTGGGCGCCCTTGACCCCCAGTACAGAGGCATCGAATGAATCGTCAAGATGGCACAGGGCCCACGGATCGTCGGTCATGGTTCTCTTCCTCAGGCTAAAACAAATGCCATATCTTATGCCTAGCTCTCGACCCTTGCCACCTTGGGCAACGAGAGGGAGGCGGCCAGCCCGCCCAGTTCGGCGCGGCCCATAATAAAGCTGCCGCGATAGGCTTCCGCCAGATCGGAGACGATGTTGAGACCGAGACCGGAACCCGGCACCTTCTCGTCGAGCCGCACCCCGCGCAGCACCGCCTTGGCGATCTGATCCTCGCTCATGCCGGGGCCGTCATCCTCGATACGCAGGGTGATCCAGCCCCCCAGCTCGGCGCTGGAGATACGCAGCTCGCTGGCGGACCATTTGAAGGCGTTCTCCAGCAAATTGCCCACCATCTCGTCGAAGTCCTGCTCCTCCACCCCGACCGCCAGATTGGCGGGCACTTGCAGATCCACCGTCTTGCCCGGATAGAGGCGGGAGAAGGCGCGGCAGATATACTCCACCCGCGCCCGCACCGGGGTCGACACCCCGAGGATCTTGGCGGCGCCGGTCACCCGCGCCTTACCGAGGTGATAGTCGATATGGCGCTGGATCTGGTCGAGCTGCTCGCCGATGGCGGCCTGATCCTCCGGCGGCAACTGGGCAACCTGATTGCGCATGATGCTGAGCGGCGTCTTGAGGGCGTGAGCCAGATTGCCGGTGTGGGCACGGGCACGCTGCAGCAGCTCGCCGTAGTGGTGCAGCAGCCGGTTGATATCCTCAACCAGCGGCTGGATCTCCAGCGGATAGCGCAGCCGGAATCCCTCCTGATGACCCTCGTGAACCCGCCCCAGTTCACGGCGCAGCAGATGCAGCGGCCGCAAACCATAGACGATCTGGAACATGAAGCCGAGCACCAGACCGGCGGCGGCAAAGCCGAGACCGAGGAACAGGCTGATGCGAGTTTTCTTCAGGGTCTGGATCAGGGTGCTGCTGTCCTTGGCCATCACCAGGGTAAAGACCCGATCCGAACCGGGCAACAGCACGGTGCGGGTCATGATCAGCAGCGGCTCCTTGTTGGGGCCCTTGCCAAAAAAGAGGTCAGGATCGCCAAAGGCAGACTTGAGGCCACGGCTCACCAGATGGGTGTCCCACAGGGATCGGGAGCGGCCCACCACATTTTCCCCCAGTTCCAACTGCCAGTAGTAGCCGGAGTAAGGTTGGCTGAAACGGGGATCGGCCATCGGTTCGATCACCACAGGCAGACCACTCTTCTCCACCTCCAGCCGGGAGAGCAGATCGTAGAGTTGCAGGCGCAAGCCGTCAGCCTCTGCCTCCTGCCAGTAGTTGCGCATCATGGTCTGCAGGCTGAAGCCGGTGGCGAACAGGAACAGCCCGCACCACACCAGCGCAATGGCAAGCAGCCGCCCCCGCAGGGTTCGGACCAGCCTCATTCGTTGATCCGGTATCCGAGACCACGCACTGTCTCAATCAAGTCGGGATGGGTCTTCTTGCGGATCCGGCCGATGAACACCTCTACTGTGTTGGAGTCACGGTCGAAATCCTGAGCGTAGATGTGATCGATCAGCTCGCTGCGCGACACCACCTTGCCCCGATGCTGCATCAGGTAACCCAGCACCCGGAACTCGTGGGCGGTCAGCTTGATGGGGGTCCCTTCGTACCACACCTGGGAAGCCGCCATATCGAGCCGTACCCCGCCAATCTCCAGAACGGAGCTGGCGTTGCCTGCCGCCCGGCGCACCAGCGCATGCACCCGCGCCACCAGCTCGGCCACCTGGAACGGCTTGGTGAGGTAGTCATCGGCACCGGCATTGAGCCCCTCGATCTTCTCGTGCAGTTGGCCACGGGCGGTCAGTACCAGCACCGGGGTATCGATTCCCTTGCTGCGCCACTCCTTCAACACGCTCAGGCCATCGCGCCCAGGCAAGCCGAGGTCGAGAATGATGGCATCGTAAGGTTCGGTCTCTCCGAGAAAACCGGCCTCGTTGCCATCATGGCAGAGGTCGGTGACAAAGCCGGAGAGGCGCAGCTGTTCAGCCAGCTGGCCAGCCAGAATTTTTTCGTCTTCAACAATCAGAATTCGCATGAACAGGCTTCCACACAGGGGTTATTCATCATCCTCGACCGGGGGCTTTGGCGGCTCGAACAGCCGCTCCAGATGGTGGCCCTTGGCCCACACCAGCTCAAGGTTGTCGGCCCGATAGGCTACCTTGATCACGCTGTTTTCCCGATCGATGACTCGCAGTTCATAGAGCCAGATACCATCCTCTTCCCCCAGATCCACCCGCAACACCCGCACCGGCAATCTGGCCGCCACCTCCATCATTTCATGGAAGGGCCGAACCCGTCCCTCATGGACAGCTTGCTGCAGCTGGGCTTCATCAGGCATGACCGCCTGTGCCAGCACCGGCAGCAATAACCCGAGCAGAGGGAGCGCTCTATTCATGGATGATTTATCTCCAAAAACCTAACATAATGGCGTTTATAGTCTGCCAGCCATGAATCCGGAATGAATATGATCCCGCGCAGTTTCCTGCTTATCCTTTGCCTGTTGAGTGCCACAAGCTGGGCGGCCCAGAGCCGTCTCGACATGGCCGGTCTGGTCAAACTGTTGCTGGCGCAAGGGTATCACGACATTCGGGAAGTGGAGCTGGAAGGGGACAAATTCGAGGTCAAAACCCTCAATCGCCAGGATCAGAAGGTGCATCTCATCGTCGATGCCTACACCGGCGAGATCAAACAACGAGAGGCCGATTAGGCCTCTTTTGCATTCCAGCGTCCCCGCATGGGGCGCAGCAGCTTCTCCCGTCTCGGCCAGAGCAGGGCGCAGGCCAGCAGCAGGTAGATGAGAGGCTCCCCCCAACCGCTCTTGAGCGACCACCAGTAGTGCACCGGCACCAGCAGGGCGATGGCATAGACCCAGTTGTGCAGCTTCTGCCATGCAGCGCCCATGCTGCGCTGCAATGCGGGCAGCGAAGTGATGCTGAGGGCGGCCAGCAGCAGCAGGGCCACCATCCCCACCACTATGTAGCTGCGCTTGACCAGCTCGCCGCCAATCAGCCCCCAGTCAAACTGCAGATCCAGCCCCAGCCACGCCATGAAGTGGAGCAGCGCCCAGGCAAAACACCAGAGCCCGAGGGGGCGGCGCAGCTTGATGAGCTGCCCCTGCCGCCAGCGCTTGGCCAGCGGCGACACCAGCAGGGTGAGCAGCAGCAGGTTGAGCGCCCCCTTGCCGAGGTAGTGGATAAGCTCTGGCACCGGATCGCCCCCCAGCAGACCTGCCGGAATGGCAAACCACAGCCAGAGCAGGAAGCCGAGAGCGCCCAGATGCACCAGTGCCCGCAAGCCGTTGATATGGGCCGGTTTCAATCTCAGTACCATTGGCGCAGATCCATCCCCTGATAGAGCGAGGCGACTTCGTCACCATAGCCGTTGAACATCAGGGTCGGCTGACGCTTGGCGCCAAACACCCCGCCCTCGCCGACAAAGCGCTCGCTGGCCTGACTCCAGCGCGGATGATCCACCTGCGGATTGACGTTGGCGTAGAAGCCATATTCGTTGGGAGCCAGCAGATTCCAGGTGGTCGGCGGCATCTCCTCCACCAGCCGGATCGAGACGATGCTCTTGATGCTCTTGAAGCCGTACTTCCACGGCACTACCAAGCGGATCGGCGCGCCATTCTGGGCGGGCAGGGTCTTGCCGTAGAGCCCCATCGCAAGGAAAGAGAGAGGGTGCATCGCCTCGTCGATACGCAGCCCTTCGACGTAGGGATACTCGATGCCGCCCCCCAACCTGGAGGCCTGCCCCGGCAGCTGTTTCGGATCAAACAGGGTTTCGAAGGCAACAAACTTGGCGCGACTGGTGGGCTCGGCACGGCGGATAATCTCCGCCAGCGAGATGCCGTTCCAGGGCAGTACCATGGACCAGGCTTCGACACAGCGCAGTCGGTAGATCCGCTCCTCCAACTCGCTCTTGTTGATGAGGTCCCACACATCGAGGGTAAAGGGCTTGGCCACCTCCCCCTCCACCTTGAGGGTCCAGGGTTCGGGCTTGAGGTAATGGCCGTTGCGAGCCGGGTCGGACTTGTCGGTGCCGAGCTCATAGAAGTTGTTGTAACTGGTTGCCTTCTCTTCCGGTGTCAGCACCATATTGGCCGGGCGCTCGGCAGGCTTGCTGTTGAGCGGCCTGGTGGCTAACAGGGGAGCATCCTCTTTGCCGCGCAGCAGGTCGAGCACTCCGGCCTGAGTGGGAAACGCCAGGGTGGCCGCGCCCAGACCCAGCCCCTTGAGAATAAGGCGGCGGTCCTGATAAACAGCTTCCGGGGTGACATCCTGTTCGGTGAGGGGGTGGGCGGTACGACGCTTGATCAACATGAAAAACTCCCGGGGCTGAGTGAGGCACTACGGATAAGACCCGCCCCGGCAGATTTTTATTTCACACAAATTTACATCATGTGGTGCAGGGGCAGTGCCTTGGCCATGGTGCCGACCAGAAACAGGACTACGAACACCAGCAGGGGAACGATCACATTTGGCGCCATCAGACTCACTCCATGAGCAGGACAGGGCCTCTAACTATGGCCGACTGTCAGGCCGGTCACCAATGAATTTTTTTCGCGAGCGCAAGCGTATTCCTGAGTTGAAAAGGGTGATGAAGATCACACACAATTCTGCCCCCGCTTGCCGCCCCGATTGCCGGGGGTAGGCTGCCCATTTTGCGAAGCCAACTGAAGAGTCGCCCCATGAGCCCACTGATCGCCATCGCCATCACTACTGGAATTCTCTCCGCCGTCTGGGGCTGGGTTGCCGTCGCGTTCGGCCTTATCTCCTGGGTCGGCTTTCTCGGCTGCACCAGCTATTTCGCGTCAAGCGGCGGCTACAAGGCGCTGCTGCAGACCATCTTCTGCAACACCAGCGGCATGCTGTGGGCACTGCTGCTGATCCATGGCGACAGTCTGTGGGGAGCGGGTGTGGCGGGTTATGTGATGACGGGGGTGGTCGCCACCCTGATGTGCGTACAGGCCAAGCAGCAGTGGCTCGGCTACATTCCCGGCACCTTTGCCGGTTGCTGTGCCACCTTCGGGGCGGCTGGCGAGTGGCGGCTGATCCTGCCCTCCCTCATCATTGGCGCCTTGTTCGGTTACCTGATGAAGGCGAGCGGCCTCTGGCTCTCCCATAAAACTCAAAAAGCCGATGCCGCTCCGGCGGTGGTTGATCCCGCCTGATTTATCCCTTCGATTTGAAGTTTGCTGCTTCGATACCGTGCCGATTCAATAACTTGTAAAAATCGGTGCGGTTTCTACCCGCCAGGTTGGCCGCCAGAGTCACGTTGCCCTCGGTAGTGCGCAGCAAACGGATCAGATATTCCTTCTCGAATTCGGCACGAGCCTCATTGAAGGAAGGGATGCCACCACCGCCGCCGCTCAGGGCGGACTCCACCATGGAGACCCCGATCACCGGGCTGCAACAGAGGCTGGCGAGTTGCTCCACCAGATTGCAGAGCTGACGCACGTTACCGGGCCAGGCAGCTGCGGCCAACATCGCCAGCGCCTCCGGCGAGAAGCCCATCGCGGCGCAGTCGCTGTGGCGGCAGCGATAATCATCCAGCGCCTGTCTGGCCAGCAGCGGAATGTCTTCACTGCGGGCACTGAGAGACGGTAAGGTGATATTGGCGACGTTGAGACGATAGAAGAGATCTTCCCGAAAGCGTCCCTCCTCCATCGCCTTGACCAGATCCTGATGGCTGGAGCTGAGCACACGCACCTCCGGCGTGCCCTGGCCATACTCCTCCATCACCTGCAGCAGCTTGGCCTGCAAGGATTCCGACAGGCTGCCAATTTCGTCGAGAAACAGGGTCGCCCCCTTGGCCTGCTCGAACAGCCCGGACTGACCATCTTCACCAAACAGTTGCAGATCGAGGGAAGCCCAGGGAATGGCGGCGCAGTTGATGGTATGGAGCGGCTTGTCGCGGCGCTGGCTGGCCTGGTGCAGCGCCTGCGCCATCGCCCCCTTGCCGGAGCCTGACGGCCCCATGATCAGTACCGGCACCTCCATGGTGGCGATGCTGTGAGCCTGGATCAGTAACTGTTCCAACTGGGGATTGCGGGTCAGGATCAGTGACTGCCACTCCTGCTGCTGTTTCGGCCGGGTCAGGCTGAGAGCATGCTCTATGGTGGCCAGCAGCTCATCCTTGTCAATGGGCTTGGTCAAAAAGCTGAAGACGCCGGAGCGGGTCGCCTGAATGGCATCCGGGATGGTGCCGTGGGCGGTCATGATGATCACCGGCAGCCCCAGCCACTGGGCCTGGATCCGCTCGAACAGCGCCAGACCGTCCATGCCCCCCATCCGCAGATCGCTCAGCACCAGATCGGCCCGCTGCTGGCGCAGCCGGTCGAGGGCTCCCTCCGCACTGTCGGCAGTATCCACCTCATAACCCTGACTGCGCAGCCGCATGCTCATCAGTTTGAGCAGGCTGACGTCATCATCCACCAGCAAGATCCGGCTCATGGTATTACCTCACGATGCTCGTTGAGCTTGCGCTGGTTGAGCTGGTCATCGATGGCGGTCAGCTGTTCGATCTGGCGACGCAACCGCTGGATCTCCTGACTCTGATCATCGCGTCGGCTGTCGCGAGCCAGCAGCTGTTCGCCGAGGGCAATCCAGCTGCGCAAAAATGCCTGCGCATCGAGACCCAGCTCGGGCAGCATCTGCTTCAGGCGCGCCAGCCCGGCGGTACGATTGGCCACCGATTCGGCCGGGTGGGAATCCACCATCGCCAGACTGACCCGGCTCTCCAGATCATCCGCCCCTTTCAGGCGTTGACGCTCCTGCATCCGCTGCTGGGGGTGACTGGCCAGCAACCAGTCGGAGTATTGCAGACGTACCTGCATCTCCTTGTTGGCAAACTCCATCCGCTTGGCAAAAGCGATATCGGTGGAGTTCTGCTGTTCGTGCTGTGGCAGCAGGGCGCAACCCGCGAGCAACCCCATCATCAGGGCTGGAAATACGCGCTGTATCTTCATAGTTCTCTTTTCAACGTCAACCTGAAGCAGACATCCGCCTGTTCATCTCTTACCAGAACCAACTCACCTCCGAGACTATGGGCAGACTCCCGTGCGATAGAGAGGCCCATACCAGAGCCTTTCAATACACCTTGTCGCACTGTACTGCCTTGTTCGAAGGGTTCAAAAATACGTTGCTGATCGGCAGCGGGGATCTCTGGCCCCTCGTTGGCTACCTCCAGCCAGCTTGTCTGTTCATCCTGCCCTGCCCTGATCCAGATATTGCCCCCGCTGGCGCCGTAACTGACAGCGTTGGAGAAGAGGTTATCGAGGATCAGTCTCAACCGGTAGGGCTCCGCCCACAGGGTAACCGGCCCGGTCGGCAAGTGTACACGGATCTGCTTGGACTCCAATGCCAACCGGTACTCGATGGTGAGTTCTGACAGCATGGGCAGCAGGGGGACAGATTCCAGCTCAAATGCCTCCTGCTGGGTGAGTCGATTGAAGTCGAGCAACCGCTCGATCAGGGTTTGCAAACGGCGACTGCTCTCGTCCAGCATCTGGCAGATCTCCAGCTGATCCGGCGTCAACGGCCCGACCAGCTGCTCGCAGAGCAGATCCGACCCCTCCCGCAGCACCGCTAGCGGGGTCTTGAGCTCGTGGGAAACATGACGCAGAAACTGGTACTTTTGCTGCTCCAGCTCCTTGAGCTTGTCGTAAAGCCAGAGGATCCGCTCCCCCAGCAACACCAGCTCGGCGGGGCCATCTACCGGCCTTGGATCCGGCTCGACCCCCGCCCCCAGGCTCAAGATGCGCGACTCAATCTGTCGTACCGGATGGATGATCAGGTAGGTGAAGATAAAGACCATCAGCAGGCTGAGCGCCGCTACAGCGC
This sequence comes from Aeromonas sp. 600948, assembly GCF_049174875.1. NCBI lineage: Bacteria > Pseudomonadati > Pseudomonadota > Gammaproteobacteria > Aeromonadales > Aeromonadaceae > Aeromonas > Aeromonas sp. 600948. Next base: position 24,959 of record NZ_JAAKTY010000007.1, read on the forward strand.
CGCTCACCCACCAGAGCTCCCTGGTCAGTCCGGCGATGGTGAGTCGCACCCGATCCATGTGTTCGTCAACCCGGCTGCGGGTGACCATCTCAAGCTGCTTGTTGGCATCGTTAAACAGCTCTAGCTTGTCCCCCGCCACCGCAGCCTGGGCCAGCGCGGCATCCTGCAAGCTGTCGAGCCAAGCCAGCCCCTGATCGAGCCCCCTGTAGAGCTGACCGTCGGAGATAGAGCTGCGATGTTCTGCCAGCAACACCCGATACCCGTCGAGTTGCTGCTGGTAGCTGGTGAGGCTGCGGCGATCACCCAGCACCGCGAAGCGGCGCAAGGTGCGTTCGATATCGATGGCCTGCGCCGTCAGTAGGGTGGCGCGGCGGGTATCCTTGACCGCCCGCTCCATCTCGTCGCTGGTGAGTTGGCTGAGGTGGGCAAGGGAGGTGCTGTTGTGCCAGATCATGCCGCCCAGCGGCATCAATACCAGCACGAATCCCATCAATACCACCTGCAGCAGGGAGCGTGGGCGAACCTTGGTCATCATCTCTTCTCTTGCGTTCTCACCGGTGCGCCAGCATAGCTGCACCGCCCAGAAAAACAAAACCGGCCAACAGGCCGGTTTGGATTATCTGGATTGTGGTGATTCACGCCAACGCGACAGAGGCCAGACAGATAATCATGATCAGCGCCAGCGCACCCGAAGCGGTCAACAGCGCCCATTTCAGCTCCACACTCATGCAAACCTCCTTTCTGCCAATCAGTGCCGGATCACAATAGATAAGACAATGTTAAGCCATAGTTAATCCGATAACCGTGAGCTGCGTATACATTTCAGATGAGCCCAACCCCGGGAAGGTCAGCATGTTCTATCTGTGTAGCATTGGTTCCAATATTGACCCGCATATCCATGTCAGCCGCGCGCTGGCCGAGCTGTTTGAGAACGTCGGTCCCCTTCGGCTGAGTTCGGTGATCCGCACCAAGCCGGTGGGAATGCACTCCAGCCACGACTTTCTCAACTGCCTGCTGGTGGTGGAGAGCCCGCTCGATACCGCCCGCCTCAAGCAGCACTTTGTCGCCCTCGAGGTGGCTCACGGCCGTGATCGCAGCGATCCGCTCTGCAAGGTGCACGACCGGCCACTCGACATCGATATTCTGGCCAGCAACAGGAGCGGTGACTTTGCCTCGGCAGAGGTCGATTCCTATCTGGCGGAGCTGCTGGCAGAGCTATACGGCCATGGCGAGGTGCATGACCCCAAGGTGGCGCTGCAAGTGACGCTCCCCGCCCAGTCGGGCAAGCTCAAACCCGGCAAGGGCTTGCTGACCCGGCAGGTCGGGCTGGGGCCGCTGGTGCTCGGCAACCCCTCAGAGGTTGGCCAGAGCACGCCCGCCATCTACCTTGATGCTGGCACCCGTCATATAACTGTTCCCCACCAGTAGCTGCACCGCCTGCCAGATGGGCTCAAGTCCACCCTCCCGCGCCAGCGGCGTTTTCGCCAACACCTGCTGGCGCCAGCTCTCGTCATGTTCATCGAGAAACAGGATCGGCCCTGGCTCTATGGTGTTGACCCGAACCGTGGGCGCCAGCTCGCGGGCAAAGCTCATGGCCAGCGAATGGGCTCCCGCCTTGGTGGCCACATAGCTGGCAAAACGGGGGGCCGGGGCATGGATATAGATATCGGTGATGTGAATGATGCTGGCGTTGGGGTTGCTGGCAAGCTGAGGGGCCAGCGCCCGGTTAAGCTGGAAGGGGGCCGCCATGTGTACCCGGTAGAACTGCTCGAACTGGGCCAGTTGCGCCGCCGGATCAGTTGCCTGAGGTTCGAAAGCAGAGGCGTTGTGGATCACCAGCGCCAGATCCTGATGGGCAGCCAGCACACCGATCAGCTTGCCAACGTCCTCTTCCCGGCCAAAATCCGCCTGCACCAGTTCGACCCCCAATGCAGCCAGCGTGGCCAGCTCCGGCCGCTCGCTGCGATAGCTGCCCGTCACCTGCCAACCCGCTGCCACCAGCTGTTCACAGAGATAAAATCCGAGTCGACGGCCACAGCCCGTTACCAATGCACGCATATGATCTCCTTTCCCTTTCATGGTCTTGCATGAACGAAGCCCGCCTGCCAGCGGATCACCGCCGATGGCCGGTGCCTATCAATCTCTGCGGCACAAGCCATTGGTCGCGGGCCACCCACCCGCGTCATAGTGGCGGCATCCCCCTCTTGCGGAGTCACCACCATGCTGAAAGTACACCACCACATGGGTCGCCTGACCCACTCCCTCACTGCCGGACTCGGCCTGGCCGAGGCGCTGGATCGCCTGCATCAATCGGGTCTTGGCGGCCTGCCGGTGCTGGATGAGCAAAAACGGCTTATCGGCTTTCTTTCCGAACAAGATTGCATCCCCAGCCTGCTCACCGGCAGCTACCACTGCGATACCCGCACCCGGGTGGAGGATCTGATGAACCGCTCGCCCCTCTCGGTCGGGCCGGATGAGAGCATTCTGGATCTGGCTCGCCAGATGGCCGATGCCAAGCCCAAGATCTACCCGGTGCTGCAACAGGGCAAGGTGATCGGCATCATCAGCCGCCGTCAGGTGATGCAGGCCCTCAACCAGCAGATGAAGGTGTGCCAGCAGACCTAGATCTGGTAACGCCCCTTGTCACCGATATCGAAGTGCAGGGGCATCCGCCACTTGGCCAGCGCCAGCAAGGTCAACAGGGCCCCGCATACCAGCGCCACCAGTGCGGCGGCCCACTCCACCCGCAACCACTCCAGCAGCCATAACGCCGGCAGCAAAATGGGCACCAGTTTGATGCCGGGAATCGAGAAGCAAAACTGCTCCTTGAACGCCAGCCCGGAGAGGGTCGCCAAGGCCGCTCCCAGCACCAGCGCATCCGGCGCCCCCACCGCAGCCAGGGCCAACGCGCCCCACCCAAACCCCTGCAGAATCAGGCGAATCCGCTTGTCGTAGATATGCAGCGAGAAGCCGCATATTGCGCTTGCCACTGCCAGCGACACCAACCATTGTGCCGACGGGAGCAGTGCCATCCCGCTCAGCAGCGCCGCACCGCGGCAAAGCAGCAACAGGGCAGCCGCACTCAAGCCAAGGCGGTAGAGCGAGACGGTCAACTTGTCGATCCCGTCCAGCGGGCTCTCGATTTCAGGATTTGCCATAAACAGTCGCTTCTAACGGATCAGGTGCCATCCAATATACTGGAATCAGGTCTTGGAATATCTTCAAACGGGCTCAGGAGACGTAGTTTGCGTGTGATCCCCCTGTTTTGGTTGCTGTTTCCACTCGGATTGCCCGCCAAAGAGCTGGTGATCTGCGGCACCATGGAGCCCCCGCTCAAGTTTCTCGATGCCGATCAGAAACCCCGCGGGCTCGATATAGACATCGTCACCGCCATCTTCGACAAGCTGGAGACGCCCTTTCGGATCGAGCTGGCCGACTCCGGTGCCCGCCTCACCCGCAACGCCGAAACAGGCGCCTGCGATCTGGTGATGACCCACTCCTACAAGGCAGAGCGGGAGAGTTATCTCATCTATCCCCAACAGGCCCATCTTCGCCACAGCTGGCACTTCTTCGTGCGCAAGGCAGACCTGATGAAGATCCGCTACGAAACGCTGGCCGATCTCAAACCCTGGCGCATCGGCGTGACCAGGGATTTCTCCTATACCCCTGAACTGGCAGCGGCCATGACCGACCCGGCCTATCAGTTTCAGGAGATCACCATGAACCAGCTGCAACTGCGTAAACTGCTGGCCGGACGGATCGATACCGTGCCCATGCCGCTGGTCACCGCCTTCACCCAGATCAAGGAGGAGGGGCTGACGGGCAAGGTCGATTACCTGCCAAAACCGCTCAAGAGCAGCCCCTACTTCAACACCTGGGCCCGCGCACGAGCGGATGCACAGACCCCCGCCCTGATGGCGGCCTACGATGCCGAACTGCTGCGCATGAAGCGCAACGGCAGCCTCAAGGCCCTCTACGACAAGTACGCCATCCCCTATATCGAACCCTGATCAAGGGGTCAGGGTTTCGCACGGGAGATGGATCTCTATGCCCTCCCCCTTATGCACTCCGACTCAAGGTTTCACGTCCCGCAGGATCGGATTCTGCAGCGAAATCAGGGTTTCAGTGGATTGGATCTCGTCGATGGTCTGGATCTTGTTGATCAGCACTATCTGCAGCTCGTCGATGGAGCGGGTCATCACCTTCATGAAGATGCTGTAGTGGCCGGTGGTGTAGTAGGCCTCCACCACCTCGTCCAGCGCCTGCAGCTTGGCCAGTGCCGAGGGGTAATCCTTGGCGCTCTTCAGATTGATCCCGATAAAGCAGCAGACGTCGTAACCCAGCTTCTTGGGGTTAACCTGCACCCGTGTCCCCTCGATGATCCCCGCCTGTTTCATCTTCTCCACCCGCACATGGATGGTGCCCGGGCTGACCGCCAGTTGTTTCGCAAGTTCTGCGTAAGGGATCCGCGCATTCTCCATCAGAGCGGTGAGGATGGCCTGATCGAGATTATCGATTCGGTAATTTTCCGGCATTTTTTTGCACTCCCGTTGACGATACCTCATTAAATGACGGCTTATTTTGAAGAAAAAAATACACAAAGCCTATTTCTATTATCGAATATTGAATTTAGTTGGCATTCCGTTGAAGAATCACCACATCCAACGGGGTTTGAAACAGGAATTCAGCATGAAACAGCACTACATTCGCAGCCAACAGCAGATCAGCTTCGTCAAAGAGATGTTCTCCCGCCAACTCGCCCAACAACTGGGTTTGATGGAGGTGCAAGCCCCCATTCTGAGCCGGGTCGGTGATGGCACTCAGGACAACCTCTCTGGCCACGAGAATGCAGTGCAGGTCAAAGTGAAGACCCTGCCGGAGCACAGCTACGAAGTGGTCCATTCACTGGCCAAATGGAAGCGCCAGACCCTGGGTCGCTTCGGCTTCGGCCCGGGCGAAGGGATCTACACCCACATGAAGGCGCTGCGTCCGGACGAGGATCGCCTCACCCCCATCCACTCGGTCTACGTGGATCAGTGGGACTGGGAGAAGGTGATGCCGAGCGAGCGCCGCGATCTCGCCTATCTGCAAGAAACCGTGCGCGGCATCTGGGCCGCCATCAAGGCTACCGAGCGCGCGGTCTGCGCCGAGCATGAGCTGACCCCCTTCCTGCCGGCCGAGATCCAGTTCCTGCACAGCGAAGAGCTGCTGGCCCGTTACCCGGACCTCGATGCCAAGGGGCGCGAGCGTGCCATCGCCAAAGAGCTGGGCGCCGTGTTCCTGATCGGCATCGGCGGTGCCCTCTCCCACGGCGAACGCCACGATGTACGCGCCCCGGACTATGACGACTGGAGCAGCCACAGCGAGCTGGGTCTGGCAGGCCTGAACGGTGACATTCTGGTGTGGAACCCGGTACTGCAAGACAGCTTCGAGATCTCCTCCATGGGGATCCGGGTCGATGCCGAGGCACTGCGCCGCCAACTGGCCATCACAGGCGACGAGGATCGCCTGCAGTACGACTGGCATCAGGATCTGCTGGCAGCACGGATGCCGCAAACCATCGGCGGCGGCATCGGCCAATCCCGTCTGGCCATGCTGCTGCTGCAAAAAGAGCATATCGGCCAAGTCCAGGTCGGCGTCTGGCCGGCCGAGATGAAAGCCGCCGTGCAAGGCATGCTGTAACGAATGAAAGCCATGCCGGCGTCATCGCCGCCGGCATGGCAACAGGCAGGTGGCCGTCGGGGTTGAGCGAGCGCATCCCCGGCAGGCTGTAAGAGGCGAGGCCAGCAGTGGCCGCGCTTCGCAATCGGGGGCTTGCCCCTGCGACCCGCTCAACCCACGCAAGGTCGCGTCACTACATTCCTCCCGGCAATCTTCGGATTGCCGTTTTTTTTTTACGCCGAAAAACTGTGCTCAAAACCAGCCCCGATCTGGCACTGGTGCGGCAACTCCGCCTTTCTGCTGCCGGTGCAGTGACAGGCAAACAACCGCTCCACCGCCTCTTCCTGCAGATAGGCACCGAGCACCTCCGCCCGCTCTGGGCCGGAAAACTTCAGGTGCAGGCCGCCGATGACGGCGTGGATCCGCTCGTCGCCACACACCTCCTTGGCCCGCTCGATGATGTTCTCGACCCCGGCGTGGCCGCAGCCGATAAAGACGATGAGTCCCTGCTCACTCTTGTAGGCCAGCGCCGAGTCGTCGCTGATCAGATCTTTCTCTACCCGTCCGCCCCGCACTATGTAACCAAGCAAGGAAGGTGCAGCCCGGTCACGCCGCATGATGCTACTGAGAAACACCAGACGATCCGAAAGCCACACCGGCTCGGCCGAGCAATGGGGGAGCAAACCTCTGGCCGGCAGCGACTCCCGAGCCAGCGCCCCCGACAGGCGATAGAGGTTGCGTCGCCAGAAGGGCAGCGACAGGAAGTAGCCCCGCTCGCAAAACACGTCCGGACAGGCGATGAGCGGGATGGGTCTTGGATAGACGGGCAGCGAGCCGACCCCGCCCACATGGTCATAATGACCGTGGGAGAGCACCACATGGGTGAGCGAGGCGAGATCGATCCCCATCACGGCGGCGTTGTGGCACAGCGCCCGGCCACGGCCGCTATCAAACAGCACCCTGAGGCCGTCACACTCCAGCAGCAGCGCCAACCCTCGCTCGGGCAGACAGCCTGGCAGATGAACGTCGTCATCCACCAGCACGGAAAACTTCAGCATCTCGCTTCCCCTGAAAACAAAACGCAGGCACAAGGCCTGCGTTTTTCATCGACAATCCCGTTACTGGGTCATGGTGAGGCCGTTGCTGTCGGCCCCCAGCACCAGTTTTTTGCCCGGCACGATGCGGCCGGAGAGCAGGGCCTGCGCCAGCGGGTTCTCAACCTTCTGCTGGATCGCCCGTTTGAGAGGCCGCGCCCCGTAGACGGGGTCGAACCCGGCATGCACCAGCTTCTCGAGCAGCGCTTCGCTCACCTCCACCTCGTAACCCTGAGCCTCCAGTCGGCCCATCAGGCTCTTGAGCTGGATGCGGGCGATGGACTTGATGTGATCCTCGCCAAGCGGATGGAACACCACGGTCTCGTCGATCCGGTTGATAAATTCCGGCCGGAAACTGCGGGTCAGCACATCCATCAGCATGGCCTTCATCTCGTCGTAATCCTTCTCTGAGTGGTGCTCCTGAATCAGATCCGACCCGAGGTTGGAGGTCATGATCACCACCGAGTTACGGAAATCGACGGTCCGACCCTGACCATCTGTCAGACGGCCATCATCGAGCACCTGCAACAGGATGTTGAACACATCCGGATGCGCCTTCTCCACCTCGTCCAGCAGGATCACCGAGTAGGGACGACGGCGCACCGCCTCGGTCAGATAACCACCCTCTTCATAACCCACGTATCCGGGAGGCGCCCCCACCAGACGGGCCACACTGTGTTTCTCCATGAACTCGGACATATCGATCCGCACCATGGCATCCTGGGTATCGAACAGGAACTCGGCCAGTGCCTTGCACAGCTCGGTCTTGCCCACCCCGGTGGGCCCCAGGAACAGGAAGGAGCCGATGGGGCGATTCGGATCTGAGAGCCCGGCACGGGAGCGACGAATGGCGTTGGAAACCGCATCGACCGCCTCCTCCTGACCAATCACCCGGCTGTGCAACTGATCTTCCATCCGCAGCAGCTTGTCGCGCTCTCCTTCCAGCATGCGGGCGACCGGAATACCGGTCCAGCGCGCCAGGACGTCTGCAATCTCCACGTCGGTGACCCGGTTGCGCAGCAGACTGGTCTCCTGCATCTCGGCCTGAGTGGCGAGATCCAGCTGTTTCTCCAGCTCCGGAATGCGGCCGTACTGCAGCTCGGACATCCGACCCAGGTCGCCTGCGCGGCGCGCCACGTCGAGATCCTGACGGGCCTGCTCCAGCGCAGCCTTGATATGCTGGGTACCGGCGAGGGCGGCTTTCTCGGCCTTCCACACTTCGTCCAGCTCGTTGTATTCCCGATCTTTTTCGCCAATCTCCTGATTGATCAGCTCCAGACGCTTGCGGCTGGCGTCGTCGTCCTCCTTCATCAGCGCCTGCTGCTCCAGCTTGAGCTGGATGATGCGCCGCTCGAGGCGATCGAGCGCCTCCGGCTTGGAGTCGATCTGCAACCGGATGCTGGCTGCCGCCTCGTCGATAAGGTCGATGGCCTTGTCCGGCAACTGACGATCCGCAATGTAGCGGTGCGACAACTGGGCCGCCGCCACGATGGCGGGGTCGGTGATCTGCACATGGTGGTGCAGCTCGTAACGCTCTTTCAGGCCGCGCAGGATGGCGATGGTATCTTCGACTGTCGGCTCTTCCACCAGCACCTTCTGGAAACGGCGCTCCAGCGCGGCATCCTTCTCGATAAACTGGCGATACTCGTCCAGGGTGGTGGCACCGACGCAGTGCAGCTCGCCCCGTGCCAGCGCAGGCTTGAGCATGTTGCCCGCATCCATGGCCCCTTCGCCCTTGCCGGCGCCGACCATGGTGTGCAGCTCGTCGATGAAGAGGATGACGTTGCCCTCCTCCTTGGCGAGATCGCTCAGCACGGCCTTGAGCCGCTCCTCGAACTCGCCGCGATATTTGGCACCGGCCACCAGCGCCCCCATGTCCAGCGACAGCACCCGCTTGTTCTTGAGCCCCTCCGGCACCTCGCCGTTGATGATGCGCTGGGCCAGACCTTCGACGATGGCGGTTTTACCGACACCGGGTGCCCCGATCAGCACGGGGTTGTTCTTGGTACGGCGTTGCAGCACCTGAATGGTGCGGCGGATCTCGTCATCCCGGCCGATCACCGGGTCGAGCTTGCCGAGTTCGGCCCGCTCGGTCAGATCGATGGTGTATTTCTCCAGCGCCTGGCGGTTCTCCTCGGCGTTGGCATCCTCCACCTTCTTGCCACCACGCACCTTGTCGATGGCCGCTTCGAGTTTCTCTTTGGTCAGCCCCTGAGCGCGCAGCAGCTCGCCCAGCGTACCCTTGTCGTCGAGGGCCGCCAGCACGAACAGTTCGGATGAGATGAACTGATCCTTGCGCTGCTGGGCCAGCTTGTCGCAGACGTTGAGCAGACGGCCGAGGCCGTTGGAAAGCTGTACATCCCCTTCCACACCGCTGACGCGCGGCAGGCGATCCAGCTCCTCGCCGAGGCGGGAGCGCAGGGCATTGATATCCATCCCGGTCAGGGTGAGCAACGGACGGATAGAGCCGCCATCCTGATTGACCAGTGCGGTCATCAGGTGAACGGGTTCGATGAATTGGTGGTCACGACCCAGTGCCAAAGACTGGGCATCGGAAATAGCAATCTGGAATTTGCTGGTAAGGCGATCGAGGCGCATTGCACTCCCCCTTCAAACAGGCAGACGCCGCTTGCGCGGCAAACAACATAACTTTCTGAGATGAAAGATGAGGCCCGTACGGGCTATTTCAAGGGCTGTGACTGGTTATTTTTTCTGCAAAGCGGGGAGGGGACAGGATCACCGCCTCTCTCATACGGATCTGTTCTTGAAAGAGACGGGCTATTACTTGGCGGGTGATTGCTTAGCGGGCCAACCAGATGAGGGAGGCCATCCGGCCGGTCTGGCCATCGCGACGATAAGAGTAGAACTGCTCGCTGTCGCTGAAGGTGCAGTATTCGCCGCCATAGACGGCGGTAACGCCAGCGCGGGCGAGGCGCAGCCTAGCCAGTTGGTAGATATCCGCCAGCCATTTGCCGTCGTTGGTGGAAGGCACGAAAGCCGCGACCGCTTCAGCCTGCTCAGCCATAAAGGCTTCGCGCACCTCTCCCCCCACTTCAAATGCAGTGGGGCCAATGGCCGGGCCCATCCAGGCCAGGATCTCGCCCGGCTCGCAGACCATGGCGGCGATACTCGCCTCCAGCACGCCCTCTTTCAGTCCACGCCAGCCAGCATGGGCGGCGGCCACCACTGTGCCTGCCCGATCGCAGAACAGCACCGGCAGACAGTCGGCGGTCATCACGATGCAGGCCTGATCCGCCTCATGGGCGCAGGCGGCATCGGCATCCGGCGCCTGCTCATAATGGCTGCTGACTGGATGAACCACGGTGCCGTGCACCTGATTGAGCCAGTTAAGGGGCCCCGGGATGGCGGCCGCCTGCTGCAGCCGGGCCCGATTGGCCTCGACTCGCACCGGTTCATCCCCCACATGGGCGCCCAGATTGAGACCGGCAAAGACCCCTTCGCTGACGCCACCGTCACGGGTGGTCGAAAGCGCCCGGACGCGCGCTGGCGCAGGCCAGTCGGGTTCAATCCATTTCATTGCTCACTCCTTCACGCTCTATCGTTCAAATGGAAACGGGGCTCTTGGCTGCAACCAGTCAAGACGCCCCGTTTCAAGGTTCTGTGTGCTACGCGCTGTATCGGCGGGTTACGGCAGAAGTTGTCGCAATACCGCCAGATTCATCACCCTTTCCAGACCAGCTCGTCCAGGTTGGCGAGGGCTATTCAGGAGTGCAGTGCCTCAATCAAGCCACTATTTCCAGACCAATTCATCCGGATTGGCGAGGGTGTCGGCACGCAGCACCTCCATCAGCGCCACCATGTCTTGCGGCGTGGGGGAGTGCCACTGCATCACTTCACCCGTGATGGGATGAGCCAGCTGCAGCATGGTGGCGTGCAGCGCCTGACGATGGAAGTTGCGCAGCGCCTCGGTCAGCTCGGGGGTCGCGTTGCGCAGCGGGCGCAGACGGCCACCGTAGGCGGGATCCCCCACCAGCGGGTGTTTGATGTGCGCCATGTGGACACGGATCTGGTGGGTACGGCCGGTTTCCAGACGCAGACGCAGACGGGTGTGGCCACGGAACTTCTCGTGCACCCGGTAGTGGGTCACAGAGGGGCGGCCATTGGGCACCACGGCCATATGGGTACGCTGGGTCGGGTGACGGCCTATGGGCGCATCAACCGTACCACCTGCGGTCATGTGACCGATGGCGATCGCTTCGTACTCACGGGTGATCTGGCGCGCCTGCAACGCTTCCACCAGATGGGTCTGGGCGGGTACGGTTTTGGCAACCACCATCAAACCAGTGGTGTCTTTATCCAGACGGTGCACGATACCGGCGCGGGGCACCTCGGCAATGCCGGGGTAGCGGTGCAGCAGGGCGTTGAGGATGGTGCCATCCGGCGTACCTGCGCCCGGGTGAACCACCAGACCGGCCGGTTTGTCGATCACCAGAATGTGTTCATCTTCATAAACAATGTTGAGCTCGATATCCTGGGCATCCCAGCGAGTATCATCTTCCAGCTCGACATTCACATGCACCTGCTGCCCGGCCAGAATCTTCTCGCGCGGGGTGTTGGCAACCTGACCGTCCAGGGTCACTCTGTCCTGTAAAATCCACTCCTTGATGCGGGTGCGGGAGTAGTCTGGAAACAATTCGGCCAGGGCCTGGTCGAGTCGCTGCCCGAATTGGTGATCCTGGAATTCGCCTGTCAGTTCAATATGCTGGCTCATGTATGGTCTCTTGAGCGGGGGGTATCAATTCGAAATAATCCGGGTATTCTAGCTTTTCTTTTAGCCAAGCATAACGGATACTTTGCCAATTTCGTGGAAATGGACCGGATGTTGTTGATGGGAAAGAAGTCTCACCTGCTGATGTCGCTCGCCTTGGTCGCTACCTTGATCACAGGCTGTTCCAGCACCAAACCCAAGGTACCCGACGAACCGCCGGAGACCCTGTACCAGAAAGCACGCCTCAAACTGGACGTTGGCAATTACGTGCAAGCCACTGAATTGCTGGAGGCTTTGGACTCTCGCTATCCGTTCGGTGCCTACTCCAACCAGGTGCAGCTTGACCTCATCTATGCCTACTACAAGCAGGATGATACCGCTCAGGCGATCGCCAATATCGACCGTTTTATCCGCCTCAATCCGGCGCATAAAAATATCGATTACGTCTTCTATATGCGCGGCCTGACCAACATGGCGGCGGATTACAACTTCTTCCAGAGCCTGTTCGGTATCGGTCGGGACGACAAAGACCCTGCTTATGCCCGTCAGGCATTCCAGGACTTCAAGACCCTGCTGCAGAACTACCCCAACAGTGTCTATGCCGCCGATGCCCGCGCCCGCATGATTGGCCTGAAGAATCGTCTGGCCCGATATGACCTGAGCGTGGCCGAGTATTACGTGAAGCGTGATGCACTGGTCGCAGCCGCCAACCGGGCCAAGCTGATTGTCGAAACCTACCCCGACACAGCCGAAACCGAGAAGGCACTGGAGATCATGGTCGAGTCTTACGACGCCCTGAAGATGCCGCAGCTGGCCAAGCATGCCCGCGAAGTGCTGGCCAAGAACTACCCGGAGAACCGCCTCGGCCGTGGCTGAGTGATACGGATAAACCGGTAATAAAAAAACCGATGCCAAGGCATCGGTTTTTTTATCTTTGCAATCCACCAATCCGGCTGGGTGAAGTTCCTGCAACCCATAGCGGTCGCGGCCCCTCACACCCCATCTATCCCATTCATTAGCCACCTGCGAGATGGCCGCATCGTGAAGTTCGCTTATCACCAAGGGTTGCAAACCCGCTGTCAGCCCGACGCTAGGCCGGGAAGAGCGGAACCGTCACCACACGGCCATATTGCCTCATACAGTGCCCCTGAATGGGAATAGATGGCTTAATGGCACCGTAATCCTGTCACCAGAGTCAGTAGTTGCCCCTTGTCCGAGCGCAGAGCGGTCTGGGCCAGCAACTGATAGGGAATCCCCTCCAGCAGCTTGACCCTCTCCCCGGCCGTACCATTGACCAACACGGCATCAAACCGGGCATCACGACAGGCAACCACATCCCTCACTTTCTCCCTGTCCAGATTCATTACCTGCATCTGCTCATAGGCAGAGAGCAGACCAAGCTCCGTCTCCCCCAATTGCCAGCCGGCGATGCGATCCCGCTTCTCGAGCGGTATTCCCTCAAGCAACCGGGCCATCTTTCCCGATACTCCCTTGGCGGCATCGATCAAGGGGTAAACCAGTGTAAAGGTGAGCAGAAACATGATGGCCACCGAGCTGGCAACATGAGTAGCGCCATGCACCTCCTTGCGCCGCAACAACAGCGCCAGCGCAATCACGAAGAGCATACTGGCGGGGATATAACGCCACCCCAGCTTGCTGGCGACCTGTAGCACGTCTGCCGGAACATGACTGGCCACCGGTAGTGAAGGGCCCAGCAGAGGTAGCCCTATGACCACGACACAGAACAGCAGCATGAAACAGAGCCATCCCCGACCATAGCGAGCCGTCCATCCCGGCCAGTTCAGGCTGACCTGACCCAGCATGATGGCAAATACCGGCAACAACGGAAAAAGATAGAGGGTGCGCTTGGTGGATGAGAGGGTTAACAGCAAAAGGGTGCCCACTGCCCAGCACAACAGAAATAACCTCTCACGACTCCAGCGTCGCTGTTTGATGGTTTGCCAACCCCAATAGAAAATGAATGGCAACCAGGGGTTGGTATATTCAGCCATCCCCCATAAATAATAAAGATATGCCCCTTTCTTGATGTGGCCGAGTTCGGTCGAGGTGCCTGTCAGGCGGCCTACCTGATTCTGCCAGAACCACTCATTCCATAAAGCATCGCCATCGAGATGATTAATTAATTCACGAATCCACGCTGCCACTGGCAATATAAAACAGAGCAGCATCAGCAGATGCTGCCAGATAAATCCTGGCAGTTTTTTGTCGATGGCGGCACATCTTGCAGCGAAGAAGAATAGCGGGAACCAGCCAAAAAAAACTGTCAGTGGCCCAATAGGACCTTTTGCCATAAAACAGCCCGCCAACCCTATTCCGGCCAGTATCGCCATCCACCGACGGCTTACAAGGTAATATTCTGAAAATGCCCAAAGGGTAAATATGACAAAGAAGGCAAGCGCACTGTCCGTTCTAATCCAGTGCGTGTTGATGATAAATCCTTCCATGGTGCCCAGTGCGATCACCGACCAGATCGCGGCCGATCTATTGCCAAGCAGGCGATAGGCCAGCAGGCCGGTAAAGAGCAGCATACCCGCCGCCCAGACCACGCCCGCCAACCGCAGGCTATTGGTCACCCCCAGCCAGGATTCAAACCCATCAAGAAACGGCAGAGCGGCCATATAGAAGAGCGGCGGCTTCTCGATAAAGCTGTGCCCGCCAAGGGTCGGTACCACCCAATCGCCATTGCGGTACATCTCGAGTGCAATGGCTGCCTCACGCGGCTCGTCAGGGGTCCAGAGCTGATGGTCAAACTGGCCAAACAGCAGCACCAGCGTAACCAGCAGCAACATCCAGCAGAGCGTGCGCTCCGAAATATCAGCACTCTGCATGGCTCATACCTTCTGTAATGGTCTCCCCACGCCCGATGGCATAGTAGGAAAAGCCCAGCCCCTTCATCTTGAGCGGATCGTAGAGATTGCGACCATCGACGATGAGGGGGTGCGCCAGCATCTTCCTGATCTGGGCAAAATCGGGCGCCTTGAACTCGTTCCACTCGGTACAGATGACCAACGCATCCGCCCCCGCCAGCGCTGCCTCCCTGGTCCCCATCAGCGACAGCTCGGGCTGGCAACCATAGATACGCTGTGCCTCCTTCATCGCCACCGGATCGAAGGCCTGCACCCGGGCCCCCTCCTGCCAGAGCGCCTCCATCAACACCCGGCTCGGCGCTTCGCGCATGTCATCCGTATTGGGCTTGAAGGCGAGTCCCCAGATGGCGATGGTCTTGCCCGCCAGCGACTCGCCTCGCTCGTGAAAGTGGCAGGCCAGGGTGTCGAAGAGCTTGAACTTCTGCCGCTCGTTGACCCGCTCCACCGCACGAATAAGCGGCGTGTCGTAGTCGAGGGCCGCTGCAGTCGCCAGAAATGCCCTCACATCCTTGGGGAAACAGGATCCGCCATAACCACAACCGGGATAGATAAACTGGTAGCCGATGCGCTGGTCGGCACCAATCCCCTGCCGCACCAGCTCGATATCGGCACCGACCCGCTCGGCCAGCCCGGCCATCTCGTTGATAAAGCTGATCTTGGTGGCCAGCATGCAGTTGGCGGCGTACTTGGTCAGCTCGGCACTGCGAACATCCATAAACAGAATGCGGTCGTGATTGCGATTAAATGGCTCATACAACTCGCGCATCACGGCTCTGGAACGCTCCTTGCTGGTGCCGATAACAATGCGATCCGGGCGCTGGCAATCCCTGACGGCCGCCCCCTCTTTCAGAAATTCCGGATTGGAGACCACATCGAATTCAAACTGCTTGCCAAGTTCGGCCTGCTGCTCCCTGACCCAGTAAAACACCTTGTCTGCCGTACCAACCGGCACGGTGGATTTGTTGACGATGATCACCTCATCTGCGCGATGCTGGGCAATCGATCTCGCCACCGCCCTGACGGCGCTCAGATCGGCCGAACCATCCTCATCAGGGGGCGTACCGACGGCGATAAATTGCACGTCACCATGGGTAACCGCCATGGGAATATCCGTGGTGAATGTCAGCGAGCCATTTTGCAATGTCTGGTGTAATAACACATCCAGTCCCGGCTCATATATTGGTAATTCGCCATGGGATAGTTTATTTATTTTATCTGCATCGAGATCGATACAAACAACCTGGTGCCCTACATCTGCCAATACAATTGCCTGTACCAGTCCGACATAGCCACTGCCAAACACTGTGATATTCATAACGATTTTTCCATAATGCGTAATGATGGAAACTTTACATCCTTTACTCAATTGCACTACGGGCAATTTGTAACAAGCAATGTCAATTCTGAATGACACCCAACCTGTTGAGCAATAGCAGATGATTTAGGTGGCGACAGTCAAAAAAGTGGCTAAACACCAACCTAAAATAAAGCCAAGCGATTTTTTGTTACGAGATATTTCCATATTAAGCCACGCCATCAAAACGGCAGCAATTGTTACCAAGTGTTGCTGTGCGCTTGAATAAAAACTCGTTATTCAGCTACTTTCAAAATATATCGAGCAATCTCGACACTTTCCCCAAGCATATTTCCAGTGAAAATCAGCAATGCAGATTTTCATCGTCATTTTATTTTTTGCGACATTAAGACCGGAGTCGTATGAAAGACTTTCTGCCATTCTCAAAGCCTGCCATGGGCGAGGCCGAGATCCTTGCCGTCAGCGAGGTGTTGCAATCGGGATGGATCACCACGGGCCCGAAAAATCATGAGCTGGAGCAGCGTTTCTGCGAGACCTTTGGCTGCCAGCATGCGGTCGCGCTTTGCTCCGCGACCGCGGGCATGCATGTCACCCTGATGGCGCTGGGGATTGGCCCGGGTGACCAGGTGATCACGCCCTCCCAGACCTGGGTCTCCACCATCAACATCATCACCCTGCTGGGGGCCACCCCGGTCTTTGTCGATGTGGACAAGGATACTCTGATGGTCAGCGCCGACCAGATAGCGCCGCTCATCACCCCCAACACCCGGGCCATCATCCCGGTCCACTACGCAGGGGCACCGGTCGACCTCGACCCCATCCTCGCCCTGGGTCGCCAGCACGATATTCCAGTCATCGAAGATGCCGCCCATGCAGTCGGCACCCGCTATCGCGCGCGCTGGGTCGGGGAAACCGGCACCGCCATCTTCTCTTTCCACGCCATCAAAAATCTTACCTGTGCCGAGGGAGGAATGCTGGTGACCGATGACCAGGCGCTGGCCGACAAGGCTCGCATGCTGAAATTTCACGGCCTGGGAGTCGATGCCTTCGACCGCATGACGCAGGGACGCAAGCCGCAGGCGGAGGTGATCATGCCGGGCTTCAAATACAACCTGGCCGACATCAACGCCGCCATCGCCCTGGTGCAGCTGGCCCGCCTGCCCGAGCTCAATGCCAAGCGGGTCGAACTGGTGTCTCGCTACCATGAACGTCTGGCCAACCTGCCGCTGGCACCGCTGGCCATCCCCACCTACCCCCATCTGCATGCCTGGCACCTCTTCATGGTGCGGGTCGACCCCGAGCAGTGCGGCCTCGATCGCGATCAGCTGATGCAGGCGCTGCAGGAGCGAGGCATCGGCAGTGGCCTGCATTTTCGCGCCGCCCACACCCAGAAGTACTACCGGGAGCGCTATCCGGATCTTTCGCTACCCAACACAGAGTGGAACTCGTCACGGCTCTGCACCCTGCCCCTCTTCCCCGACATGACGCTCTCCGACGTGGATCGGGTTGTGGCAGCCCTGACCGACATACTGGAGTAACAATACGTGAACCATAACGACATCAAACGGGTCTCAGTCATCATCCCCGTCTACAACGAGGAGGCGAGCCTGCCGGAACTGCTGCAACGGGTGACCGACACCTGCGAGCAGCTGAGCCAGGATTACGAAGTGATCCTGATCGACGACGGCAGCAACGACCGATCCGCCACCATCATCAGCGAAGCCGCCAATCGCGAAGGGAGCAAGCTGGTCGCCGTGCTGCTCAACCGCAACTATGGCCAGCATGCCGCCATCATGGCCGGCTTCGAGACGGCAACAGGGGATCTGGTGATCACCCTGGATGCCGATCTGCAGAACCCGCCGGAAGAGATCCCGCGGCTGGTCGCCACCGCTATGGAAGGGTATGACGTGGTCGGCACCATCCGCCGCAACCGGCAGGATTCATGGTTTCGCAAGACAGCCTCACGCTTTATCAACAAGTCGGTACAGCGGGCCACCGGCGTCCAGATGAGCGACTACGGCTGCATGCTGCGTGCCTATCGCCGCCACATCATCGACGCCATGCTCTGCTGTCAGGAGCGCAGCACCTTCATCCCCATCCTGGCCAACAGCTTTGCCCGCCGCACCACCGAGCTGGAGGTGGGCCACGCCGAGCGGGCCCACGGCGAATCCAAATATGGCCTGATGCACCTTATCAACCTGATGTTCGACCTGGTCACCTGCATGACCACGGCCCCGCTGCGCCTGCTCAGCATCGTTGGCAGCCTGGTGGCGGGGATCGGCTTCACCTTCTCGATCCTGCTGCTGCTGCTGCGTCTGTTACTGGGCGCCGACTGGGCAGCAGATGGCGTCTTCACCCTGTTTGCCATTCTCTTCACCTTTGTCGGCGTACAGCTGATCGGGATGGGGCTGCTGGGTGAGTACATAGGCCGCATGTATACCGATGTGCGCGCCCGCCCCCGCTACTTCATTCACCAAATCGTTCGCTCCACACCAGATGCTTCGCAACAGGAAACTCAATCATGAACGTTGTCGTCTTTGCCTATCACGATATCGGCTGCACCGGTATCGAGTCACTGCTTCAGGCCGGTTATCAGATCCAGGCGGTCTTCACCCACGCCGATGATCCGGGCGAGAACCGCTTCTTCGGTTCGGTGGCCCAGCTCTGCGCCGAACATGACCTGCCGGTCTACTCTCCCGAAGACGTGAACCACCCGCTCTGGGTCGAGCGTATCCGCGAACTGGCGCCCGAGGCCATCTTCTCCTTCTACTACCGCAACCTGCTCAAGCAGGAACTCCTCGATATCCCGACCGTCGGGGCCTTCAATCTGCATGGATCCCTGCTGCCTGCCTATCGTGGCCGGGCGCCCATCAACTGGTGTCTGGTCAACGGCGAACGCGAAACCGGCATGACCCTGCACCGGATGACAGCCCGTGCCGATGCCGGCGATATCCTTGCCCAACAGGCAGTAACCATTGCCCACGATGACACCGCGCTGACCCTGCATGGCAAGATGCGCCAGGCAGCCCGCGCCCTGCTGGAAGGGGAGCTGGTCAAACTCAAGCGCGGTGACGCCACCTTCACCCCGCAGGACGAGAGCAAGGCAAGCTACTATGGTCGCCGCACCCCGGCCGATGGCGAACTGCACTGGGATAAGCCCGCCAGGGATCTCTATAATCTGGTACGTGCCGTTACCCAGCCCTACCCGGGAGCCTTCAGCTTCGCCGGTGATCGCAAGCTGACGGTCTGGCAGGCAAAGCCGCTGGCGATCCAGAGCGACCAGCAGCCGGGCACCATTCTCTCCCACGACCCGCTGCGGGTGGCCTGTGGTGAAGGGGTGCTGGAGATCCTGGCCGGTCAGGTCGAAGGGGGGCTCTATGTACGCGGCGCCCAACTTGCCCGCGAGCTGGGGCTGATGGAAGGGATGAAGATCGGCGACAAGGCGAGCAAGGCCATGCGCAAGGCACGGCTGACCCGGGTGTTGATCCTCGGCGTCAACGGCTTTATCGGCAACCACCTCACCGAGCGCCTGCTCAAGGATGGCGGCTACGAGGTCTATGGCCTCGACATCGGCTCCAGCGCAGTGGAACGCTTCATCGGCCACCCCCACTTCCACTTCGTGGAGGGGGACATCAGCATCCACACCGAGTGGATCGAGTACCACATCAAGAAGTGCGACGTGATCCTGCCGCTGGTGGCCATCGCCACCCCCATCGAGTACACCCG
Organism: Aeromonas sp. 600948; assembly: GCF_049174875.1. Classification (NCBI taxonomy): domain Bacteria; kingdom Pseudomonadati; phylum Pseudomonadota; class Gammaproteobacteria; order Aeromonadales; family Aeromonadaceae; genus Aeromonas; species Aeromonas sp. 600948. The sequence goes on from NZ_JAAKTY010000007.1 coordinate 44,372, forward strand.
CAACCCGCTGCGGGTGTTCGAACTCGACTTTGAAGAGAACCTCAAGATCGTCCGCTACTGCGTCAAGTACCACAAGCGCATCATCTTCCCCTCCACCTCCGAGGTGTACGGGATGTGCGACGACCACAGCTTCGACGAAGATGAATCCCGCCTCATCGTCGGCCCCATCAACAAACAGCGCTGGATCTACTCGGTCTCCAAGCAGCTGCTGGATAGGGTGATCTGGGCCTACGGCAAAAAAGAGGGGCTCAACTTCACACTGTTCCGTCCCTTCAACTGGATGGGCCCACGCCTCGACAGCCTGGACTCTGCCCGCATCGGCAGTTCCCGCGCCATCACCCAACTGATCCTCAATCTGGTGGACGGCACCCCGATCCAGCTGGTGGATGGCGGCGCCCAGAAACGCTGCTTCACCGATATCGAGGATGGCATTGAAGCCCTGTTCCGCATCGTCGAAAACAGTGGCAATCGCTGCAACGGCCAGATCATCAACATCGGCAACCCGGATAACGAGGCGAGCATTCGCGAGATGGCCGAGGTGCTGCTCGCCAAGTTCGAGGCCCACCCGTTGCGCCACCACTTCCCGCCATTTGCCGGCTTCAATCTGGTGGAGAGCAAGTCCTTCTACGGCGACGGCTATCAGGATGTCTCCCACCGCCGCCCGAGCATCCGTAATGCCCGCAAGCTGATCGACTGGGAACCGACCATCGAGATGGAAGAGACCATCGGCAAGACGCTGGACTTCTTCCTGCAGGGGGCGGTCACGACGGGAGTCGAGCATGACTGAAGTGGGTCTGCGGATCGACGTCGATACCTTCAGGGGAACCCGTGACGGGGTTCCCCGCCTGCTGCAACTGCTCGACAAGCATCAGGTGAAGGGGAGTTTCTTCTTCTCGGTCGGTCCGGACAACATGGGGCGCCACCTGTGGCGCCTGCTAAAACCCCGCTTCCTGCTCAAGATGCTGCGTTCCAACGCCGCATCCCTCTATGGGCTCGATATCCTGCTGGCTGGCACCGCCTGGCCCGGCAAGTCCATCGGCAGAGAGCTGGGTTCCCTGATGCGCGACACCGATAAGGCGCACCATGAGGTGGGGCTGCATGCCTGGGATCACCACGGCTGGCAGGCCAATATCGGTCGCTGGGACGAAGCCGAACTGATCCGCCAGACCCGGCTCGGAGTCGATGCCCTGAGCGAGATCCTGGGGCGCGAAGTGGATTGCTCCGCCGCCGCCGGCTGGCGAGCCGATCCCCTCACCACCCAGGCCAAGGAGCAGTTCGGCTTTCGCTACAACAGTGACTGCCGCGGCTGCGGCCTGTTCCGTCCCATTCTGGAGGATGGTCGGCCCGGCACCCCGCAGATCCCGGTCAACCTGCCCACCTTTGACGAGGTGATTGGCAGCCAGGTGACGGCCGAGCGCTTCAACCACTTCCTGCTGGAGCAGCTGACTGCGGCACCGCAACCGGGCCCCCATGTCTACACCATCCACGCCGAGGTGGAGGGGATCGTCATGGCCGAGCAGTTCGATCTCCTGCTCGATGAAGCCAGGTCGCGCGGCATCCACTTCATCCCCCTTGGCAACCTGCTTCCCCCCGACCCAGCCCTCTTGCCGACCAGCCATCTGCTGCGCGGCTCCCTGCCAGGACGCGAAGGGTGGCTCGGTTGCAAGATGACGCCATGAACCCGCTCGCCAGATTGCAACAGAGAATCTCATGAAGATGACCCGATGGGCCCTGCCCCTTTTCTTCCTCGCCTTTTACCTGCTGCCACTCAACCAGCGGATGCTGTGGAGCCCGGACGAAAACCGTTACGCCGAGATCAGCCGGGAGATGATCACCACGGGTGACTGGGTGGTGCCCCACTTCCTTGGCCTGCGCTACTTCGAGAAACCCATCGCCGGTTACTGGTTCAACAGCCTCAGCCAGCTGCTGTTTGGCGAGAGCAACTTTGCGGTCCGCTTCGCCTCGGCCGCAGCCACCGGCCTGAGCGCCCTGCTGATCTTCTGGTTCGCTCTGCAGCTGTGGCAGTGCCGGCGTACAGCGTGGTTCGCCAGCCTGATCTATCTCTCGACCCTGATCGTCTACGGCATCGGCACCTACAGCGTGCTGGATGCCATGGTCACCCTCTGGCTCAATGCCGCCATGGTGAGCTTCTACCTCATCCGGCAAGAAGGGCCGCCCGGTCGCAGAGTGGCAGGCTATCTGCTGTTCGGCCTCGCCTGCGGCATGGGCTTTCTCACCAAAGGCTTTATCGCACTGGCGGTACCCGTGGTAGCCATCATGCCCTACGCCATCTATCAGCGCCGCCTGCGCGAGCTGGTATGTTTCGGGCCGCTGGCCATCCTTAGCGCGGCTCTGCTGGTCGCCCCCTGGGCCATCGCCGTACACCTGCGCGAGCCGGACTACTGGCACTACTTCTTCTGGATTGAGCACATCCAGCGCTTCGCCTCGGAAGATGCGCAGCACAAGGCGCCATTCTGGTACTACCTGCCGATGGGGCTGCTCGGCACCCTGCCCTGGCTCGGCCTGCTGCCGGGGGCACTGAAGCAAGGATGGCAAGCGCGCAAGAACAGCCCGGAAACCCTCTATCTGTTGACCTGGGTGGTGTTGCCGCTGCTCTTCTTCAGCATTGCCAAAGGCAAGCTGCTCACCTATATCCTGCCCTGTTTCGCCCCGCTGGCCATGCTGATGGCCACCAGCGCCGTGGACAAAATCAAGGAAGGTAAAGAGCGGGCCTTCAAACTCAACGCCTGGCTGAACGGCCTGTTCGGCCTCATCGGACTGGTAGTGCTGACCGTGCTGGCTTTATCCCGCGACCAAGCCATCTACGGTGAAGAGGATCACGGGGCACTGTCGGTGGCCATGGCCATCTTTATCGGCTGGTCCCTGCTCGGACTCATCCAGTTGCAGGCGGTCAGTCGCCGCTGGGTCCTGAGCGCGCTCTGCCCCATGATACTGGCCATCGGCCTGCCCTGGGCGCTGCCGCAATCACTGATCGACTCAAAGCTGCCAGAGCGTTTCATCGAGACCAATCAGGCCGTGCTGCAGGGTTCAGAGACTCTGCTGGCCAGCGATCCGGGACTGGCATCCGCTCTCGCCCGGAGCACACGGCGCGGCGAGATCATGCTGTTCGACGACAAAGGAGAGCTAGCTTACGGCCTGGGCTATCCGGATGCCAAGGGCCGCTATGTTGCCCGTGCAGAGTTCCCGAGATGGTTGGCACAAGCGCGCGAGAAGGGGCAAGTTGCCCTGCTGATGAAGACCGATCACGACGGAGAGACCGGCCCTCTGCCCCCTGCCGACGAGACCCTCGTCAGCCACCGGCTGACCCTGCTCATCTACCATGGAGTACGCTGATGGATATAGTGCTGCTATTACTGGTGTGCCTGCTGACCAGCAGCGGCCAGATGCTGCAAAAGCAGGCCGTTATCTGCTGGCAGCGTAACCCCTGTAACCACCTGCAAAAGCTGCGTTCCCCCTGGCTTGTTGCCAGCGTGGCAGCACTTGGCAGTGGCATGCTGCTCTGGATTTATCTGTTGCAACGACTGCCGCTGAGCATGGCCTACCCCATGCTCAGCATTAATCTGGTGCTGGTGCTGCTCGGCTCACGCCTCTTTTTCCACGAGCCGGTGAGCAGCCACAACTGGCTGGGGGCTGCCACCATCATCGTCGGCGCCCTGCTGCTGGGAGGCCTGCGATGAAGGGCTATCTCTACGTGTTAGGCAGCATAGTGCTGGTGACGGTGGCGCAGCTCTGCATGAAGTGGGGAGCGATCAGCCTCCCTGCATGGCAGGCCGATCCCGCCGTGATGCTGGCTCACCCCCTGCCACTCCTCACCATCGTCATCGGCATCCTCTGCTACGGGCTATCGCTGCTCTGCTGGCTGGCCGCGCTGCACTCCACACCGCTCAATATCGCCTACCCACTGCTCAGCACCAGTTACGGGCTGGTCTATCTGCTGGCGGTGAGCATGCCGGTCTTTGCCGAACCGCTGGTGGCAAGCAAGGCGGCAGGTGTTGCGCTTATCTTCTTCGGCGCCGTGCTGGTCGGCAGCAAACCGGCGACAGGCAAGCCGGAGCGGCAAGATCCCCCTGCCAATCCCTGAGGCAGCTTTAAACAAAAAGAAGAGGCGGCACTCTGTGCCGCCTCTTCTCATTTTCCGCCTGACCAGCGCCTGTTACTTCGCGACGTTGCCCGCCACGTTCAGGGCATCCCAGGTGCGGGAGAAGGGGGGCGCGTAGGCAAAGTCCAGCATGCCTAGCTGCTCGGTGGTCACCCCCATGGTGATGGCAACCGCCAGCGCGTCGATGCGGTGTACCGCCCCCTTGCGACCGAGGATCTGGCCCCCCAGCAGCCGCTTGCTGCCCGCCTCGTAGACCAGCTTGACGTGAATGTCGGACTGACCCGGGCAGTAGTTGGTGTGGCACTTGTCCTTGATCACCACGGTGCGATAGTCGATCCCCATCGCCCTGGCTTCCTGCTCGGAGAGGCCGGTACGGCCCGCCTCCAGCCCCAGCACCTTGAGCGCGGCAGAACCGAGGGTGCCCGGGAATTCCTGCTCGGCACCCGCCAGGTTCTCGCCCACCATGCGCCCCAGCTTGTTGGCGATGGTGGCGAGCGGCACATAGACCTGCTGCTGCTTCACGGCGTGCCAGACGCTGGCACAGTCGCCGGCCGACCAAACATTGGCCAGCGAGCTGCGCCCCTGCCGGTCCACCTTGATGGCGCCGTTGCCGAGCCGCTCGATGCCGGTATTAGCCAGAAACTCGGTGTTGGGCTTCACCCCGGTGCAGACCACCACGATATCGGCCTCGTACTCGCCCTGGCTGGTGCGCACGCCGGTCACCCGACCATCCCCCAGCAGCGCTTCAACTCGATCACCCAGATGGAGAGAGACCCCCTGCTCGCGCAGTTCGGTTTCGATGTGCTGGGTGATCTCGCCATCAAACGCGTCGGGGATGACCCGATCCGCCAGCTCGATAAGACGCACCTCTTTGCCTTGATGGACCAGCGCCTCGACCACCTCCAGCCCGATAAAGCCGGAGCCAATCACCACGGCGCGGCGATTGTTCTTGTCTTGCACCGCCGCCTTCAGCGCCAACCCGTCGGCCATCCGGCGCAGACCGAATACCCCTTGCTGCTGCAGACCGGGGATGGGGGGCATCACTTCGCGGGCACCGGTGGCAATCATCAGGCGATCGTAGCGATCGGTGAAGGTGTCGCCGTTGTGCTCCACCACCAGAGTCTGGGCAGCCGCATCGACGCTCAGCACCCGATGGCCAATCTTGACCTCGATCCCCTTGGCGGCGAACTGCTCCGGGGTGAACTCGGCCATGTAACCGGGCTCCTGAAACTCGTCACCGACGAAGTAAGGCAGGCCGCAGGCACCGAAAGAGATCACTTCGGAGGCCTCATACACCACGATGTCGGCATCTTTGGCCAGACGGCGCGCCTTGGCGGCCGCACTCATACCGGCGGCTTCGCCACCGATGATCAGAATTCTCATTGTTTTTCCTCTCAATGGCGCAGGGAGGGCATGCCCTCCCTGCGGTCTATGACGGGAAAGAGTCGCCCCTTTCCACGGGCAGATCAACCGACAGCAAATCAGACGGTGGACTCTTCGCCGTCCAGACTCACTTCGTGATCGCTGTTGAACACATGCATGTCGGTCTCGCCCATCAGGCGGCTGGTGACCGTCCCTGCGGTGATGGAACCGGAAACGTTGAGCGCGGTACGGCCCATGTCGATCAGCGGCTCGATGGAGATGAGCAGACCGGCCAGCGCCACCGGGAAGTCCAGCGCGGAGAGCACGATCAGCGCGGCAAAGGTGGCGCCACCGCCAATCCCGGCCACCCCGAAGGAGCTGACTGTGATGATGGCGATCAGGGTCATGATAAAGCCGGGATCCATCGGGTTAACCCCGACGGTCGGCGCAATCATCACGGCCAGCATGGCCGGATAGATACCGGCACAGCCGTTCTGGCCGATGGTGGAACCGAAGGAGGCGGCGAAGTTGGCGATCCCCTCCGGAATACCCAGCGACTTGGTCTGGGTCTGCACGTTCATCGGGATGGAGCCCGCACTGGTGCGCGAGGTGAAGGCAAACGCCAGCACCGGCGTGATCTTCTTGAGGAAGCGCAGCGGGTTGATGCCGACCATGCTCACCAGCAGCAGGTGCACGACAAACATGATGGCGATGGCGCCGTAAGAGGCCATCACAAAGCTGAGCAGGTTGAGAATATCTGCATAGTTGGAGCCGGAGACCACCTTGGTCATCAGCGCCAGTACGCCAAACGGGGTCAGGCGCAGCACCAGAGTCACCATTCGCATTACGATGGCATGAGCCACAGCCACGAAGTGGCTGAAGCTGGCGAAGATCTCCGGCTTCTTGCGGGCGATGCCGGTAGCGGAGAGGCCGATGAAGATGGAGAAGATCACCACAGCGATGGTGGAGGTCTTGCGCGCCCCGGTCATGTCGAGGAAGGGGTTGGCGGGAATGAACTCCAGCATCATCTTGGCGAACGACATGCTCTCGACGCTGCCAAGGGTGGTCTGCAGCGCGGCGCCACGAGCGCTCTCGGCGGCACCGGAGGTGAGCCCTTCAGCAGTCAGGCCAAACAGGTTGGACATCAGGATGCCCGCCCCGGCGGCGATGGCGGTGGTGAAGATCAGCACGCCGATGGTCATGGCGCTGATCTTGCCCAGCGCAGTGCCGCCATTGAGCTTCAAGATAGCGCTGATGATGGAGACCATGATGAGCGGGATGATGATCATCTGCAGCAGCTTCACATAGCCGCTACCCACGATATCCAGATAGTCGATGGTCTGAACAATGACGGACGAACCAGCACCGTAAAGCAGTTGCAACGCGGCGCCGAACAGAATACCGAGCCCCAGACCGGCAAATACCCGGCGGGTGAAGCTCACATGTTTTTCCTGTAACCGGTAGAGAAAGAACAGCAAGATGGCGGCGATGGCCAGATTGCCGATAACGCTAAATGTCATGGTATGACTCCCCAAAAAGCGGGCTTGGGCCCGAGAAACAAGAGCAAGCGCCATGCTTGCCCTGGCAACCGTGTCAGACGGTCTGCGCCGTCGTGACAAGAACAAGGGGGTCTATCGCCCCCTTGTCACAGATTCACTGCTTCTGCTGTTTCGCTCGCATGATGTTGATGATTTCGATGTCGGTATCCAGCATCCCCTCTTTGGAGAGGCGGCCCAGATTGGCGATGGTCTGGTCCACATCGTCGGAGACGATCCCCTCGCTCTGGGGGACATGCAGGTTGTTGATAGCCATCAGCGAAGACTTAACCGCCGCCGAGGTGGAGGTAGAGACCTTCATGGAGCAGGCGCTGCCCGCGCCGTCGCAGATGATGCCGGAGACATCGCCAATCATGTTGTTGATGCAGTGGCTGATCTGCTGATACTGGCCGCCCAGCAGCCAGGTGATGGCCGCGCCGGAGCCCATGGCGGCTGTACTGGCGGCGCAGAGGGCCGACAGCTTGTTCTGGTAAGTCTTGATGTAGATGGCCACCAGATGGCTCATCACCAGCGCCCGGGTCAGCTGCTCGTCACTCGCCTTGAGGAAGCGGGCAGCCGCGACCACAGGCATGGTGGCGGCAATGCCCTGATTGCCGGAACCGGAGTTGGACATGGCGGGCAGCATGGCGCCATCCATCCGCGCATCGGAAGCGGCGGAAGAGAGGCGCATCGCCAGGGTCATCAGGTCATCGGAGAGCAGCTTGCGCTCCACCTGTTCGGTGAGGATCTTGCCGATCTTCAGGCCGTAACCCTGCAACCCTTCGTCCGCCAGCGCCTGATTCATGGTGGCGGCCTCGCGGATAAAGTCGATCTCCGCCAGCGGCACTTCCAATGCAAAATCGACGATCTCCCGCAGGGTCATGGTCGGTTTGGCGGATTTGGCTGGCTGGATCTGCACGCCGGGGGCACTGGCCTGCTCCATCAGCACCTCGCCATCCTTCTCCATCAGGATGATGCGGGTGTGGTCGGTACAGATCACCACCCGGGCACTGTGCCCTTCAACTTCAGCCAGCACCTCGGCGTAGAGCACGTCCGGCACATCCTTCACATCCACCTTGATCACCGGCAGCAGCGCCTTGGCCGCTTCCACCTGTTCTGGTGTGAGGGTCTTGAGCACCTCCAGCCCGGCATCGGGATTGCCGCCGGTGATGCCGACCGCAGCGGCCACCGGCAGACCGATCATGCCGGTGCCCGGTACTCCGACCCCCATGCCGTTCTTGAACAGATTGCCACTGACCCAGACGCTGATGCGAGTCGGGGTCTCCCCCAGCAACTTGCGGCAGTTGGCCGCTGCCAGCGCCACCGACATCGGCTCGGTACAGCCCAGGGCCGGCACCACTTCACGCTTGAGCAGGGTAATAAAGTCGGTCCATTGTGGTTTCATCTGTGCATTCTCATCTTGGTGGCGCAATGCCTGTCATCGCCACAGGCAACAGCATGGCAAAAAAGGGTGACACGGGATCAACATCAAGCAGGAGCGCGTCGCCAAGGCGTCGCGAGAGAGGTGGCCGTCTGATGACTGCCCCATGCAAATCAACTTAATTTGATTCTAATATCAATAAAATCAAATTAAGTTGCGCAACATCGCTTTTTTAGCGCCATTATGCCCGTCTTTTAACAAAGCGCGACAATTTGTGATGCAACGCACAGACGATGGAGTCACCTAGAGATGATAGCGGGCCAGCAGCTGCTGGTAGGCCGGGGTCTGCTTGAACTGTTTCAAGGCGGCCGAGAAGCGCCTCGCCAACTGGTCATGGCCGGGCTTGTGGGTAAATCCGAGAAAGTTGCGGTTATCGTCGGTCAGCAGGCGGCGACCATTGAACACCTGATCCTGCAGCCCCTGGGTACGCAGCAGATAACGACCAACTTGTTCATTGAGCACGACACCATCCAGTCGGCCGGCCATCATCAGATGCAACTGCTTGACCATCTTGCCATCGCCCGTCATGGCGACCCTGATCACCCCTTCATCGGCCAGAAAATCGGGGCTGTAGGCATAGTCGGCCTGAATGCCGATCCGCAACCCCTTGAGGTCGGATAATTGCTCGAATTTCACCGGACGATCCACCGGATAGAAGAGCACTTCGCCACTACGAGAGAGCGGCTCTTCGGGATAGTGGAGCCACTCTTGGCGATCCTTGTTATAGAAGACGTCGAGTACCGCATCCCCCTGCCCGAGGCGGGCCTGTTGCAACACCCGCTTCCATGGCAGCACCTTCACCTCGGTGCGATAGCCGAGCTGCTGCAGCACGGTGCGAGCCAGCTCGAGATCTGCGCCCACCAGCTCCCCCTTGTCGCTGTGCATCACATAGGGGGGCCACAGTTCTGTCAATATGGTCAGGGTCGGCTTGTCATGAGCCATAGCCATGCCACCGACGAGAAGAGATGCCAGCAGCCAGCCGTACCACCCGATCCTTCGCCAACCCTGACACCACATCATGGAGATCCCTCATGGTCCGTATGGATTGAGGATATACAAGGGATGGGCAATAAAAAAGGAGGCCGAAGCCTCCTTGATATCCACTCTCTGAATGGCACTTACAGTGCTTTCAGGATTGCCTCGACGCTGGCCTTGGCATCGCCAAACAGCATCTGGGTATTTTCCTTGAAGAACAGCGGGTTCTGGACACCGGCGTAGCCAGTGTTCATGGAGCGCTTGAAGCCGATGACATTCTGCGCTTTCCACACTTCCAGCACCGGCATACCGGCGATCGGGCTGCCCGGATCTTCCATCGCGGCCGGGTTGACGGTGTCGTTGGCACCGATCACCAGCACGGTGTCGGTATCGGCGAAGTCCTCGTTGATCTCGTCCATTTCCAGCACGATGTCATACGGGACTTTCGCTTCCGCCAGCAGCACGTTCATGTGGCCAGGCAGACGACCGGCAACCGGGTGGATACCGAAGCGCACCTTGACGCCGCGGTCACGCAGCTTCTGGGTGATCTCGGCAACCGGATACTGAGCCTGTGCCACCGCCATACCGTAGCCCGGGGTGATGATGACGGAGCTGGAGTTCTTCAGCAGGTCAGCCACTTCCTCGGCGCTGGTTTCGCGGTATTCGCCCATCTCCTGATCAGCCGTGGAGGCCACGCCATCGGAGCCGAAGCCACCGGCGATCACGGAGATGAAGGAGCGGTTCATCGCCTTACACATGATGTAGGAGAGGATCGCACCGGAGGAACCCACCAGGGCACCGGTGACGATCAGCAGGTCATTGGAGAGCATGAAGCCCGCCGCCGCCGCCGCCCAACCGGAGTAGGAGTTCAGCATGGAGACCACCACCGGCATGTCTGCGCCACCGATGGAGGCAACCAGATGCCAGCCGAAGGCGAAGGCGATCAAGGTCATCACCAGCAGGGCGAAGGTAGAGCCGCCCGCGTTGACGAAGTAGACCATCAGCGCCAGAGAAGCGACCACGGCCAGCAGGTTCAGCTTGTGGCGGTGCGGCAGCATCAGCGGCTTGGAGGAGATGAGACCACGCAGTTTGCCGAAGGCAACCACGGAACCGGTGAAGGTCACGGCACCGATGAAGACGCCCAGGAAGATCTCGACCAAATGGATGTTCAGCATGGCGCCGGTCAGGTGCTCGACCTGAGCAACGCTGTTGGCCTGCTCGAACGCCGCACGGGCGGCTGCCAGGGTGGCATCCAGGTTGGAACCGACGGAGACGACCACCTCAGCAGGTGCAGAGGGGTGCAGATCGATGAAGCTGTTGAAGCCCACCAGCACTGCCGCCATACCCACGAAGCTGTGCAGCACGGCCACCAGCTCGGGCATCTCGGTCATCTCGACCTTGAGTGCCAGACGCACGCCGATGGCACCGCCAATCACCATGGCCAGGATGATCCAGTGAACACCGCTGGTCTCCGGGTTGAATACGGTAGCGAGCAGGGCGATAGCCATACCCGCGATACCGAACAGGTTGCCATGCTTGGCCGTTTCTTGCTTCGACAGTCCCGCGAGACTGAGGATGAAGAGCACGGCGGCAACGATATAGGATGCTGTTACCAGTCCTTGAGACACGTTAAACCCCCTTAATCCTTACGGAACATCTTCAGCATGCGCTGAGTGACGGTGAAGCCGCCGAAGATGTTGATACTGGCAATCAGCACGGCGACGAACGCCAGCGCGGTGACCAGGGTCGACCCTTGCCCGATCTGCAGCAGGGCACCGACCACGATAATGCCGGAGATGGCATTGGTGACCGACATCAGCGGCGTATGCAGGGCGTGCGATACGTTCCACACCACGTAGTAACCGACCACACAGGCCAGGATGAATACGGTGAAGTGGGAGAGGAAGGCTGCCGGGGCAACGGAGGCGATCCAGCCGAAGGCGGCGATGCCGAGGGCACCGAACACGAACTTCTTGTTGGAAGGCTTGGCCTCTTCCTTCTTGGCTGCCGGTTTGGCGGCGGCCGGTTTCTGCGGGGCAGCAGAGACGGAGATGGCGGGCGGCGGGAAGGTCACTTCACCGGCCTGGATCACCGTCATGTTGCGCTGAACCACATCTTCGAAGTCGATGGCAACGTTGCCGTCCTTCTCCTTGCACATCAGCTTCATCAGGTTGACCAGGTTGGTACCGTAGAGCTGGGAGGATTGGGCAGGCAGACGGCCCGGCAGATCGGTGTAACCGATCACCTTGACGCCGTTGTCGGTGACATGCAGCTCACCCGGCACTGTGTATTCACAGTTGCCGCCAGCCTGAGCGGCCATGTCCACGATGACGGAGCCCGGCTTCATGCTGTCGACCATCTCTTTGGTGATCAGCTTGGGAGCCGGCTTGCCCGGGATCAGAGCGGTGGTGATGATGATGTCCACCTCTTTGGCCTGCTGGGCGAACAGCTCCATCTCGGCCTTGATGAACTCATCGGACATGACTTTGGCGTAACCATCGCTGGATGCACCATCTTCGCCACCGAAGTCCAGCTTGAGGAATTCCCCACCCATGGATTCGATCTGCTCGGCCACTTCCAGACGGGTGTCGAAGGCACGCACGATGGCACCGAGGGAACCGGCCGTACCGATGGCAGCCAGACCGGCCACACCGGCACCGATCACCAGTACCTTGGCAGGCGGCACTTTACCGGCTGCGGTGATTTGACCGGTGAAGAAGCGACCGAACTGGTGCGCAGCTTCAACCACAGCGCGATAGCCACCGATGTTGGCCATGGAAGAGAGGGCATCGAGGGACTGGGCACGGGAGATCCGCGGCACCATATCCATCGCCATCACATTGATGTTGCGCTCGGACAGCTTCTTGACCAGCTCAGGGTTCTGGGCAGGCCAGATGAAGCTCACCAGAGTGGCGCCATCTTTAATTTGTGCGATCTCGGCATCGGTCGGCGCATTGACCTTGAAGATAAGGTCGGCTTGCCAGACATTCGGCACCACGCTGGCACCGGCAGCCTCGAAGGCGGCATCATCGAAGCTGGCCGACAGGCCTGCGCCGGTCTCGATGGCGACCTCGAAGCCGAGCTTTTTCAGCTGCTCGACGGTAGCCGGGGTCGCTGCGACCCGGGTCTCACCGGCGAGACTCTCTCTCGGTATTCCAATCTGCATGACTATTCCCTGATGGTTAATAAACAATCGCTGCCCAGTGTCTCACTTCTGACGAAACAAGACATGACCAAAGTGCAGGTCCAGGGCTCTTTGTTATGAAAATCAGTAGGCTTTACCTCAACCTCCTGTCATGGTCAGGCCCCCGCTTTTCAGGCGCGAAGGTGATTAGTATCAAATTTTGGAGTTTTATTACAACCGCAGTCCCGACGGCACTCGTACAGAATTCAGCCCATCCCTGGCTACGATTAAAAAAAACAAACCAAATTAGAGGCTTATACCAGTAAAAACGGCTGAAAAAAGTGATCCAACCAGTCAAAAAAAATGTTTTACCGGCCCTCTATCTTAGCGTTTTTTGTTCTTACGAAATCCGCTTTCGTCTCACTTCTCGCAGCGAAACGCCGAAAAGTAACATTTTCCCAACAAAAGCGGGGTCGCTCAGCCGCCAGATGGCGGGAGAGGGCCCCGGCAATTCAATCGTTTCGCCCGTTTGGCACTGATTGGCGGCCCTTACCAGGCCGCTTCATAAATATGCTGGCTCTGCACCAGATCGATATCGCCGTGCTCGCCGATGGCAGTCATACCGTGCTCCCCCAGCTTGCCGATCAGGGTGTCGATACCCAGATCTTTCAGACCGTAGTCGCGCAGTCGGGTCTTGACCCCCATCCGCTCGAAGAAGTCGCGGGTCGCGGCGATGGCATCGTCGATGCGTTCCGCTTCGCTGCCGCTGTTCAGACCCCACACCCGCTCTGCGTATTGCAGCAGCTTGGCATGCTTCTGTTTGCGCTTGGCCTGCAGCAGGGCAGGCAGCACCACCGCCAGAGTCTGGGCATGGTCAAGGCCGTGCAGAGCGGTCAGCTCGTGACCCAGCATGTGGGTGGCCCAGTCCTGCGGCACACCGGCACCAATCAGGCCGTTCAGCGCCATGGTGGCACTCCACATGATGTTGGCGCGCACCTCATAGTTGTGCGGTTCGGCCAGCGCCTTGGGGCCCTCTTCAATCAGGGTCAGCAGCAAGCCTTCGGCGAAGCGATCCTGCACCTTGGCGTTGACCGGATAGGTGAGGTACTGCTCCACGATGTGGACAAAAGCATCCACCACCCCGTTCGCCACCTGACGCTCGGGCAGGGTGTAGGTGAGCACCGGATCCAGCACGGCGAAGCGCGGCATCACGAACGGCGAGAAGAAGTGCACCTTGTCGCCACTGCTGCGACGGGTGATGACGGCGCCCATGTTCATTTCGGAACCGGTCGCCGGCAGGGTCAGCACGGAACCAAGCGGGATGGCGGAGCGCACTTCGCTGCCGACGGTCTCGAGAATGTGCCAGGGATCCTTGGCCAGATCGTAGTGCGCGGCAGCAGCGATAAACTTGGTGCCATCGAGCACGGAACCACCACCAACGGCGAGCAGGAAGTCGACCCGCTCGGCACGGGCCAGCTCCACGGCGCCCATCAGGGTCTCGTAGGCCGGGTTCGGCTCGATGCCGCCAAATTCAAACAGGGTCATGCCAGCCAGCTCGTTACGGATCTGCTCCAACAAGCCGCTGCGTACCACGCTGCCACCACCGTAGGTGATCATGACGCGGGCATCGCTCGGAAGCTGCTCGCGCAGCTGGGCGATCTGCCCTTGGCCGAACAGGATTTTGGTCGGGGTATGGAGAGTAAAGTTGTTCATCGACATTGCCTTCTTCTGATAGTCAGGGCGGCCTGGCCGCGAAATCGTGATTGCATTTTTCTCCAGAACAACACTACCATCAAGACAACATCCTGCTTGATTCTTGCCTATTTCTACAAAGCAGCGAAAACCGGAACTGTCGAATCAAAGAGCACCCATGCAAAACCGTTACAGCGACCTCGCCGCCAGATTGACCCGCCACGTCACCGCACCCGGCATCACCCCATCACCGGTGAAACAGGTCAACCTCATCTATACCACCGAGCACCATGGCCGCACCCCGGTGCTCTACCAACCGCGGATGATCGTTATCCTGCAGGGACACAAGGTGGGTTATCTGGCGGATCAGGTGTTTCGCTACGACCCCAACCACTATCTGCTGATGACCCTGCCGCTGCCCTGCGAGTGCGAGTGCTTCGCCTCCCCCGAGCAGCCGCTTATCGGTTTTACCATCGAGATCGATCTGGTAACCCTGCAAGAGCTGTTGCTGGAGCTGGGCGATGCCCTGCCCGCCCCCGCGCCACAAAAGAGCGGTGTCCACTCGGTCCCCCTGTCGGAAACCATGTTTTGCGCCGCCGAGCGACTGATCGAGCTGATGGATAACCCGTTGCACGCCAGGGTGCTGGGGCCGCAGACGGTGCGGGAGATGCTGTTCCACGCTCTCACCGAGGTGGGCGGCCCGGCGCTGCAGGCGCTCGCCAATCGCCACAACCATGTGGGCCAAATCGCCCGGGTGCTGCGTATGATAGAGTCCCGTTATGCCGACAACCTCACCATGGAGGAGCTGGCGCGGGAGGTGAACATGAGCGTCTCCGCCTTTCACCACCACTTCAAGGCGGTCACCGCTACCTCGCCGCTGCAATACATCAAGTCGTTTCGCCTGCACAAGGCGCGAATGATGATGCTGCACGACGGCATCAAGGCGGGTACCGCGGCGGCCAGAGTCGGTTACGAGAGCAACTCCCAGTTCAGTCGGGAGTACAAGCGCTTCTTCGGCAGCACGCCGACGGATCAGGCCTCCCGCTTCCGGGATGGCCAGCTGCGCATCATCGAGGGATAACGAGAGAGGGATTACCTATGCGTTCACTGCTTTGTCTGTTTACCGTCTGGCTGCTGACGGCCTGCACCGGGATTGCCGATGGCATCCGCCCCGTTACCGGCTTCCAGCTCGATCGTTATCTCGGTACCTGGTACGAAATCGCCCGCCTCGACCACAGCTTCGAGCGGGGGCTGGAGCAGGTGAGCGCCACCTACAGCCTGCGGGACGATGGCGGCGTCAAGGTGCTCAACCGCGGCAAGCAGAGCGATGGCAGCTGGCGCGAAGCCGAGGGCAAGGCCTACTTCGTCGGCAACCCTGACGAGGCGCGGCTCAAGGTGAGTTTCTTCGGCCCCTTCTACGGCGGCTACAACGTCATCGACCTCGACCCCGATTACCAGCTCTCGCTGGTGACCAGCTACAACCACGACTACCTCTGGATCCTCTCCCGCTCACCCAACCCGCCCAAGGCGAAGGTGGATGCGCTGGTCGCCAAGGCGAAGTCGCTGGGCTTTGCCACCGACCAGCTGATTTGGGTCAAGCAGACCCCCTGAGACAGCACCGGTGGCGATGCCATCGCCACCGGTTCTCTCCGCCTTTCCCTCTCGAGTTCCTCAACCCTGCTCCGCACAACCACCGCCATACCCAGCCATTCGCTGACGGTTGCCAGATAGACATTGCGCAACAATCCCCATCACCCATCACCCATCAATGGAAGAGAATAGCGATCATATTGTCAGCCCAATATTTATTGTCGCCAGGCTCCCCAAAATAATCTGAATGAATGATTAGGGGGCAACAAAATAGCCTGGACGGTGCAGGACTCACCATTTACCAACGAACGATAAACCGACAAAAAGCCCCAACAAGAAACCAATCGAATCCCTTTTTGGGGATTTTTTGTTGCCATCGCAGTAACCAGATGATAAACAGCTCGGCCACCCCAAAATGCATATAAATATTCACTTTAACGAGGTGATTAATTGGAATTTATTAAATTAAGCGGAATTCTTATTATTTTATTGGGATTTTATTTCAAACTCGACACTCTGGCCGTCGTACTGGTGGCCGCCGTCACCACGGCGCTGGTCTCCGGCCTATCCATGACCGATTGCCTCTCCCTGCTGGGTGAAGCCTTCGTCTCCAACCGCATGGTGACGCTGTTTCTGCTGACCCTGCCGATGATCGGCATCTGTGAACGCTACGGCCTCAAACAGCAGGCAGTCACCCTGATCGAGCGGATCAAGAAACTCACCCCGGGCAAGTTCATGACCCTCTATATGTTTATCCGCGAACTGGCCGGCCTCTTCTCGGTGCGGGTTCAGGGTCACACCCAGTTTATTCGTCCGCTGGTCAACCCTATGACTCAGGCTGCAGCTACCAAGGTGCACGGCAAATTAAGCGAAGAGGATGAGGAATATGTCAAGGCGCGGGTTTCCGCCACCGAAAACTACGGCAACTTCTTTGCCCAGAATACCTTCGTCGCCTCAGCCGGGGTATTGCTGATCGTCGGTACATTTGAATCTCTTGGATATAGCGTCTCTGCCGTCGATATTGCCAAGGCATCCATGCCAATAGCCATTATTGCCCTGCTGATGGTGGCTATTTCCAGTATGTGGTTTGACCGCCAGATGGCCAAGACATATACCGTGAGCAGCGACAAGGAGGGGCAACAATAATGGCGACTCTCATCCCCAACATGCTCGAATTCTTTTATGTGCTGATCGGCGTCATCCTGTTCAGCAGCGCCTGGCGCGTCCTGCGTGACCCCAGCCACCCGGCCAAGATCGGCACCGCCCTGTTCTGGACCATCCTGGGTGTGCTGTTCGCCTTCGGCAGCTATATCCCCAATGTCATCAATGGCGTGCTGATCCTCGCCATGGGGGCCATCACCCTGCTCAAGCAGGTGAAGATCGGCAAGCTGGAGCAGGCGAGCGAGGAGGAGTCCCAGCGCCACGCCAACCGCATCGGCAACCGGATCTTCCTCCCCTGCATCCTGCTGGCCGTGCTGGCGGTGGTGATCGCCCAGTTCACCCCCCTTGGCGGTCAGGTCGGTATCGGTCTGGCGGCGGTCATCGCCTTCGTCATCACGGTACTGCTGACCCGGGCCACCCCCTCCACCGTAGTGGGTGACTCCGACCGGATGATCCAGCAGGTCGGCATCACCGGCATTCTGCCGCAACTGCTGGCTGCGCTCGGGGTGATCTTCAACACATCCGGCGTCGGCGATGTCATCTCCCACGGGATCTCAACCGTAGTGCCGGTCGGCAGCCCCTTCGTCGGGGTGGTGGCCTACTGCCTCGGCATGATGGTCTTCACCATGATCATGGGCAACGCCTATGCCGCCTTCACCGTCATCACCGCCGGCATCGGCATCCCCTTCGTCATCGCCCAAGGCGGTGACCCGGTGGTAGCCGGTGCGCTGGCGATGACCGCCGGCTTCTGCGGCACCCTGATGACCCCCATGGCCGCCAACTTCAACGCCCTGCCCGCCGCCCTGCTGGAGATGAAGGATCTCAACAAGGTGATCAAGGTGCAGGTGCCGATGGCGCTGACGCTGGTGCTGATCCATATCGCCCTCATGTATTTCTGGGCATTCTGACCATTCGGGAGAAGATGATGAAAGTACTGATTACCGGTTTTGACCCCTTCGGCGGCGAGCCCATCAACCCGGCATGGGAGGCGGTCAAACGCCTGCCGGAAACCATTCTGGACGCCACAGTGATCAAGGCGCAGATCCCCACCGTCTTTGGCAAGTCAGCCACCCTGCTGGCAGAGCTGATGCGCCAGTACCAGCCCAACGTGGTGATCAACGTCGGTCAGGCGGGCGGCCGCTTCGCCATTACCCCGGAGCGGGTCGCCATCAACATCGACGATGCCCGCATCCCCGACAACGAGCAGCAGCAGCCCATCGACGAAGTGATTCAGGCCGATGGCGCACCGGCCTACTTCTCCCGTCTGCCCCTCAAGGGAATGGTGCAGCGCATCAAGGAGAACGGCATTCCGGCGGCGGTCTCCAACACTGCCGGCACCTTCGTCTGCAACCACATCATGTACCAGCTGCACTACCTGATCGAGAAAGAGTTCCCGGCGGTGCGCGGCGGCTTTATCCACGTTCCCTACATCACCGAGCAGGTAGCGGACAAGGTGAACCAGCCCTGCCTCGCCATGAGCGAGATTACCCGCGCGCTGGCGCTGGCCATCGAGGCGGTGGTGCTGCAGCAGGATGGCGATATCAAGGTCGTGGGCGGCGAGATCTCATGAGCCTTTGCCAGCCACACCCGCTGTTCGTCTATGGCAGCCTGATGGACGGGCTGTTCAACTACCGCCGCTATCTGGCTCACCACGTGAGCCAGACGCCCCGGCGCGCCCGGGTGCGCGGCGCTCTCTATCACCTGCAGCACAAGGGCTACCCCGCCCTGTTGCAGGGGGATGACTGGGTCTATGGCGAGCTGTTTGTGCTGGACGACTTCCCTGCCGCCATCGCGGCGCTCGACGAGATGGAGAACTTCCACGGCGAGGATGATCCCCAGAGCGAATATCTGCGCCAGCTCATCGAGGTGGAGATCTTCGACCCGGTGCAGGGGCGTTATGTCGGCCAGCAGCAGGCCTACCACTACCGCTACGTGGTGCAGCACGATCCCAAATGGCAGCAGGGCAAGCACTACCTGCCCGACGGCAACTGGCGTGCCTTCCATCTGGCGCAGCTGGAGAGCGCCGCCTGACGGTCAGCGACAATAACAAAAGGCAGCCCGCGGGCTGCCCTTTTCATGGAAGATGGCCTGAGGATCATAGCCGGAAACGGCCGATCTCCTGTTCCAGCCGCTCGGTCAGCGCCTTCAGCTCTGCCGCCTGCGCCGCCTCCTGATTGGCCTGCTCGGCCAGCGCCTGCGAGACGTGGCGGATATTCTCGGTATTGCGGCTGATCTCGCTGGTCACCGAGGTCTGCTCTTCGGCCGCCGCCGCGATCTGGGTCGCCATGTCGCTGATGGAGCCGATCGCCTCGTTGATCCGCGCCAGACTCTGGTTGGCGGACTCCGCATCCTCGACGCTGGTGCCCGCCAGCTGGCGGCTGGTCTCCATACCACCCACGGCGCGGCGGGTGGTCTGCTGCAGGGTCTCGATCATCTGCTGGATCTCGTCGGTGGAGTCATGGGTGCGGCGCGACAGCACCCGCACCTCGTCCGCCACCACCGCGAAGCCACGGCCCTGCTCACCGGCCCGCGCCGCCTCGATGGCGGCGTTGAGCGCCAGCAGGTTGGTCTGCTCGGCAATGCCGCTGATGGTGGCCAGAATGCCGCTGATCTTCTGGGCATGGGCATCCAGCTCGTTGATGATCTGGCTGGCATCAGCCACCTCATCCGCGAGCCCGGTAATGCTGCGCTGGCTCTGACCGACCTGCGACTGACCCGCGACCGCCAGCTTGACCGCCTCGCCGGAGGTGGTAGCGGCAAACTCGGCGTTGCCGGCGATCTCCTGCGTAGCGGAGGCCATCTCGGTCACCGCGGTCGCCACCATCACGATCTCGTCCTGCTGCTGACGCACCCGCTGGCTGCGGGAGTGGGCGCCGGCCGCCTGAGCACGGGACTGGGCCGCCAGCTCGACGGTGACATCGCGCAACCGGCTGACAATCCCGTGCAACCGGGCCACGAACTGGTTGAAGTTGCGTGCCAGCTGACCCACCTCATCCTGACTGCGGGTGTCGATATGGACGGTGAGATCCCCCTCGCCGTGAGCGATGTCGTGCAGCGCACCGGCCACCCGGCCCAGATCGGCAAACAGATACTTGAACATGGCGGTGAGCAGGGCGCTGAACACCAGCATCAGCAGCAGCGTCAGCCCCACCAGCTGCCACAGCAGGGAGGCGAGCGGCGCCTCCAGCACGTCGCGGTACATCACCATGGCCAGCAGCCAGTCGGTGCCCGGCACCGGCTGTACCGCCAGCAGCACGTCGCGCCCGTCGAGGGTAGCTGCGTGCAGTTCGTTGTTCTCGCGGCCCCACTGCTGGAAGGTGGCCGCCGACAGATCGGGGGAGAGCTCGCCAATCTGCTTGAGCGCCAGCTCCTTGTTGGGGTGACCGACGATGAGGCCGCTGCTGTCGAGCAGCATGGCGTAGCCCTCACCCTGCACCTTCATCGCCAGTACTTCATCGATCAGCTTGTCGAGCGCCAGGTTGGCCCCCACGGCGCCGACCAGCTCGCCCTGATGGCGCACCGGCTCGGAGAGAGTAACCACCAGCTTCTGCATGGTGACGCTGACATAGGGGGCAGTGACGATCAGCTGCCCCGCCTTCACCGCATCCTGATACCAGGGGCGCTCGCGCGGGTCATAGTTGCCGGTGTTGAGGGAGGGATCCTGCCGGGTCATCACCCCCTGCGCGGAGCCAAAATAGGTGAGGCCGAAGCCGCCGGAGGTGTAGGCCTGCTTCAGGTGCGGCACCAGCTCGGCTTGGGGGTTATCGCTGATCAGGTTGACCAGCGCATGGACGGTGTTCTTGCGATCCGTCATCCATTCGCCGATGGCGACCGAGTAGGCGTGGCCATAGTTGACCGCCTCGCTCTGGATGGCGCTCATGGTGCGGGATTTTAGGGTGTGAAAGGCAACGATGCCGAGCAGTGATGCCATCAGCAGCACTACGCCAAGACTGGTGGCCAGCAGCTTGCCGCGCAGAGAGAGGGTCATGACGACGAATCCTTGTTGTTGTGTCAGGCAGGGAAAACCCTGATGTATCAAAGGCTATCGGCCGCAATATGAACAGACTTTAGTGAATCTGTATATTTTCCCATCTATCAACAACAGAACGCGCTATTCGTGTGAACCAGATCGCTATTCCATGCTACTGACTCTTGTAACAACAAAGCAGCAGGCCGCCCTAAGGCGGCCTGTTACTTACCCCTGATATGCACCGGCGGAGTAGGTCAGCTCATAGCTGTGGCTGTAGATCTCGACGATATTGCCGAAGGGATCTTCCATGTAGACCATGCGGTAGGGCTTCTCGCCCGGGTAGTACTCGCGCACCGGCATCCGCTGCTTGCCGCCCGCCGCGACGATGCGCGCCGCCAGCCCCTCGACATCCGGATCCTGCACGCTGAAGTGGAACACTCCGGTCTTCCAGAATTCGAAGTTGTTCTCACGGCGCTCGCTGTTGGGAAACTCGAACAGCTCGATGCCGATCTTGTCGCCGGTGGAGAGGTGGGCGATGCGGAAGGAGCCCCAACCCGGGCCAAACACGTCGTTGCACATCACGCCGATGGCGGAGTCATCCTCGGTGATGGTGGTCGCCGGCATGATGAGATACCAGCCCATCACCTTGGTATAGAACTCGACCGCTTTGTCGAGGTCAGTCACCGTGATGCCGATGTGGGAGAAGTTGCGTGGGTAAGTCATAAGTCACCTTGAAATTGTGTGTGGGAAACAGGTGACATGATAGGAAGGAGAGCCATAATGAAAAACAAGGTCAAACTAATGGAAGGCATAAATTAAATTTATGGTTAATCCACTCTGGCTCCACACCCTGGTGGTGGTGCATGAAACCGGCAGTTTTACCCGTGCCGCCGATCGGCTGGATCTCACTCAGGCCGCCGTCAGTCAGCATATCTCGCGCCTCGAGGCCGAATTTGGCCCCCTGCTGCTGCGCAAGCCCCGTCAGCTGGAGCTCACCCCGCGCGGGCTGGTGCTGCTCGACTTCGCCCGCCAGCAGGAGCAGGCCGCCGAACAGCTGCGGGCACGCCTCTCGGACGACGACCCTCACCACGGCGCCATCACCCTGTCCACCCCGGGTAGCATTGGTCTGCTGCTCTATCCCCTGCTGCTCGACCAGCAACAAGAGCACCCCGGACTCACCATCCAGCACCGCTTTGCCCCCACCCCCGACATAGTGCAGGCGGTACTGGCGGGGCGCAGCGATCTGGGACTGGTGGATCAGCCGCCTGAACACCTCAGCATCGCCGCCGAGCCCTTCGCCCGCGAACCCCTCTGTCTGGTGGTGCCCAACGATGGCAAGGAGCCGAGCTGGCAGTACCTCTGTCAGCTCGGCTTTATCGACCACCCGGATGGCCGCAGCATGGCACAACGCCTGTTGGGACGACGCTACCCCGGCCAGCGCGTTGACGAGATCCCGCAGCGCGGCTTTACCAACCAGATCGGCCTGATCCTGGAGCCGGTCGCCCGCGGCCTCGGCTTTACCGTGCTGCCCCGCTTCGCCGTCACCGCCTTTGCCCAACAGGAGAAAATCCGGGTGATCCAGAGCAGTATTGAGGTGATCGACACCCTCTGGCTGATCTACCGCGCCGAGTGGCCGCTCCCCGCCCGCCACCAGCGGCTGGTCACCGTCCTGAAACAGCGGGTTGCTGCACATTGAACGCTCTTGCGGCAGACATAGAGATCAATGTGGCCACAGTCACCGAGAGCTAGCGGCAAGAAGGAGAAGAGAAAGGAGAGAGGGATAAATTGGCGAACGCCGGAAATGCGAAAGGCCAGCTCAATGAGCTGGCCTTTCTGAAAATGGCAGGGGCGGCAGGACTCGAACCCGCAACCATCGGTTTTGGAGACCGCTGTTCTACCAATTGGAACTACGCCCCTGCAACAAACGAGGCGTAGTATACAAAGCGGGTTTCAAAGGTAAAGGCTTTTTTCACACTTTTAATGCGATTGCACAAATCCCGAACAAGTCGCGCCGATTTGTGCAGCAACGAGGGGTAACTTGCTGTATTTCCAGACTCAGCGGGGTAGGAATGGGGCATAAATGGGGGTAGGGTGAAATCAGGTACCGGGAGGCCACTTATGCTCAATTACCGACTGCTCCAACAACTTGCGCCCCTCAACTTCAGGGACGAACGCAAAACAGAGTCCCTGCCCGACTACCTGGCCCGGGTCGCCCCGCTGGTGCCCTTCATCCCCGAAAATGTGCTTTCCCAGTGGATTTACCGTCATTGGCGCGGTTTTGAGTCCAACTGGAGCTTTATCGATCTCGCCAGCCATCAGTTCACCTGTGAAAGCTGGCCCACCGCGCAACTGGTGGATCAGGTGGACTCCCGCCATATGGAGGTGATCGAGCGCTGGGGGGAGATGCTGCGCAGCAATCGCTATGTGCGCCGCTCCTGGCTCGGCGAGAAGATGCTGAGCGACGGCACCTGGCCCGAACCTGTCATCGTGCTGGTGCCGGAAGAGGGTTCCAGCTACCCGAACGGTCATCCCCTGCCCCGCCCCTACTGCCTGCTGGAAGGGCACCACAGACTCGGTTATTTGCGCGCCATGGCCCGCGATGGGGAATCGCTGCAAGAGACGCACAAGCTGTGGATTTGTCGTCATGTTTCCGCCACTTAAACGTTTTTCATGCTGAAATTGGCATCGGAAATAAAATTTTGACAATTAAAAAAGCGGCCCTATAATCTGTCCGGTTTTGAAAAAGGTCGGGACGAAACGATGCAGTTTTTGATTCAGAAAACAGCCTTGCAGACGGGTGGTGCGCACCAGAGCGGCCCCGTTGTTTCCGGTTCCCACCCCAACGATCCCCAGTTATTTTTAAAAAAAGCCCCTGTTTCAGGGGCTTTTTTTTGTGCCCGAAAAACCTCCAATGATGTCAAAGGGAATGCAGACGATGACCAATCCACTCTATAAGAAACATGTCATCTCCATTTCGGACCTGACCCGGTCAGAAATGGAACTGGTAGTCTCAACCGCACAACGGTTGAAGGCTGAACCTGACACCAGCCTGTTGAAAGACAAGCTGGTTGCCAGCTGCTTCTTCGAAGCCTCCACCCGCACCCGCCTCTCGTTCGAGACCGCGGTACAGCGCCTTGGCGGCAACATCATCGGCTTCGCCGACGGTGGCAACACCAGCGCCAAGAAGGGCGAGACGCTGGCTGACTCCATCAAGATCATCGGCTCCTACTCCGATGCGGTGGTGATGCGCCACCCGAAAGAGGGCGCGGCCCGTCTGGCCTCCGAGTTCTCCCGCGTGCCGGTCATCAACGGCGGCGACGGCTCCAACCAGCATCCGAGCCAGACCCTGCTCGACCTGTTCACCATCCATGAGACCCAGGGCCGTCTGGACAACCTCAACGTCGCCTTCGTCGGTGACCTGAAATATGGCCGCACCGTGCACTCGCTGGCCCAGGCCCTCAGCCTGTTCAACTGCCGCTTCTTCTTCATCTCCCCGGAAGCGCTGGCGATGCCGGACTACATCTGCGAAGAGCTGGAAGAGAAGGGCATCCAGTTCAGCGTCCACCAGACCATGGAAGAGGTGATGCCGGAGCTGGACATCCTCTACATGACCCGCGTCCAGAAAGAGCGCTTCGACGAGACTGAATACAAGCACATGGCCGCCAAGTTCATTCTGGAGCTGGCGACTCTGGAAGGTGCCAAGCCCACCATGAAGATCCTGCATCCCCTGCCCCGCGTCGACGAGATCGATGTAGCGGTCGACAAGACTCCCCACGCTTGCTACTTCCAGCAGGCGGAGAACGGGGTCTATGCACGCCAGGCGCTGCTGGCACTGGTACTGAACGAAACTGTCTGAGCTTAGGGGAATATCATGTCTGACAAGAACCAACTGCAAGTCGAAGCCATCCGTCACGGCTCCGTCATCGATCACATCCCCGCTGGCCAGGGCATCAAGATCCTCAAGCTGTTCCAGCTGGTCGAAACCCAGGAGCGGATCACCGTCGGCTTCAACCTGAAATCCGGTGCGCTGGGCAAGAAGGATCTCATCAAGATTGAGAACACCCGTCTGACCGAACAGCAGGCCAACCAGCTGGCGCTGTTCGCCCCGAAAGCGACCGTCAACATCATCGAAGACTTCAATGTGGTGAAGAAGCACCAGCTGGAGCTGCCGGAGTTCATCGCCGGGGTGTTCCACTGCCCCAACTCCAACTGCATCTCCCATAACGAGCCGGTTGACAGCTACTTCCGGGTGCGCGAAGTGAAAGGCGTGGTACGGATGAAGTGCAAATATTGCGAGAAGTCCTTCACTCAGGACATCGTCAGCGAGCGTTACTGATATCTGATTGGGCCCCGCGGGGCCCATTTTTGAACCCTGTCACATCACCGAATTTCCAGTCAGCTATAATTTGCCATCGCAAGATGGTAATGCCCGCTCATTCCCTGCATATAGGCTGATTATCAGTGTTTTTACCTGATAACTGACTGCTATGGCAGATATCGCGCGTTTACCTCCGGTCATCATCAAAGGAATTCGCCGTGGTCAAAACCCTCAGTCGTCCCGTTGCCCAAGAGCCCGATCTGGCCCAGCTGGATGCCTGTCGCCAGATCATCGGTCAGCACTGCTACAGCACCCAGGAAGAGATCCGCCGCGAGCTGTCGGAGCGCGGCTTTGCCGACATCAGCCAGTCCACCATCTCCCGCCTGCTGCGCCGCCTCGGCGTGGCCAAGGCCCAAAATGCCAACGGCAAGAAGGTCTACACCCTGGTCGACGAGCAGCTGGAACCCGCCGGCAGCACCCGCTCGATCCACGACATGGTGCGCGAAGTGGTACACAACCAGCAGATGGTGCTGATCCACACCACTCCGGGAGCCGCCACCGTGGTGGCTCGCCTGCTGGATCGCAACGCCAATCCCGAGATCATGGGCGCCGTCGCGGGCAATGACGTTGTGCTGGTCGCGCCGCGCCATATCAGCCGCACCCGTCAGGCCCACGCCGCCGTGGTGCGCACCCTGGCGCAGGCCCGCTAACCCCTTCCATCGAATGCATCGAGGCGACCTGCGGGTCGCCTTTTTGTTGCCTGCGACTTTGTGTCCATCACTTCTTGCGCCCATAAAAAACGGGAGCCCGCAGGCTCCCGCTTCATCTTGCATGTCATCCCTCAGGAGAGCACGGCACCCAGGCTCAGGCAGACCACGATCAGCACGGTCAGGATACCGAGCAGCGGAGCCACCCATTTCAGCCAGCGCACATAAGGCACCTTGGCGATGGCCAGACCACCCATGACCACGGCGGAGGTCGGGGTCACCAGGTTCACCAGACCGGAGGCAGACTGGTAAGCAGTCACCACCAGATCGCGGCCCACGTTGGCGAAGTCGGCCAGCGGCGCCATGATCGGCATGGTCAGTACAGCCAGACCGGAGGAGGACGGCACCAGGAAGGAGAGCACCACTTCCAGCACGAACATCACGTTGATAAAGACGATAGTGGAGAGGCCGGTCACGATCCCTTCTGCACTGTGCAAAATGGTGTGAGTGATCATGCCGTTATCCATTACCACCACGATACCGCGGGCGATACCGATGATCAGCGCCACACCCAGCAGGTCGCGGGCACCATCGATAAAGTTGGAGGTCAGCTCCTCTTCGCTCATGCGGGAGATAAGACCAACGATGATGGCGGCAGCCAGGAACACGCCGGAGATCTGCGCCATCCACCAGCCCAGCACGGCCACACCGTAGATCATCACGGCAAAGGCGGCGACGAAGATACCCAGCACGATTTTACGGGTCAGGGTGAACTCCAGCATCTGGTCGCTCTTGTTGCCAAGGAAGTGGGCACGGTTCTCTTCCCACTTGTCAGCTACCAGGGATTTGCTCGGATCGCTGCGCACCATCTTGGCGTAACGCATGACGTAGGCAACGCAGAGCAGCCAACCGGCGACCAGCATGGCGACGCGCAGCCAGATACCGTCGGTGAAGGAGATACCGGCCGCATTGGCGGCAATCACGGTCGCAAACGGGTTGATGGTGGAACCCAGAGTACCGATACCGGCCCCCAGCAATACGGTTGCAGCCGCCACCACAGGGTCGAAGCGTGCGGCCATCATCACCGGCACCAGCAGGGTGTAGAAAGGCAGCGACTCTTCGGCCATCCCGTAGATGGTGCCACCTGCGGCAAACAGCGCCATCAGGATCGGGATCATCCACTCTTCACGGCCGCGCAGGCGGTCGGTCACACGTTCAATACCGGCATCAATGGCACCGGTCTTGGTCACAATGCCAAGAAAACCACCGATGATCAGGATAAAGAGGGAGACGTCGATGGCGCCTGCCTCATAGGTGTCGTGGTTATAGAGGCCATCGATAGGTGCCAGCAGCACATCGACGATCCCCTGGGGATTCCCCTCCACCAGTTTGTAGGTACCCGCCACCGGCACTTCTTTGCCGAGGGCTTCGTTCATGGTCATCTCGTATTTGCCGGCCGGCACTATCCAGCTCAGGGCGGCCACCAGGGCGATCAGCACAAACAGTATCGTGTAGGCTGACGGGAACTTGAATTTGGTCATGGTCCAGCTTCCTTCTGTGGGTGTGGTATCCATGCAGGCTGCGGGTTGTAGGGTTAGAGGTATTATGCCGCTGTCACATGGTCGAAAAGCCGGGGGTCGCCCCCCGGCACCACTACTGCGACCTTAGTCGCCCAGCGTAGCAACCATCACTGCCTTGATGGTGTGCATCCGGTTTTCGGCCTCGTCGAACACGATGCTGTGCTCGGATTCGAACACGTCCTCGGTCACTTCCAGGCCTTTCATGCCATATTTGTCAGCCACTTCCTTGCCCATGGTGGTCTCGTCGTTGTGGAACGCCGGCAGGCAGTGCATGAACTTCACATCCGGGTTCTTGGTGGCGTTGATGACATCCATGTTGACCTGATACGGAGTCATCAGTTTGACGCGCTGATCCCAGGCTTCTTTCGCTTCACCCATGGATACCCAGACGTCGGTGTAGAGGAAGTCAGCACCCAGCACACCCTCTTTCACATCTTCGGTCAGGGTGATGCGTGCGCCGGTCTCTTCGGCGATCAGGCGGCACTTGGCAACCAACTCCTCTTCCGGCCAGAAGGCTTTCGGCGCAACCAGGCGGATATCCATGCCCATTTTGGCGGCGCCGACCATCAGGGAGTTGCCCATGTTGTTGCGGGCATCACCCAGGTAGGCGAACTTGATTTGATCCAGACGCTTGCCCTTGCCGTGCTCCAGCATGGTCATGAAGTCGGCCAGGATCTGGGTCGGGTGGAATTCGTTGGTCAGGCCGTTCCAGACCGGGACACCGGCGTAGGCGCCCAGCTCTTCCACGATCTCCTGACCGTAGCCGCGGTATTCGATACCGTCATACATGCGACCCAGTACACGGGCGGTGTCCTTCATGGACTCCTTGTGACCGATTTGGGAACCGCTTGGGCCAAGGTAGGAGACTTGCGCGCCCTGGTCGAAGGCCGCCACTTCAAACGCACAGCGGGTACGGGTGGAGGTCTTCTCGAAAATCAGGGCGATGTTCTTGCCGACCAGATGCTTGCGCTCGTAGCCACCGTATTTGGCTTTTTTCAGGTCGATGGCCAGGTCGATCATGTATTGGATTTCGCGCGGGGTGAAGTCCAGCAGTTTCAGGAAGTTACGGTTACGCAGATTAAAAGCCATGATGAGTTCTCTCTATATATGTTTCAGACCAGTTCGGGCAGTAGTGTTGACTACGCATTCTCAGTACAGATATCGGTAATTACGCATGTACGGTGCGGGTGGCGACGATATTGGTGCCGGCTTCACCCTTGAGGATGGCAAGACCATCTTCCAGCGAGCCGATGCCGACCATGCCGCCGGTCGCTTTGACAAATTCACAAGAGGCTTCGACTTTCGGCCCCATGGAGCCGGCATCGAACTTGACCCCGGCCAGCTCGTTCGGGCTGGTGACTCGCAGCGGACGCTGGGTCGGTTTGCCCCAATCCAGATAGACGGCATCGGCATCGGTCAGGATCAGCAGGGCGTCGGCCTTGATCTGCTTGGCCAGATAGGCGGCAGACATGTCCTTGTCGATGACGGCTTCGATACCGGTCAGGCTCTGGCCATCCCAGGTCACCGGGATGCCGCCACCACCGGTACAGATGATGAGGTGGCCCTGGGCAATCAGAGTTTCGATGGCGTCGCCTTCAACGATGCGCTGGGGCAGCGGGGACGGCACTACACGGCGGAAGAACTTGCCGTCAGCCTTGACCACCCAGTGCTTCTCTTCTGCCAGGGTGCGGGCTTCAGCCTCTTCATAGACGGGGCCGATAAATTTGGTCGGATTGGCAAATGCCGGATCCTCGGGATCGACCTGCACTTGGGTCAGCAGCGCGGTGACGTTGCGGCTCGGCATCAGGTTTTTCAGCTCCTGGATCAGCATGTAGCCGATCATGCCCTGAGACTCGGCACCCAGCACATCCAGCGGATAGGGGGATACCTTGGTGTAGGCGCTGTTTTGCAGGGCCAGCAGGCCGACTTGCGGGCCGTTGCCATGCACCAGCACCACGTTGTACTCCTGAGCAATCAGGGCGATGGTCTTGGCGGCCGTTGCGATATTCTTGCGCTGGATATCCGCTTCCAGTGGCTCACCACGACGGAGCAGTGCATTGCCACCCAGAGCGACGACGACAGTTGGTTTTTTCATAGTGGTTAATCTCGAGTTTGGTTCTGTGTGGCGCCAGCTTCTGCCGGCGCCACGCCGTCTCATCAGATGCTGTCGCGTTCCATCGGGCAGCTCATGCAGCGGGCGCCGCCGCGGCCACGGCCCAGTTCATCACCCGGGATGGAGAGAACTGTGATACCGGCTTTGTCATATTTCTCGTTGGTGTAGGTATTGCGCTCGTAACCCACCACCACGCCGGGACGCACGGTCAGCACGTTGTTGGCGTCGTTCCACTGCTCGCGTTCGGCTTCGAAGCTGTCACCACCAGTGGTGATGATCTTCAGCTGATCCACGCCCAGCGCTTTCTCGATGGCGGTGACGAAGTAACCCTCTTCCTTGATGTTCATGCCGGTGGCGCCGCCCGGAGTCAGGCTCCAGCACTGCACATCCTTGCGGATCACTTCCGGATAGACGGAGAAGGTGTCGATGTCCATGTGGGTCATCACGGTATCCAGGTGCATGCAGCTGCGGTGTTTCGGCAGCTCCATGGCGATGACCTGCTTGGCCTGACCGTGTTTGAACAGGCTGCGAGCCAGATGCTCGACACCTTGCGGGGTGGTTCGCTCGGACATGCCGATCAGCACGGCACCGCGGCCGATAACCAGTACGTCGCCACCCTCGATAGTGGAGTTGTCGTAGTCACGCTCCTCGTCACCGAAGTACTTGATGAAGTCCTGGCCGGCAAACATCGGGTGCCAGCGGTAGATAGCCTTCACGTGGTTGGTCTCGCGGCGACGGGCCGGCTTGGCCATCGGGTTGATGGAGACGCCACCGTAAACCCAGCAGGAGGTGTCACGAGTGAAGAGGTGGTTGGGCAGCGGCTCGATGATGAAATCGGTCGGAGCGTGCATGCCCACTACCATGTTGACACCGCTGTAGGGCATCTCGGAGTAAGTCAGGCCGCCGGAGAGAATGCGGGCCAGTTCGCGGTGCGGCATGTCAGCCAGGAAGCAGCGCACGTCGTTGGCAAAAGAAGAGCCGAGGCGGTAGTCGGAGACCTGATGTTGCAACAGCCAGGTTTTGGCTTCCGGCACATCCAGGGTTTCGGCCAGCAGATTGGTCAGCAGGAAAACTTCGACATTCTGATCGCGCAGTACCTGAGCGAATTTGTCGTGCTCCTGACCGGCGCGTTCAACAGACAGGACGTCATCGAACAGCAGATCCTGGCAGTTGGAAGGAGTCAGACGCTTCAGACTGAGGTTGGGGCGGTGCAACATGACACGGCGCAATTGGCCAACTTCAGAACCTACATAAAATTTGCTCATGATTATATTCCGTCTAGCAATGGTCCCTGCGAGTGATTGAATAGATTCCTTCTATTCATGCTCGTGGCTAAGGCGGGATATTCTTTATGTAGGGTAATCGGCTTGTGTTCTATCCTGCCCTTGCCTTTCGAGACCGAGGTTAGCCCTGCGAATCACGACAAACTTAGACATTGATCACATTCACTTTGAACTGAATATATTCACCTTTCAATCTATGACTCCAGTAGCAATTTACGCATTTTCCTCCCAGCAAACCCTGAATCTTCATGCAAAACCACCCCGATATATTTCAGGTTGATTCAACTTTTATTCATGCCAACTCACTGGAAAGATTAAAAGAAAAAACAAAAAAACATTAAAAAACAATGAAATGGGCGACAACTAAAATAATATCTGAATATTACTACCTGTGTATTGAATACATCGCCGTAACGAGAGGAACGCGGGAGAAATAAATACTCACATCGACCACATTCACTGCATAAATCTTTTCTTGTTCCAGATCATGGCATTGATGCCAACCCCATCAGGCCCAGCCTCATAAGTCACCACCTCTTTTTGCGGTTCAACTTAATATGCACAAAGTCCGCATCAAGGTGGGCAGCCATCCTCATCGGTCACCACAACGCCTTTTGATACTTTTTTCATTAATTGAATTTATTCACCTCACCTTGCGCTGGCGCCAACCTCGACTTAACTCAGAAAGTGATCCGGATCACACAGGAATGGCACTACCAAGGAGTTGTTATGAAGATGAAACCCATGCTGTTGCTCGCGACTTTGCTGCTCTCTGCGCTCCCCACCCTCAGTCAGGCTGAAGGAGCCCCTGCCATACCCATGGTGGTATGCCATGTCGACAAGACCCCCCAGATGCTGGTGCCCGACTATGTCTGCCGCTGGCATGGCGGCAGTGTTCACTATTAACCTGCAGAACGAGAGGAGCATCACTCCTCTCGCCTTGTGATGAGCCAACCCCCTCCTATACTGAAATCAACGGTTTTCTCATGGATAGGGGAACGTCATGATCTTGTTGGTCGGTGGGGAGAAGGGTGGCAGTGGCAAGAGCTGCCTGGCGCAAAATCTGGCGGTCTACCTCAGATCCCAATTTCAGGGAGAGGTGTTACTGGTCGACTGCGACCCGCAACGCACTACCTCGGACTGGATTCAGGAACGCAATGACAACCCGGATCTGCCACAAATCAACTGCGTTCAGCTCTATGGCAATATTCGCAACGATCTGCTTAGCCTGAAAAATCGCTATGACTACGTCATCGTCGATTGCGGCGGGCAAGACAACCGGGCACTGCGCTCCACCATGGCTGTCGCCACCCACGCCCTGATCCCCTTGCGCCCGAAACGCCGCGACCTCAAGACCCTACCCCACATGGAAGATCTCATAACCACCTGCAAGATGGTCAATCCGACCCTCAATGCAGCCGTTGTATTGACCCAATGTCCATCTTTGCCCAATCAGGTAAAGCGGATTCTCGAGGCCAAAGAGGTATGTGCCTCGTTCGGAGTCGACGTACTGAATTCCATCACCTATGGCCGCAACGTCTACGACGATAGTGAGGAAAAGGGATTATCGGTGATGGAGATAGAACCGGATGGCAAATCTGCCGAAGAGATCCGGGCCATCGCCAAAGAGTTCCTGAAAGTGGGGGTATGAGATGGGCTTGGCGGACCTGAAGAAAAAGCATCAGCTGCATCACCAGAAGAAGTTCACTGTCGATGAATTTATCGAAGATGCTGAGTTCTACGCCAAGGGTAAACCCAAGGTTGTCAGCCTTGAGTTGAGTCTGCATAGGGATGAAGCCTTGTCGGCACTGGCCTTTATCGAGAGTGGTGAGCATCTGAAGCCCAGCTTTAAAAAAGCGACCTTCTCCATGAGTACAGTGGCCATCGATGAGCTGGGTAATCTGACCCAACAAGACGGCATGAACAAGTCCCTGCTACTGCGCCTCTTTACCCACTACTTCTCTTCGCTCACCCCTGAAGAGCGCCAAACCATCTATGAGCGCCTCAACCAGCACCTATAAATACCCCATTCACTGCTCTTTTCCTGCCGTCACACCCACATTGGGTGATCACCATCAGAGCACAGAATCTGTTTCCAAAGTAACCAAAATCCCGTGTAAGAGATCTGCCATTGCACATGTAAGCAAACAGCCTAAAAGATCCTCGAGATAATCGGAAAATAGGATCTTAAAACGTGAAGGCGATTAACTTAAGCAGCTGTTTATAAATGAATAAATCGAAGCACACCACTTTCGAAACAGCTAATAGAAAAAACGTTTTCCATTCTGACGTTGTAGCCGGTTAGAAAATCCTTATAGTTACTCATGCACGGACGCAATGAAGTCGGTCAGGAAGACTGGCTGCCAGGGTTGGGCAAATGGACTCGCCACAGGATGTGGTAAAGGACACCTCCCGGGACGGAGAAAGTGCGACGGGACAGGATGACTCGTCAGGCCAAGATGGCTAAAGGACACCCCAAAGGATTGGGAAGGGGAAACCTAAAGGAAGAGGTAAACAGTCAGGGATTGCAGGGAGCAACTTCGTTCAAGGATCTGAGCGATACGACTACCGGGGGCGACGCAAGTCGCCCCCATCTTTTTATCTGCATTTCACCGTCCCCTTGCTTGGCTCTCAATTGCTTGCCTCAGCGCAGAGACTTCTTACCAGAACCTTTCCGACCCGCTGCTTAAGCAAAAATACATATGAAAAGGGCGCCACGATGGCGCCCTTTTCTGTTTTCTAATCGGCAAACAAGCTTATATCACGCGAGAGAACTGTTGCTGGCGCGCCTTGTTGCGCAAGTACACGTCGAAACACATGCAGATATTGCGGATCAGCAGCTGCCCCGTGGAGGAGACCTCCAGACCATCCTCCGTCATACGCACCAATCCATCGTTGATGAAGGTCTGCAGCAGCTTGAGATCGTCGGCAAAATACTCTCTGAAATTGAGACCGTGCGCCTGCTCGACAGACGCAAAGTTCAGACGGAAATCACAGATAAGCCGCTTGATCACCTCACGGCGGATCAGGTCATCCTGATTGAGCGAGCAGCCTTTCCACTGGGCATGACCCAGCTCTGCAACCTGTGCGTAATACGCCTTGAGCTCTTTCTGGTTCTGGGAATAGGCATCACCGATCATGCTGATGGAGGAGACACCCAACCCCAGCAGATCGCAATCACCTTGAGTGGTATAACCCTGGAAGTTGCGGTGCAGCTTGCCCTCGCGCTGCGCCACTGCCAGCTCGTCATCGGGTTTGGCAAAATGGTCCATGCCGATGAACTGGTAACCCTGGCCAGTGAGGAAGGCAATGGTGTCCTGCAGCATGGCCAGCTTCTCCTGCGGCGCAGGCATATCAACCTCTTTCAACTTGCGCTGGGCAGCAAAGCGACTCGGCAGATGGGCATAGTTGAAGATGGAGAGGCGCGCCGGATCCGTCTTGAGCACTTCTTCCAGCGTATGGTGGAAGCTGACACGATCCTGATGCGGCAGGCCATAGATAAGGTCGAGGTTGGTCGAGCGGAAGCCTAGTTCACGGGCCCGTTCCAACATGGCTTTAATAAAGTCGTTGTCCTGCTCGCGGTTGACTGCGACCTGTACATCCTTGTTGAAGTCCTGCACCCCAAGGCTGATGCGGTTGAAGCCGACATCTCGCAGCACATCCAGCATGGTAATGGCAATCTCGCGCGGATCGACCTCGATGCTGAACTCCCCCTCTTCGGCGAAATGGAAGTGCTCACGCAGCATGGCCATCAGACGGCGCGTTTGCGCTTCATCCAGATAGGTGGGTGTACCGCCACCCCAGTGCAGCTGGGTGACCAGACGATGCTTGAAGAACGGGGCTTGCGCCTTGATCTCCTGCTCCAGGTAGTCGAGGTACTCGTCAGCCTTGTGCTGATGACGGGTAATGACCTTGTTGCAGCCGCAGTAGTAGCAGAGCTTGTGACAGAAAGGGATATGCACGTAGAGCGACAGATTGCGCTCGGGATACTGGCCAGCAGCGTGGACAAAATCCGGATAGCCGAAGCTCTCGTTGAACTCCAGCGCAGTGGGATAAGAGGTGTATCGCGGGCCACTGTAGTTATATTTTTCGATCAGGGCCTGATCCCACACAATCTGTTCTGCTTGCACGCTCGCTTCCTCTCTTGTTGTTATTGTTGGCTCACCGACCTAACTGAAAATCCTTCAGCTGGGCCACATCCTTGAGGATCTGAGCCTCCAGCTCGGCCTCGTAGCCGCTGCGTTCGAGATCCATCTTCATCACTTCATTGCGCTTGAGGGCACGTCTGGCCTCATGAGTCGGCATATCTTTCACCTTCTCATACAGCCCGTACAGACCCGGGAACTCGGCAACAAACGCCCGTCCCCCCTTGATCTGCAACGCATCCAGCAGATTGGTCAGCCGAATGGCGCCTTCGGAGTAATCACACTGCCCCTCCTGCACCGCATGAGCAATGACCCGCACGCTCTCCAAAATTCGTTCATTGCGAGCGGTAATCGCCTGCCACTGCATCGCTTGCTGTCGTCTCAGCCTGGCCAGCAGCATGCCTGCATAGATGGCCAATCCTGACAAAATCAGGCCGCCCAACAGGGCGGCCAGCATCCATCCACTCATCACTTTTTCTTCGACTCAGGCTTGGGTTCCGGCTTGAAATCGACCTGGTTGAAACGGTCCCACAACTCCTCTTCGGAGGCTGGTTTCTGCTCGTCGAACTCGGCGTCATCGCCATCATCAAACGGCAGCTCGTCATCTTCATCATCGTCGTTGTCGATGATGCCCAGCTCATCCATCAGCTCCTGATAACGGTCGACACGCTGATCAACCCAGGCCTGCTCGGCCGCTTCCAGGGTTTCACCGGCATCAAGACGATCCAGCAGATCATTCAAGCGGTCATCGTTTTCGATGGACGCCAGCTCCTGCTCGGGCGTCATCACCAGCGTCTTCTCTTTCACCGCCTTGGGGGCTGTCGGCTTCTTCTGTTTGTCATCCACCACCAGTACCACCGGCTTGCGGGAACCGATACGCGGATCTTTGGACTGGCTGTTGCCAGACTTGCTCTTCGGCTGTTCAACTTGCTGACGAGAACCAGCCTTCAGGCCCTTGCGCTTGGCAGCCCGTTTACGCTCACGGCCTTCCTGAGCACTGACATCAGATTCTTTGCGCTTGCCAGTAGGCTTGCGAGTGGGTTGTTTGGCAGACATGAATGGCTAACTCCGAAAATAACTGGTTTGACCCGTACCCGGGATGATCTAACCCGGTGGGATACGATGCGAGGAACAGTAAGGCTGGAACAAGAGCAGGATCCCGCACCAATCCGACCCAATCAGGCCACTGAACACCGCAGGATCGGTATCCTCTGGGCATGTTGCTGGTATTTTGACACAGAATGGCTAATCGGGTTAATGACCCAAAAGAAAAAAGGCAGCCGAAGCTGCCTTGATATGTTCATGCGTGCGCCATCCTGAATGGCAAAACAGTCTGTTTCGTCCTCTCCATGACAACTTGTCGCCGCATCATATCGTTGTGTGGTCATCCTGACCTTATATTGGTCGTTCCTGAATGTGCGTGTACCTGTTTGACCCGTCTCGACCGCATCCTGCCATCGTGCCGGGGAGTCTGCATCCCGCAACCCCATCCCGCTCCGGAGATGGTCACCATCCTGATCCTTCAATCCTTTGCCAGCTCATCCGAGCCCATGGCATCCCGCCACGCCAGCCATCCTCTGCTCACAACACCCTGTCGTGAAACCGCCACCCAATCCGTGGGTGAATCCATTAAGCCTACTGTACCAACTCTATAAAGCGGCTCAATCCACTCAAAACATTCTCAACATGTCGAAAAATATCAATATTTATATAATTCATTGATAAATAATGATTATTTAATATTTTATGCAATTTTATGAGCCTTGGCCTGCCTTGAGAATGGGAGATCTCTTACAGAACGGGGGGATTAAACCGAGAATTATCTGAAAGCCATAAAAACAACGGGGAGCCCAGGCTCCCCGTTTCAACTCAAATCGACCGTATCGACTATATCAGTGCAGACCCGCCACATATTTGGAGAGGGCTTCGATATCCTGATCAGTCAGTTTCTTGGCAACGTCCCGCATCATGCCATTCGGATCGTTGTCACGCGTCCCGGCACGGAATGCGGTGAGCTGAGCCTTGATATAGGCAGGATGCTGGCCGGACAGGTTGGGATACTTCGCCTGTTCGACACCCGAGCCACGGGGACCATGGCAAGCCGTACAAGCTGCCAGACCGCGACTCATGTCACCACCCATATAGAGTGCCTTGCCCGCTTCGACCACGTCGTCAGGGACAGCGATAGGGGTAACCTTCAGGCTGGAGAAATAAGCCGCCAGGTCATCCATGTCCTGTTCCGACAAAGGTAACGCCATCGGCCCCATCACTGGCGCAACCCGGCCAATTTGACCAGAAGCGGCAGCCTTCAGTTCAACTAACTGTTTTTTGATATATGATGCGTGCTGACCAGCAATTTTGGGGTACATATCAACCAGGCTGTTTCCGTCCGGTCCATGACAAGCCGCACAAACGGCAGCCTTGGTCTGTCCCGCAGCGGCATCGCCCTTGGCTTGTGCCATCCCCGTTACGCCAACCATCAGAGCAAGAGTAATGACTAGGTTCTTCATGGCGTTCCAACTTTTCGTTATTAGGCTTCCAGATCCCATGCCGCTGAAGGCATGTTAAAATAAACGCGTTTAAGCGACGCTATTTTACACCATTTTACAAAAAAGTAACTCTATAACCCTCTATCTCCATGGGGAATTTACGTTGGATACACAAACTCTGAATTTCAATAAGGTGCATTTTGTGACCAGCGCACCCGACATCCGTCACCTGCCAAATGATGGGGGTGTCGAGATCGCGTTTGCCGGCCGTTCCAACGCCGGTAAGTCATCTGCATTGAACACCTTAACCAAACACAAGAACTTGGCGCGCACCAGTAAGACACCCGGTCGTACCCAGCTGATCAACCTGTTTGAGCTGGAACCGGGCAAGCGTCTGGTCGACTTGCCGGGTTATGGTTATGCGCAAGTTCCGCTGGAAATGAAGCTCAAGTGGCAAAAGTCACTGGCAGAGTATCTGCAGCGCCGTGAGTCATTGAAAGGTCTGGTGATCCTGATGGACATCCGCCACCCGCTCAAAGATACCGACATGAACATGCTGGAGTGGAGCTCGCACCGTCAGTTGCCCGTCATGCTGCTGCTGACCAAGGCTGACAAATTGAGCCCAGGCCCACGCAACAACCAAGTGATCAAGGTGCGCCAGGCCGTTGCCAACCTCGGTTCCCAGATCCAGGTCGAAGCGTTCTCCTCCCTCACCAATATCGGTGTGGAAAAGCTGGCGAAAACCCTGACCGAATGGTACGTCAGTGGTGACGATACCGACCTGCTGAACGCTGACGAACAGCAACCTGCCGAGGAGTAATCTACTCCTCGCTCTCCTTGCAATTGGCGGAGCACTCCTCCGCTGATTGAAAGGGTTTCAGATTGCCGCTTTCACCTGCCTCACGACAAACACCCCGCATTCGCCTCCCCGGCTATATCCATTACTGCTTACAGTTCATATAGATAGGTAGTTGATTCACGCAAGAAATTAACATCTAAAGACGTTGAGAGCGTTTTCAAATTCGTTCTTTCAAAACGAACAATAATTACAAAAATAGACAAAAATGAAATTTAATTACAAGATCTAACCAAAAGGGATAAAAATGAGGCCGGACGACAGTGATGCCATCCAGCCTGAAATAATAAGTTCAAAAAATTGGGAAGAAGCTGAATCTTGAGTACCAGACGACAGGTATTCCTCAAGAAGCAGCCTCATTCTATCAAATGCATCGCCAATTTAAAGCATTTACTCTAAATGGCGCGCATAAAAAAACACCCCGACGAGAACCTCATCGGGGCAGCTATTCAGCCACATTCAATTACGTGAAATAAAAGGTCTGAAAGATAGAACATCTTACCTCTGTACCCTACGCAGACAACTGTACAGCAAAGCAGCAGAAAGTGAAAGTAATTTATGTAATTTAGTTTCACAGCTTATAGATTAAGAAAAAATCTTTTATTTTCATGCAGATAAAAAAATCCCCAGTACGAATACCGGGGAGTTATAAAGGTGACTAGCTAGCACTTCCTCAACTATCTAGTTAGTCAGCGTCATTTCAAAGTAGTTCCGCTACAAAACAAAAAAACTTTGAAAAATCAGAGATAGATAGCGCCATCTTCAGCAAACTCTTGTTCTTCAATGAGTTTTTCAGCCATGTCTTCAATATCAAAACGTACACTTTCGAAGGCTCTGACGATGTCATCCTCCCTCGTCAGCGCCAGACCTGTCATTCTCTCCAGCCGCCGCTGACTGATGTAACAATCTATCAGCGCCCCCATCTGCTGAGCAGGAAAACGCACCCGCTGTTCGTCAGCCTGCCACTCCATCAGGTCAGGAAACAGAATACCCTGGTTCATATGACCCCCAAGTTACGCTTCAACTCTCTCAATACCTGTTTAGTCCCGGGACGAATTCCGCGCCACACGGTAAACGCTTCGGCGGCCTGTTCCACCAGCATGCCGATTCCATCCATGGTTTGACGGGCCCCATGCTGTTTGGCCCAACTGATAAACGCCGTATCCGAGGCGCCATACATCATGTCGTAGATGGCAATATCAGTGTGGATCAGGGCGGGGGCCAACGGCGGCAGCTCCCCTTGCAGGCTGGCGGAGGTAGAGTTGATGACGAGATCGAATGACCCTGCCAACTGCTCATAGGTCTGGGCAGTCACAGGCCCCAGATCGCAGAATTCGGCTGCCAACTGTTGCGCTTTTGCGTGGGTGCGGTTGGCGATCACCAGCTCGCTCGGCAACTCGGCCAGCAGCGGCGCCAATGCACCGCGAGCCGCGCCACCGGCACCCAGCAGCAGGATCCGGCTATCCGCCAGCGTCACACCATGGGACTTGAGATCGGCGACCAGACCGGCGCCATCGGTATTATCCCCCAGCAACACGCCATCATCGGTCAGCTTGATGGTATTGACCGCGCCCGCCAGCTTGGCCCTTGGGCTCAAGCGATCGACCAGAGTAAATGCCTGCTCCTTGAAGGGAACGGTGACATTACATCCCTTGCCCCCTTGGTCAAAGAAGGTGCGCAGGGCGTGGGCAAACTCGTCGACGGCGGGTTCAGCCAGCCCATACTCCAGCTCTTGCTGGGTTTGTCTGGCAAACAGGGTGTGAATGAAGGGGGACTTGCTGTGGCGCACCGGGTGGCCAAAAACCAGATAACGATCCATCAAAGAGTTCCATCAGAGGGCAATATTCCGATTTAACGGGTTTTCACTCTCGGGAACAAGCCGAATAACGGCCAGTAAAAAGGGACCATCATGGTCCCTCGGGTCACAGCCATTCTCGCGGCGTGAGGTAATCGGTGTAGAGCAAGGCTTCAGGAGTGCCCGCCTCCGGCTGCCAGTCATACTCCCAACGTGCCAGCGGTGGCATCGACATCAGGATCGACTCGGTACGTCCGCCGGTCTGCAACCCGAACAGGGTGCCTCGGTCATACACCAGATTGAACTCCACATAACGGCCGCGACGATAGAGCTGGAACTCCCGCTCCCGCTCGCCATAGGGCAGCGCCTTGCGTCGTTCAATGATCGGCAGGTAAGCATCGAGATATCCCCGACCTACCGCCTGCATAAAGGCAAAGCAGTCGGCAAAGGGCCAGCGATTCAGATCGTCGAAGAAGAGGCCGCCCACCCCTCGCGTCTCGTTGCGGTGTTTGAGGAAGAAGTAGCGATCGCACCAGGATTTGAACTCGGGGTAGATCTCATCACCAAATGGCTGGCAGAGATCACGGGAGACCTGATGCCAATGCTGCACATCCTCGGCAAACGGGTAGAAAGGCGTCAAATCGAAGCCACCGCCAAACCACCAAATGGGCTCTTCACCCTCTTTCTCGGCAATGAAGAAACGGACGTTGGCGTGGCTGGTCGGCACATAGGGGTTGTGCGGATGGATCACCAGCGACACGCCCATAGCCTCGAACTTGCGACCGGCCAACTCTGGCCGATGGGCTGTAGCAGAGGCAGGCATGGCATCGCCATAGACATGGGAGAAGTTGACGCCCCCCTGCTCGATCACCGCGCCGTGGCGCAGCACACGGGTGCGACCACCGCCACCGCCTTCACGGCTCCAGGCATCTTCCACAAAGTGTCCGGCACCGTCGGCCATTTCCAGACCACGGCAGATCTCGTCCTGCAACTGCAACAGGAAGGCCTTGACCTGGGCCACATCCGGTTTGCTCATCTTGTCTCCAGTCAGGCAGGATCGTGAACGCCCTGTCCATTTTTATAGTTAAATCAATCCGATGAGCTCACCGCTCAGCGGATTGATAGCAAATCATGACGTATCCGCCTGTTCAGGAGGGGCGAATAATGGCGCCGGTTCGGGCGTCCTTGATCTCGGATGGGTTAGCTTGACCACCCACTTCCCCGGGCAGGATATAGGCTAACTTGCTTGCCAGCCGCTCACCAATATCGGCCACGCGGCGAGCCGGCTCCTCACCGGTCAGGTTGGCGCTGGTAGAGACCAGCGGCTTGCCAAAGGCACGGCACAACGCCTGTACCTGAGGATGAGCCGTCACGCGTACCGCGAGGGTCTCGAACTGCCCGGTCAGCCAGGCTGGCGTCGTCGCACGGGCAGGCATGATCCAGGTAAAAGGACCGGGCCAGCTGGCTTCAACCAGAGCCAGTTGCTCACCGCTAAGCTGACTCAGATCGATGTAATCCTGCAATTGCGCCACGTCGGCAGCAATCAGGATCAACCCTTTCTCTACCGGACGCTGTTTGATGGCCAGCAGTCGCTGCACCGCCACTTCGGAGTCGGGATCACAACCCAGACCAAACACAGCCTCGGTCGCATAGGCAATCACCCCTTCCTGCTGGAGGGCGGCAACCGCCTGTTCAAATTCATTTGGCATAGGAAAAATGCGGCAGCCAGGCTGCCGCCTCGTCACTTAGTAGCAAGTTGAATCCATACGGCGGCGACCACAACAAAGTGACGTTTTGCTGTAGCACAGGAAAAATACGACACATCCGGATCGCCACCCGTTCACTTACTTGAGTTGAGCCTGCAGGGCGGCATCCTTGGCCATCACCTCTTCGGCATTCTTCTGGCGTTCGGCCCGAACCTTGGCTGCCAGTTCATCATCGGCTACTGCCAGCATCTGGGCTGCCAGATAACCTGCGTTCTTGGCACCGGCTTTGCCGATCGCCACAGTCGCCACCGGTACACCACCCGGCATCTGCACGGTGGAGAGCAGCGCATCCAGCCCCTTGAGCGGGCCACCATCGATGGGCACCCCGATCACAGGACGAGTCGTGATGCCGGCTACGGCACCCGCTAGGTGCGCAGCCAGACCGGCAGCACAGATAAAGACCTTGCAGCCACGGGCCTCGGCATCGGTCACATACTGATGGGTCGCAGCCGGCGTGCGGTGCGCGGAGGTGACTTTGACTTCCACTGCGATATCAAATGACTTGAGCACCTCGAGGGTGCTCTGCATCACGGGGAAATCAGAATCAGAGCCCATCAATACGGCAACAAAGGGTTTATTCATGGTGGGAATTTCCTTACTCCAAGTGGGGGGTTGAAGTTCACCGAAAACGTTTCAATCCGGTTGCGGCGGCGGGATTATACCTGCTCACTTTGGTGGCCGCATTTCTTTTGCGGACAGACCCA
Source organism: Aeromonas sp. 600948 (assembly GCF_049174875.1). Lineage (NCBI taxonomy): Bacteria > Pseudomonadati > Pseudomonadota > Gammaproteobacteria > Aeromonadales > Aeromonadaceae > Aeromonas > Aeromonas sp. 600948. Next base: position 87,098 of record NZ_JAAKTY010000007.1, read on the forward strand.
ACGCAGCGTTCCCCTCACTTTTTTCTCGACCATGATGCCCCAACCACACGCGGGACAAGGCATGGGGATCGGCTTGTCGTTCACCACATATTTGCAATGGGGATAGCCATCACAGGAGTAAAATTGCTTGCCATAGCGGGAGGTCCGGCTCACCAGATGACCCTTGCCGCACTCGGGGCAGAGGATCTGGGTATCATCGCTCTCCTGCAGGGATTCGATGTGCTGACAGGCCGGATACTGAGTGCAGCCGACAAACAGACCGTAACGCCCCTTCTTGATCGCCAGCGGCTGTCCGCAATCGGGACAGGCAGAGCCTTCGAGCACCTTTTCGATGTCGCGGCCGGATGGCGTCAGGGAGCGAATGTAATCACAGGCAGGATAGGCAGAACAGCCGAGAAAGGGGCCATGTTTGCCCTGGCGGATCACCAGCTCGGCCCCGCACTGCGGGCACGGCTCGCGCTCGAAGGCATGTTCGTGGGCTGAAAAGAGGTGATGATCGATTTTTGACATGGGCCGCGCCTTGAAATCCAGATGGCCTGAATTCTACCAGCGCGGCACCGGACTGTCAGTGAATGACGCCGTCTGACTCATCAAACACCAGCTCTTCCATCTGCTGGTAGGCATTTTCACTGCCCGGTACGTTGAACAGCACCATCATGACGACCCACTTCAGGTCATCCAGCTCGATATCCGGTTTGTCCAACTCGAGCAGACGCTCGATACAGATCTCGCGGGTTTCGGCATTCAGTACCTGGGCCTGTTCCAGAAATAGCAGGAAGCCGCGGCACTCGGTGCTGAGGCGTGCCAGCTCTTGCGGGGCATAGATACGCATCGAGCCTTGCGCGCTGGCGGCCACATAGACCTCCCGCTCGCTATCATGCAGATTGGCCAGTCGCTCCAACCAGTCGAGCGCCTTGTCGATCTCTTCCTTGTCAAAACCGGCTCGGCTCAACTCGTCGGTGAGTTCATTCTGCTCGACCATCACATCTGCATCGCTGTGGATGTAGGTCTCGAAAAGGTACATCAATACATCAAACATGATTCGCCCTCCTCGCTCTGACGTATCCACCGGCTACCGCCATCACTGCACCGACCAACTCCAGCTCTACCAACCTGCCCAATACCACTTCGACAGGAAGCTGGGTCCGCTCGGCAACGGTATCCACGCTCGTGGTCTCGTAATCTACGTTATCCAACAAATCAGCATAAGGCAATTCGCTATTATGCTGTTGCTCAGATGGTATGGCCGACGGATCTGGCCGTGCGAACCACTCTGGCAACTCTTCCACTATATCGGCCGCACTCAGCACAAGTTTGGCCCCCTGCTGAATTAATCTGTTGCACCCTATCGCCTGGGCGTTTTGCGGGGCGCCGGGTACCGCAAACACTTCGCGCCCCTGCTCCAGTGCATAGCGAGCGGTGATCAGCGAACCACTCTGCTCGGTCGCCTCCACCACCAGAGTTCCCAACGACAGACCACTGATAATACGGTTGCGACGAGGAAAATGTTCAGCCAGCGGCCCTTTATCCGGCGCCAGCTCGGAGATAAGCAAACCACCTTTCTCCAGAATCTGACCTGCCAGTCCCTGATGGCGTTTGGGGTAGAGGCAATCCAGCCCGGAGCCCAACACGGCAAGGGTGATACCACCACAAGCCAGCGCCTGCTGATGGCAAACACCATCGATACCGAGCGCAAGGCCCGAGGTGATGGCGAACCCGCATCTAACCAGTTCGCTACAGAGACGGGACGCGTTATCTTTGCCTGCATAGGTGGGATGACGTGTCCCCACCATCGCCAGCTGGGGTAGCGACAGCGCTTCAAGATCGCCACGGCAGTAGAGCAACAGGGGGGCCGCGGGAATTTCACGCAACAAGGGCGGATAAACAGGGTGATCTTGCGGAATAAGGAGATTGCCAGGTAACGCGGCCCAAGCCAGACTCTGCTCAACAACCGGCGAGGGCCAGCGCAGTTGTTTGATCTGCTCTGACGACAGCCCCATACCGTGCAGCTGTGTTTCATCGCTCTGAAACAGGGCATCAATCGAACCGCCGATCTGCTCCAGCAGCCGAACTGCGGTTACAGGGCCGATTCCGGTAACCGCATTGAGGGTTAACCAGAGCGCCAAGCGCTCATCGGGGTAATTCACGTCAGAAGTGAGTGACCTGATAACCCGAGCTCACCATGTCCTTGCTCTGCATGATGAGGCCATAACTCAGCTTGTCATACACCTTGAACAACATGACGCGGGCAATCGCTTCAGAGGGCAGTGGTGCCTTCTGGTTGCCACTACTGTAGAACACCTTGTCGTAGACAGAGGAGAACTCCTTGTATTTCACTGCACCATTCTTGGTGACCAGCGCAGCCCCCGGACGCCGAACATCGAGCACATCGCCCGCGGAGAGTTGATCCCGAGCGCCTTTGTTAATCAAGACCACATCAAACTTGCCCCCTCCCCTGGCTTTGCTCGGCAAGTCGATGATGTAGCCAGGGGCAATCGCCGGGGCAGCCTTGGGCATGAAAACCGCAGGCATGTTCTCCTGAGGGGGCAGCTCCATAATCTTGTCACCCTGCAATACTTCACGCTGGTTGTGGGTGAGAGTAACTTCGGTCCGATCACCATCCAGCAGCGCTACCGCACGCACCACGCCTGCAAAGATGGCCTCCTGACCCAAAAGCTCACCTGTCTCGCGATCCTTGTAGACCACCCCGGGATGATAGATGCCATACATCTTGCCCGGTATCAGAGCTCCCTGCACATAGAGGGTGTCCCCCTCAAGCATTCCAAGGTGCTTTTCGTCTGAACCCAGCAAATAGGGCAGCATTTTCTGCTGCTGACTGTCGGCCAAAATATGGTCCGTCTGCAAAAAGGGACCTATCTCGCTGAAGGGCAGAGTAGGGATAGGATTTGCCTTGCTCTCATAACGGGTTTTCGGGCCGAGACGGATGACCTGTTTGTCCCCCTGCATCGCTTTGCCCAGCCGGGGCTCACCATTGACCCAGCTCAGGTGCAGCACGTCCCCTGGGTAGATCCAGTGCGGATTGGCAATCTGTGGATTGATGTTCCAGAGCCGGGGCCACAGCCATGGCTCAGAGAGATATTTGCCGGAGATATCCCACAGGGTATCGCCTTTTTGCACTACATAGCTTTCGGGATAACCCGCTTTCAACCTCAGCTGATCGGCCAGAGCAGCTTGGCTCATGGTCACCAGCAGGCAGGTGAGGATGGTTTGCTTCAGATACATAACACTCCCTGTTACCTCTGCGCGCAAAGTGTTGCTGTTTTTTGTCGGCGTAAATGACTAGAATTACGCCAATATTGACTGCATTTATACGAAACTAAAGAAAAAACTATGGCCATTCTAGATGTATTGCGTTTTCCCGATGAGCGTCTGCGTACTATCGCAGCCCCTGTCGAGACCTTTACACCCGAGTTACAACAAATTGTAGATGATATGTTCGAAACCATGTATGCGGAGGAAGGCATTGGCCTAGCCGCAACGCAGGTGGATATTCATCAACGCATCATAGTGATCGATGTCTCTGAAAACCGTGAAGATCCTCTGGTATTGATCAATCCGGAAGTGATCTCCCAGTGTGGCAGCACCGGCATTGAAGAGGGTTGTCTCTCCGTGCCTGGCAGCCGCGCTCTGGTGCCTCGCGCTGAGCAGATCAAGATCCGCGCCCTGGATCGCCACGGCAAACCGTTCGAGCTGGAAGCGGACGACCTGCTCGCCATCTGTATCCAGCACGAGATGGACCACCTGATGGGCAAGTTGTTCGTGGATTACCTGTCCCCGCTCAAGCGCCAGCGCATTCGCCAGAAGCTGGAAAAGATGGCCCGTGAAGATCGCAAAGTCCTCTGAGGATCTGCCCCGTTGAATAAGCTGAAACTGATTTTTGCCGGTACTCCCGACTTCGCCGCCCGTCACCTGGCGGCGTTGTTGTCTTCCGACCACGAGGTCGTTGCCGTTTATACCCAACCCGACAAGCCCGCCGGCCGTGGCCAGAAGCTCACCGCCAGCCCGGTCAAAGAGCTGGCACTGGCCCACAACCTGCCGGTTTACCAGCCCGCTACCCTGCGCAAGGAAGAGGCGCAAGCCGAACTGGCCGCCCTTGGCGCAGACCTGATGGTCGTGGTGGCCTATGGCTTGATCCTGCCCAAGGCGGTACTCGATACCCCGCGTCTGGGCTGCATCAACGTCCATGGCTCCCTGCTGCCCCGCTGGCGTGGCGCGGCACCGATCCAGCGCTCCATCTGGGCGGGCGATGCCGAAACAGGTGTCACCATCATGCAGATGGATGTGGGGCTGGATACCGGCGCCATGATCCGCAAGGTAAGCTGCCCCATCGCCGCCGACGAGACCTCCGCCAGCCTCTATGACAAGCTGGCAGAGCTGGGTCCGCAGGCGCTGGTCGACACCATCGGTGCCATGGCTGCCGGTGAAACCGCTGCCGAGGCGCAAGATGATGCGCTGGCCAACTACGCCGAAAAGCTCTCCAAGGAAGAGGCCCGCATAGACTGGTCGATGGAAGCTGTTGCCATCGAACGCTGTATTCGCTCGTTCAACCCCTGGCCCATCAGCTGGTTTGAAGTAGCTGACCAGACCGTCAAGGTATGGCAAGCCGCCGTCATCGACATCGACCACGGCCAACCCGCCGGCACCCTGCTCAAGGCCGACAAGCAGGGGATCGATATCGCGACCGGCAAAGGGGTACTGCGCCTGCTGACCCTGCAACCGCCCGGCAAGAAGGCGATGTCCGTTTCGGATCTGCTCAACTCTCGCCGCGACTGGTTTGAACCCGGCACGCAATTGAATTGAACTGGATTGAATTGACACAAGCGGGGCCCAGGCCCCGACTTGCGCATCTAAGGTAACTCTATGAAAACACGTGCACAGGCCGCTCTCGTTATTCAACAGGTGCTGGATCAGGGTCAATCCCTCTCCGCTGTTCTGCCTGCTGCCCAGGAGAAGGTCGCGCCTCGCGATCGCGCTCTCCTGCAAGAACTCTGCTACGGCACCCTGCGCTGGCTGCCCCGCCTCGATGCGGCAGTCAACGAGATGATGGACAAGCCGCTCAAGAACAAGAGCCGCATTTTCCACTACCTCATTCTGGTCGGTCTCTATCAGCTCATCTACACCCGCATTCCGGCTCACGCCGCGGTGGCCGAGACCGTCAACGCCGTCAAACTGCTCAAAGGCACCTCACTGCGTGGCCTCATCAACGGCGTACTGCGCAACTTCCAGCGCAGCGCCGAAGTCATTCTGCTGCGCATCGACCGCGTTCCCAGCATTCGCCTCGGTCATCCGGAGTGGCTCACCAAGCGCCTGCGTCAGGCCTATCACGATGAGTGGGAATTCATCATGGAGGCGAACAACCAGCGCCCCCCCATGTGGATCCGCAACAACAGCCAGCGCCAGAGCCGCGATGCCATGCTGGCTCGCATGGCCGAAGCTGGCATCAATGCAGTGGCCGGTGAAGAGGGCGAGGATTGCATCCTGCTGGAGCGTCCTTGCGATGTGACCAAACTGCCCGGCTTTGAAGTGGGTGACTGCTCGGTACAGGATGGAGCAGCACAACAGGCTGCGGCACTGCTCGACCCGCAACCGGGCGAGTGGGTGCTGGATGCCTGCGCGGCCCCCGGTGGCAAGACTGCCCACCTGCTGGAGCGGCAACCCAAACTGGCTGGCGTGGTTGCCGTCGATGCCGATGAAAACCGCCTCAAGCGGGTGCAGGAGAACCTGGATCGCATCGGCCTGACCGCCAAAGTGATCCACGGCGATGCCGCGGCACCGGAACAGTGGTGGCCGGAGGGCCAGTTCGACCGCATTCTGCTGGATGCCCCCTGCTCTGCCACCGGCGTGATCCGCCGCCATCCCGACATCAAGTGGCTACGCCGTGATCAGGACATTCGCGAGCTGGCCGAGTTGCAACGCCGCATTCTCAATGCCCTCTGGGGCAAGCTGAAAAGCGGCGGCACCCTGCTCTACGCTACCTGCTCCGTCCTGCCGGAAGAGAACCGCGACCAGATCCGCGCCTTCCTTGCCGCGACCAAAGATGCCAAATTGGTACCGTTGCACGAACAGGATACCCCGGACTGCCCGGGTCGCCAGTTCCTGCCGGGTGAAGCCGAGATGGATGGCTTCTACTACGCCAAACTGGTCAAGCTCTGAACCTGGCATGACAAACCTCATTCGGGAGAGCTGCCAGCTCCGTTCTGGCGCTCCCCTTTACAGCATCAACGTGAGTAGACGTTCCCTATGAAGATCATCATTTTGGGAGCCGGCCAAGTCGGCGGCACCCTGGCCGAGAACCTGGCCGGGGAGAACAACGACATCACCATCGTCGATACCGACAGTGAGCGCCTGCGCGAACTGCAGGACAAGTTTGACCTGCGGGTGGTCAACGGGCACGGCGCTCACCCCAAGGTGCTGCGCGAAGCGGGGGCTCAGGATGCCGACATGCTGGTCGCCGTCACCAACAGTGACGAGACCAACATGATCGCCTGTCAGGTGGCCTACTCCCTGTTCAACACCCCGAACAAGGTGGCACGGATCCGCTCGCCAGCCTATCTGACCGAGCGGGATCGCCTGTTCCTGCCGGAATCGGTACCGGTTGATCACCTGATCGCGCCGGAGCAGCTGGTGACCGACTATGTGCGTCGCCTGATCGAATACCCGGGCGCCCTGCAAGTGGTTGATTTTGCAGGTGGCCGCGTTGGTCTGGTGGCGGTCAAGGCCTACTACGGTGGCCCGCTGGTGGGTAATGCCCTCTCCACCCTGCGTGAGCACATGCCCAACATCGAGACCCGGGTAGCGGCCATCTTCCGTCAGGGCCGCCCGATCCGTCCGCAAGGCACCACCATCATCGAAGCGGATGACGAGGTCTTCTTCGTCGCCGCCGCGGGCCATATCCGTGCCGTGATGTCTGAGCTGCAGCGCCTCGAGAGCCCCTACCGCCGCATCATGATCGTCGGTGGTGGCAACATCGGCGCAGGCCTCGCCCGTCAGCTGGAGAAGCGCTACAGCGTCAAGCTTATCGAGCGCAACCAGAAGCGGGCGGAGCAGCTCTCCGAACTGCTGGAGAACACCATCGTCTTCTGCGGCGATGCGGCGGATCAGGAGCTGCTGGCCGAGGAGCATATCGATCAAATTGACGTCTTCATCGCCGTGACTAACGAGGATGAGGCCAACATCATGTCGGCGCTGCTCGCCAAGAAGATGGGCGCCAAGAAGACCATGGTGCTGATCCAGCGCGGCGCCTACGTCGATCTGGTGCAGGGTGGCTCCATCGATATCGCCATCTCGCCCCAACAGGCCACCATCTCGGCCCTGCTGACCCATGTGCGCCGGGCCGATATCGCCAACGTCTACAGCCTGCGCCGCGGCGCTGCCGAGGCGATCGAAGCGATTGCCCACGGTGACGAGAACACCTCCAAGGTGGTCGGCAAGACGGTGGGCGAGCTCAAGCTGCCGCCGGGTACCACTATCGGTGCCGTAGTGCGCGGGGATGAGGTGCTGATCGCCCACGATCGTACCAAGATCCAGCAGGATGACCACGTGGTCATGTTCCTGGTGGACAAGAAGTACATCCCGGAAGTGGAGCGGCTGTTCCAGCCAAGCCCCTTCTTCCTGTAACGTCTTCATGCGCACAGGCTGTCAAACCAGACCCGGCTCAGCTCCTCCAAGGGGATGGTCCGGGTCTTTTGTTAATCAACGACCAGGTTATCGAACATGATCAAACTGCGTCCCATTATCTTCACCCTCGGGCTGGTGCTCTCCAAGCTGGCGCTCTTCATGTGGCTGCCCACCTTGCTGGCACTGCTCACCGGGTCAGAGGGATTTGTCGAGTTTCTCAAGTCCGTGCTGATCACCCACGGCGCCGCCCTGCTCTGCCTCCATTACGGCCGCAAGGCGGAGTTTCATCTGGGGGTGCGGGAGATGTTCCTGCTCACCACCTCGGTTTGGGTGGTTGCCTGTATCTTCGGGGCGCTGCCCTTTGTCTTCATCACCCACATCAACTTTACCGACGCCTACTTCGAGACCATGTCGGGGGTGACCACCACGGGCTCTACCGTGCTCTCCGGCCTCGACAACATGGCCCACAGCATCCTGTTGTGGCGATCCATCCTACAGTGGCTGGGGGGGGTCGGCTTTATCGTGATGGCGGTTGCCGTACTGCCCTATCTCAACGTCGGCGGCATGAAGCTGTTCCAGACCGAGAGCTCGGACTGGTCAGACAAAAGCGCCCCGCGTGCCAAGACGGTCGCCAACAACATCGTTGTGGTCTATCTGGTGCTCTCCATGCTCTGCTTCATGGCCTACTGGGCCAGCGGCATGAATATGTTCGAGGCGATCAACCACGCCATGACCACCCTCAGTACCGGCGGCTACTCCACCTCCGATCAATCCATGTCCCACTTCTCCAACTCGGCACACTGGATTGGCACCCTGTTCATGTTCCTCGGCGGCCTGCCCTTTCTACTCTATGTGCAGAGCCTGAACCACAGGGACTACAGCCTGCTCAAGGATGCCCAGGTGCGCGGCTTCTTCTGGCTGGTGGTGTGGGTCACAGTCATCATGACCTTCTATCTGTGGGAGAGAGACCTGTTCGGCTTCTGGGATGCCCTGCGCATCAGCTGCTTCAACATCGTCTCGGTACTCACCACCACCGGCTATGGTCTTGGTGACTTCGGCACCTGGGGGCCGCTCGCCAGCATCGTCTTCATCGTGCTGCTGGCTCTTGGGGCCTGCTCTGGCTCCACTGCGGGCGGCCTCAAGATCTTCCGGGTACAAGTGGCCTTTGCCCTGTTCAAGAAGCAGATGCGCCAACTGATGCACCCTTCCGGCGTATTTCCCCAGAAGTACAACGGCCGGACAGTCAATGACGCCATCATCCGCTCAATGATCTCCTTCGTGCTGGCCTACTTCGCCATCATTCTGATGATAGCCGCACTGCTGGGCGCCATCGGGCTTGACCCCCTGACAGCCATATCCAGCTCCATCACCGCCGTTGCCAACGTCGGCCCGGGCATGGGCCCGGTGGTCGGCCCCAGCACCAACTTTGCCAGCCTGCCGGAATCGGCCAAATGGCTGCTGTCATTCGGCATGCTGCTGGGACGACTGGAGATCCTGACGGTCGCCGTGCTCTTCTTCCCCTCCTTCTGGCGCCAGTAACGCTCACCGTAAGCAAGCAAAAAGCCGCAGCGTTCACCCGCTGCGGCTTTTTTATCTCGTCCATCCCCACGACTTTCCCTCAACGCTCATCAGCCCCATTACCGGTGGCCTGAACGACCTCATCGGCATGGCCAGAGCGGATCACAAGCATAAAAAAACGGACCCAAACCAGAGGTTTGGGTCCGTTTATCAGTGAGCCGTCAGTGGCCGCGAGGGCTGCCGAGACTCAGCACATGGCATTAACCACGGCCAGAGCGCTTACGATCCAGCTCGGTCAGCAATTTCTTGCGGATACGGATGTTCTTCGGAGTCACTTCTACCAGTTCATCGTTATCGATGAACTCGAGAGCCTGTTCCAGAGTCATGCGGATCGGCGGAGTCAGAACCTGAGCTTCGTCGGTACCGGAGGCACGCATGTTGGTCAGCTGTTTGCCTTTCAGGCAGTTAACAGTCAGGTCGTTGGAACGGGAGTGGATACCTATCACCTGACCTTCGTACACTTCGGTCGCGTGACCGATGAACAGACGACCGCGGTCTTGCAGACCGAACAGGGCGTAGGTCAGGGCCTTACCGGTTGCGTTGGAGATCAGCACGCCGTTCTGACGCTCGCCGATGCTGCCACCCTTGTGCGGACCGTAATGGTCGAAGGTGTGGTAGAGCAAACCGGTACCGGAGGTCATGGTCATGAACTCGGTCTGGAAGCCGATCAGGCCACGGCTCGGGATCATGAAGTCCAGGCGGACACGACCCTTGCCATCCGGGGTCATGTTGGTCATTTCGCCTTTACGCAGACCCAGCTGCTCCATCACGGAACCCTGGTGCGCTTCTTCAACGTCCACAGTTACAGTTTCGAACGGTTCTTGCAGTTCGCCGTCAACGGTACGCAGGATTACTTCCGGACGGGATACCGCCAGCTCGTAACCTTCGCGACGCATGTTTTCGATCAGGATGGAGAGGTGCAGTTCACCACGACCGGATACACGGAACTTGTCCGGATCATCAGTCTCTTCCACGCGCAGGGCCACGTTGTGGACCAGCTCCTGGTTCAGACGCTCCAGAATGTTGCGGGAGGTCACGAACTTGCCCTCTTTACCGGCGAACGGTGAAGTGTTGACCTGGAAGGTCATGTTCACGGTCGGCTCGTCAACGGAGAGCGGCGGCAGGGCCTCAACGGCACCGTTGTCACAGATGGTGTCGGAGATTTTCAGCTCGCCCAGACCGGTGATAGCGATGATGTCACCCGCTTGCGCGTCGGCAACTTCAGTACGGGACAGACCCAGGTAACCCAGCACCTGACCGACTTTACCATTACGGGTCTTGCCGTCAGCACCAACGATGGTGACTTGCTGGTTGGTCTTGACGCGACCACGAGTGATGCGGCCGATACCGATAACGCCCACGTAGGAGTTGTAGTCCAGCTGGGAGATCTGCATCTGGAAACCACCTTCGGCATCAGCCTTCGGCGCTTCAACGTTGTCAACGATGGCCTGGAACAGCGGCTCCATGTTTTCGGACTCGACGTCCTGATCCATGGTGGCCCAACCGTTCAGTGCAGAGGCGTAAACAACTTTGAAATCCAGCTGTTCGTCAGTCGCGCCCAGGTTGTCGAACAGGTCGAATACCTGATCCATTACCCAGTCAGGACGAGCACCCGGACGGTCAACCTTGTTGATGACCACGATCGGCTTCAGACCCTGAGCGAACGCTTTCTGGGTCACGAAACGGGTTTGCGGCATCGGGCCGTCTACGGCGTCAACCAGCAGCAGCACGGAGTCAACCATGGACAGTACGCGCTCTACTTCACCACCGAAGTCGGCGTGACCCGGGGTATCAACGATGTTGATGCGGTAGTCATTCCAGCGGATCGCAGTGTTCTTGGCGAGAATGGTGATGCCACGTTCCCGTTCCAGATCATTGGAGTCCATGATCCGTTCCTGGCCTTCCGTGGAGCGGTCCAGGGTGCCGGACTGCTGCAGCAGCTTATCAACCAGAGTCGTTTTGCCGTGGTCAACGTGCGCAATAATCGCAATATTGCGTAAATTCTCTAACATTCTCGCCTCAATCACCGGGTAAAATTGGGCGCTAATTGTACTCTTGCCTTTGTGATCTGCCTAGCAGAATTGCAGTACATTCGCGCATAACAACAGATCTGGATCATAGACCTCTCTGACAAACCCTGCTTAGATGGGCGGTGACCGTATTTCGCGCACCATTACAGTGCACCAAAACGATCCACCATCGCACTAAATTGATGCAACGCGAGTCGAGATCGCCTGATTTTGGGGAGCCTCTTCAGTGAGATTGCCCTGAAATCAAGCTGTCACAAACTTGGCACGATACTGGCTTATGTGAATACGACGACGCATTCACCCAGAGAGTTTTAACACCGGAGGTTACTTAGCATGTCAGCCCAGAACGTTTTGGCCCTGATCCAGGAACACGAAGTCAAGTTTGTTGATCTGCGCTTTACCGACACCAAGGGTAAAGAGCAGCATGTATCCATCCCTGCTCACCAGGTTGATGAAGATTTCTTCGAAGACGGCAAGATGTTCGATGGTTCCTCCATCGGCGGCTGGAAGGGCATCAACGAATCCGACATGGTACTGATGCCGGACGCAGCCTCCGCCAAGCTGGACCCGTTCACCGAAGAGACCACCCTGAACATCGTTTGTGACGTACTGGAGCCTGCCACCATGCAGGGCTACGACCGCGATCCACGCTCCATCGCCAAGCGTGCAGAAGATTTCCTGAAGTCCAGCGGCATCGCTGACACCGTGCTGTTCGGGCCGGAGCCGGAATTCTTCATGTTCGACAACATCACCTTCTCCAACACCATGGGCCACAGCTTCGTGAAAATCGAATCTGAAGAAGCCGCATGGAACTCCGGCACTGCCTATGAGCATGGCAACAAGGGTCACCGTCCGTTCGTGAAAGGCGGTTACTTCCCGGTTGCACCGGTCGACTCCTCCCAGGATATCCGTGCCGCCATGTGTCTGGTGCTGGAAGAGATGGGCCAGGTCGTTGAAGCTCACCACCACGAAGTGGCCACTGCCGGTCAGAACGAAATCGCTACCCGCTTCAACACTCTTACGCTGAAAGCAGATGAAGTACAGGTACTGAAGTACGTGATCCACAACGTGGCCCACGCCTACAACAAGACCGTCACCTTCATGCCGAAACCCATGTTCGGTGACAACGGCTCCGGCATGCACTGCCACCAGTCTCTGGCCAAGAACGGCGTCAACCTGTTCGCCGGGGACCTGTATGGCGGTCTGTCCGAGATGGCGCTGCACTACATTGGCGGTATCATCAAGCACGCCAAGGCCATCAACGCCTTCGCCAACCCGACCACCAACTCCTACAAGCGTCTGGTTCCGGGTTATGAAGCCCCTGTCATGCTGGCCTACTCTGCCCGCAACCGTTCTGCCTCCATCCGTATCCCGGTGGTACCGAGCCCGAAAGCTCGTCGTATCGAAGTGCGCTTCCCGGATCCGGCTGCCAACCCGTACCTGGCCTTCGCTGCCCAGCTGATGGCCGGTCTGGACGGTATCATCAACAAGATCCATCCGGGCGATGCCATGGACAAGAACTTGTACGACCTGCCGCCGGAAGAGGCTGCAGAAGTACCGACCGTTGCCGGCTCTCTGGACGAAGCACTGGCTGCTCTGGATGCTGACCGCGAGTTCCTGACCCGTGGCGGCGTGTTCAGCGATGACTTCATCAACTCCTATCTGGAACTGAAACAGCAGGATGTTGACCGTGTGCGCATGACTCCGCACCCGCTGGAGTTCGAACTGTACTACTCCGTCTAAGTCGCAGCAGACAGCCCATTTAGATTGGGGCAGCTTGCCGAATCGTGACAAAACCCGCCAGATGGCGGGTTTTTTCTCTGATAGGATTAAGCAAGATACCGTCAAGGAGAGATGGATGAACAAGATACATGGCATAGGAGCAATTACCCTCCTGTTACTGACCTCATTCAGTACTCATGCGGCCAAGGTCTACTCTTGGGTCGATGGCAATGGCATTACCCACTACACGGATGCCCCTCCTCCCGGCAAAAACGTAAAGGAGGTGGATCTGCGGGCTGCTCCCCTGCTGGGTAGCGCCCCCAGCTCGGTACAGGTAGACAACTTCAACAGCCTGACTGGCGCCGATGCCAAGAAGGAGCAGGAGGCGGCCAAACTGGTGATCGAGCTGCTCTCCCCTGAACAGGGCAGCACCCTGCGCGACAACACAGGCAATATCGTCTTTCAGGGTCAAATCAGCCCCAAACCGCCAACCCAGTATGATGTGCGCCTGACCCTAGATGGCAAGGCTGCCCCCATCGTCAGCAACAGCCTCTCTATCCGGGTCGAAAATGTCGATCGCGGTGCCCACGAAGCTCAGCTAGAACTGCTCGCCAAAGACGGTACGATCCTTGCTAAATCTACACCAGTCACCTTTTACCTGCATAGAGCGACCGTGACTCCGGCTCCCAAACCCACCCCCAAAGCCGACTAGGGGTGATATAGCGCACCGATGCGGGTAAACTCTATGCACCATATCGGTGCATAACAGGTGTGTAGCACCGTTTTAGGGAGAAACCTGTGCCAACCCGCTCGGACAACGCCAAAACACTCTTGGATAATTTGCTGACCGCCGTGATCCTGATGGATGAGCGGCTCTGCATCCAGTTCGTCAACCCGGCGGCTGAACAGCTGCTCTCCCTCAGTGAACGCAGGCTGATCGGCATCGAACTGCCCCATCTGCTGGAACATATCTCCCTCGATTTGCAGCGGCTCAAGCAGTGCCTCGTGTCAGGGCAAGGCTTTACCGACAGCGAAGTGACTCTGGTGGTAGAGGGAGAACCGCGACTGGTGGAGCTGAGCGCCACCCCGATGGCCGACCACGAACAGCGTCTGCTGGTAGTGGAGCTGCGCAAGATCGACCAGCAGAAGAAGATCAGTCAGGAGCAGCAGCAACATGCCCAGCAGCTGGCGGCCAAGGAGCTGGTGCGCGGCCTGGCACACGAAATCAAGAATCCCCTCGGCGGCCTGCGTGGCGCGGCCCAGCTGCTGCAAAAAGAGCTGCCGGATCCGGCCCTGCGCGAATATACCGGCATCATCATCGAACAGGCTGACAGGCTGCGGGTACTGGTCGATCGGCTGCTCGGCCCCCAGCGCCCCGGCCGTCACCAGATGCACAATGTCCATTCGGTGCTGGAGCAGGTACGCCGACTGGTGGAGCTCGAACTCCCTCCCTCTGTTCGCATCGAGCGGGATTACGATCCCAGCATCCCCGAATTCGAGATGGAGCCGGATCAGCTGCAGCAGGCGTTTCTCAACATAGTGCGCAACGCCGCCGAAGCACTGGGGGATCAGACCGGGCTTATCCGCATCAAGACCCGCACCGCGTTCCAGATCACCATCCACGGCCAGCGTTACCGGCTGGCGGCGGAGATCAAGATCATCGACAACGGCCCCGGCATTCCCGATGCCATTCGCGACACCCTGTTCTACCCGATGATCACCGGCAAGGAGGGGGGAACCGGGCTCGGCCTCTCCATCGCCCAGAACCTGATCGACCAGCACAAGGGGCGGATCGACTGCATCAGCTGGCCGGGTCACACCGAATTCACCATTTTTCTACCGCTTCGCAAGTAAGGGAACCCCATGACCGCCAAAGTGTGGATCGTCGATGACGACAGTTCTATCCGCTGGGTGCTGGAGCGCACTCTCGGCAGCGAAGGCTTCAACTGCGAGAGCTTTGCCGATGGCGAAGCCCTGCTGCACGCCCTTGAGCTGCGCTCGCCCGATGTGATCCTCTCCGATATCCGGATGCCGGGCATCGACGGCCTGAGCCTGCTTGAGCAGATCCACCGCCGTCAGGCCGATCTGCCCATCATCATCATGACCGCCCACTCGGATCTCGACAGCGCGGTCAACGCCTACCAGCGAGGCGCCTTCGAGTACCTGCCCAAGCCGTTCGACATCGACGAAGCCGTGACCCTGGTGCGGCGCGCCGAGAATCACCTCAAGGAGCAGCGCACCAAGCGCAAGTCTCGCCAGCAAGAAGCCACCGCCACTCCCGAAATCATCGGTGAGGCACCGGCGATGCAGGAGGTGTTCCGCGCAATCGGCCGCCTGTCTCGCTCCAGCATCTCGGTGCTGATCAACGGCCAAAGCGGTACCGGCAAGGAGCTGGTCGCCCATGCGCTGCACAAGCACAGCCCGCGCGCCCACAAGAACTTCATCGCCCTCAACATGGCTGCCATTCCGAAAGACCTCATCGAATCGGAACTGTTCGGTCACGAGAAGGGGGCCTTTACCGGCGCCAACAACATCCGCCACGGCCGCTTTGAGCAGGCCGACGGCGGCACCCTGTTTCTCGACGAGATCGGCGACATGCCGATGGATGTGCAGACCCGGCTGCTGCGGGTATTGGCCGACGGCCAGTTCTACCGGGTCGGTGGCCACCAGCCGGTGCAGGTGGATGTACGGATCATCGCCGCCACCCACCAAAATCTGGAGAAGCGGGTCGCCGATGGCGAGTTTCGCGAGGATCTGTTCCACCGCCTCAACGTCATCCGCATCCACATCCCCGCCCTCAAGGAGCGCCGTGAGGATATCCCCCAGCTGGCCCGCCACTTCCTGCTGCGCGCCGCCAAGGAGCTGAACGTCGAGGCCAAGAGCCTGCACCCCGATACCCAGGCCTATATCAGCCGCCTGCCCTGGCCGGGCAACGTGCGCCAGCTGGAGAACGTCTGCCGCTGGCTTACCGTGATGGCCTCGGGGCAAGAAGTGCTGGTCGGCGACCTGCCTGCCGAGCTGCTCACCCCCATCACCCACAACGCCGAACCGGGCCAACCGGCGCTGCCCGGTTGCTGGCAGCAACAGTTGCAAGAGTGGGTGGCCAGCAAGCTGGCGCTGGGAGAGACAGACATCCTGGCCGATGCCATGCCTCAGTTCGAGCGGATCATGCTGGAGACGGCACTGGAACACACCCACGGCCACAAGCAGGAGGCGGCGCGCCTGCTTGGCTGGGGTCGCAACACCCTCACCCGCAAGCTGAAGGAACTCGATCTCTCCTGAGTCCCGGGAAAAAACGATTCCCATCACGCCCTGACAAATCACCGCCTGCCAGAGCCCCGTTTAACCATAAACGGGGTATCTTTTTTGAAAGCCCCGCCTAGAATGGCAGGCTTTCAAACCTGACTCGACGAGGGCGCCCCCATGATTGACAGATCTCTCCCCCTGACCGACCTGCACCGCCATCTGGACGGCAACATCCGCCCGCAAACCATCCTCGAGCTGGGTCGCCAACACAATATCCAGCTGCCCGCATTCGAGCTGGAAGCGCTGCGCCCCCACGTACAGATCATCGAAAACGAGCCGAGTCTGGTTACCTTCCTGAAGAAACTGGACTGGGGTGTGGCCGTGCTGGCTGACTATGACGCCTGCCGCCGGGTCGCCTACGAGAACGTGGAAGATCTGCTGCGCGCCGGTATCGACTATGCCGAACTGCGCTTCAGCCCGGCCTATATGGCGATGGCCCACAAGCTGCACCCGCAGGGCGTGGTGGAAGCCATCATCGACGGCGTGGCCGCTGGCAGCCGCGATTTCGGTATCAAGACCAACCTGATCGGCATCATGAGCCGCACCTTCGGTACCGAGCAGTGCAATCAGGAGCTGGCCGCCTGCTTGGCTCACCGCGACAAGCTGGTCGCCATCGATCTGGCCGGTGACGAACTGGGTTTCCCGGGCGAACTCTTTGTCGACCACTTCCGCAAGGTGCGCGATGCAGGCATGCGCGTCACCGTACACGCCGGTGAAGCCGCTGGCCCCGAGAGCATGTGGCAGGCCATTCGCGAGCTGGGCGCCGAGCGTATCGGCCACGGCGTCAAAGCGATTCAGGATCCGGCCCTGATGGCCTATCTGGCCGAGCACCGCATCGGCA
Organism: Aeromonas sp. 600948; assembly: GCF_049174875.1. Classification (NCBI taxonomy): domain Bacteria; kingdom Pseudomonadati; phylum Pseudomonadota; class Gammaproteobacteria; order Aeromonadales; family Aeromonadaceae; genus Aeromonas; species Aeromonas sp. 600948. The sequence continues at coordinate 104,213 of NZ_JAAKTY010000007.1, forward strand.
TCGAATCCTGCCTCACCTCCAACATCCAGACCACTACGGTGGCGAGCCTGACCGAGCACCCGATCCGCCAGTTCCTGGCCGCCGGTGTGCTGGCCTGCCTCAACACCGACGACCCGGCGGTGGAAGGGATAGACTTGCCGCACGAATATGAGGTGGCCGCTCCGGCCGCTGGCATGACCGCCAGCGAAATCCGCACTGCCCAGCAGAACGGCCTGACCCTGGCCTTCCTGAGCGATAGCGAGAAAGCCGAACTGAGCGCCCGCGCAGCCAGCCGCTGATCCACACAGGCACTGCAAATAAAAACGGCCCACTTCGGTGGGCCGTTTCTATTTGCCTGTTACATGGTCAGACATAAAACCAAAAGCCTCACATGACGAATTCGTCAATGAAAAACCATTATAAACAATGAGTTGAGCAATACTCCAAACACCCTCATTCTAATTGCGTAACCGTGAGGTTACTTCTTACAAAGAGGTTTTTTGATGGATATTACACCAGATATTGTTGGGCACTTCCGCGCTTCGTTTTTCGGTCAATTCGGTAAGGAAGATACATACCCTACCGAGAAAGTTATCTTCGCCTTGCAAGAAGCGAGCTATGAGACAGGGGGTAGCCGTTGGGGGGAATATGGATCGCAGACATTAAAACAACGAGGGATGTTTTATCTCGCAGCTCATATATTGACTCAACCAACCAGTGCAGATCTAAAAACAACCAGCTTTGGCCAGCAATACCAAAAACTCAGAAGACGAGTGGGAATGGGAGCCATCGCCTGTTAACAAAGTTAAATGGCAAAAGGCCCAAACCGGGTTTGGACCTTTTGCGGATGGCGATGCAGGGGAAAACTACTCCCGCTCCTTGTCGCGCTCCAGCGCCCGCTCCACCAGCGGCTCGGGCAGGCTCTTGGTCACCTCCACCCCCAGCTCGCGGAAACGCTCGACCTGCGCAATCAGGTTGCCACGGCCGTTGACCAGCCGTCCCATTGCCTTGTCGTAGCTCTCCTGCGCCTTGTGCAGGCTGCCTCCCATCTGCTGCATCTCCTCCACAAACAGGCGCAGCTTTTCGTAGAGGCGACCGGCCCGCTCGGCAATCTGGCGGGCATTCTGGTTCTGCCGCTCATAGCGCCACAGGTTCTCGATGGTGCGCAGCGCCACCATCAGGTTGGTGGGGCTCACCAGCAGGATGTTGTTGTCGAGACCGTAACGCACCAGCGAGGGATCGGCCTCCATCGCGGTGAGGAAGGCGGGTTCCACCGCCACGAACATCAGCACATAGTCGAGGGTGCGCACTCCGGGCAACTGCTGGTAATCCTTGCGACCCAGCTCGCGGATATGGTTGCGCACCGAGGCGACATGCTCTTTCAGCGCCACAGACTTCTCCAGCTCGTCATCGGCGTTGTACCAGCGTTCGTAGGCGGTCAGCGACACCTTGGCGTCGATGATGATGTCTTTTTCCTGCGGCAGGTGGACAATCACGTCGGGCTGGTAGCGCTTACCCTTCTCCACCTCGATATTGACCTGGGTGTGGTACTCGTGACCCTCGCGCAGACCGCACTCACTGAGGATCCGTGCCAGCACCACTTCCCCCCAGTTGCCCTGCTGCTTGCTGTCCCCCTTGAGGGCGCGGGTCAGCGCCGCCGCCTCCTCGGTCATGCGGGCATTGAGCTCGGCGAGGCGCTCCAGCTCGAACTTGAGGCTGTGGCGCTGAGCCGTCTCTTGGGCGTGAGTCTCGCCTACCTGACGGCGAAAACCCTCGAGCTGCTCCTTGAGTGGCGTGAGCAGCAGATCGAGGCTGTTCTGGTTCAATTCGCGGAAGTTGCCGAAGTTTTGCTCGAAGATCCGGTTGGCAAGGTTCTCGAACTGCTGGCTGAGGCGCTGCTCCGCCTCCTGTTGCAGTTGCAGCTTCTCGGCGGCAGCCAGCCGCTCGCTGCGCAGGGTCGCTTCCGCATCCTTGAGTCGGGCGGTGAGTTTGATGAGCAGGGTCTGCTGCTGATCCAGCTTCTGCTGGCCCTGCATGCGCTCATCCTGCAACTCGTCGAAGCGATCCTGCAACGCTTGATGCCGCTCCTGCGCCAGCATCAGCTCCTGAGCCTGTGCCGTGGCGGCCCGTCGCCCGATCAGCCAGCCAAGCCCGAGGGCCAGCACGGCGGCTGGCAGCAGGATGACCCAGAGCCCGGGCTCGATCATTTACGGCTCCGCTGGCGCAGGAAGAGTTCGAGATAGCGGTTGGCCAGCAGCCAGAGCAGCACGTAGATGAGGTAGGCGGCGAGCACCACCCACTTGTGGCTGTTAACCCCGGTATCGAGCTCGACGAACTCGATGCCCTTGATGCGGCAGTAGCCCCACATCAGCAGGGGAAAGATATAGAGCAGGGACGAACGCCAGAGAAATAGCCACATATGTTTTCATTCAACCACGTAAAAAGACCCGCCTAGCTTACACAAGGGCAACTGCGCTTGCGATCCTGACGGCCGCTATTCTCTGGCCTGCTTCCCGAAACTTCGATAAAATTAACCCCTAATAGGTATAAGGGGCGAGCATGACTCACTATTTCCTCCGTTGGCTGACACAAGGTTGGCAAGCTTCCCGCAAGCCCGCAGTGGTTTGCCATGAAGCGCGCCCGCCATGGGCCATCGAGGAGTCCCAGTACCTCTCCCTCTGCAGCCGCTGTGGCGAGTGTTTCAAGGCCTGCCCGCGCGGTCTGCTCAAACCGGCCACCCAGGAGGAGTACGAGGGGAGCCCCATCGCCGGTACGCCGGTACTCGATCTCGCCTGTGGCCAGTGCAGCTACTGCGGCAGCTGCGCCAGAGCCTGTCCCACCGGCGCCCTCGACCTGCAGCTGGGTCGTCAGGTGCAGACCCGGGTGCAGATTGAAGAGAGCTGTCAGGCACGGCAGGGCTTCTACTGCCTGCTCTGTGAAGATGCTTGCCCCCAGCAGGCGATCAAGGCCACCGCCGACGGCATCAACGTCAATATGGATGCCTGCAATGGCTGCGGTGCCTGCGGCCTAGCCTGTCTGCACGGCGCCATCACCCTGATCCGCCAGCCGGGCAGTCGTTAAAACCACCTGCGTACAAAAGCAAAAGGGGCCATCAGGCCCCTTCTATATCTGTTCTTGTTTTCTACCAGTCAGGCCATCGCCAGAATGGACTCCTGCTCAATGCCCAGCAGGTGACAGAGACGGGTCGGGTCGCGCACCGCATCAGCCAGGGTGTACTCACCCAGCACTTCGAGGAAGGCGTTCATGGCGCGGCGCAAAATGCCCTGAATGCGGCAGCCACCGGAGAGACGGCAGTTCTCGCGCTTGCAATCGACCGGACAGAGCACATGCTCCATGTCCATCACCACATCCCGCAGGTTAATGGAGACCGCTGAACGACCGAGGCGGATACCGCCATGCTTGCCACGTACCGTCTCGATGTACCCCTTGATGCCGAGCTGGTGCACTATCTTGACCACGTGGTTGCGAGAGATGCCGAAGGTATCGGCCACTTCGGTAATGGTCGACAGGCGATCGCCCGGCTGCACCGCCAGGAAGGTCAGGGTACGCAGGGCGTAGTCGGTAAATCGTGTCAGTTGCATGGTCGCACTTGCCTCTTACTACAAGCCAGGAATCAGGACGACAACATTGAGCTAAGAGGCAGGAGACAACCGGTTTGCCTCTGTTCGCCATTGGTTCGCCAGAGGAGGGGCCTGTCTCTTAATCTGAGTTGCGGAGTGACAAGGTTAAGAGCAGCACAACCGGGTGTCGATGAAGATGCACATAAATCGACACTTTCTTTGATTGATCGCAAACTTGCCGGGTTAGCCCGGCGTTTACCTCCATTCTGGCGGCTAAATTTCCCGAAATTCCTCACCGCCGCACCCAACAGACAAGAGGGGAAATCTCCCTTCGAACAGTGAATAAACGGGGCGTCAGTGCGGCTGTTTCAGCCAGTTTTTCAGCGCGACCGATGGGATGGAGCTCTCGGAGGCGACGGCAAACGCCCCCCAGTCCACCGCGCACTGTAGCGCATCCTTGATCGCCATGCCGCGCGCCAGGCCATGGATCAATCCGCCAGCGAAAGCATCCCCTGCTCCCGTGGTATCGACCACCGAGACTGGCCGCGCGGCGACCCTAATCTGCTCGTCGCCATGGATGGCCACCGCCCCCGCCTTCCCTTCGGTCAACACAAGCCATTCAAGCTGCTCACCCGCCAACTGGCGGGCATGTTGCCAGGGGTCACTTACCTCGCCGAGATCGGAGCGGGAGGCCACCAGCACATGGCAGGGACGGCGCGCTTGGCCGCCCTTGGGATACTGGGCCAACACAAAGCTCTTGCCGAGCATCTGGCGCATATAACTGATGATGGCGGTGCCGGGATAGTTCACGTAGAGGCAGTCGATCCCCTCCTGTGGCAGATCACCGGGCAGATCGGGACGACGGGGACGGCGAAGTATGGTGCGCTCGCCGGTGGAGTCCACCAGGATCAGCAACTCGCCGGTCTCGCCGCCAAAGCGCTCCACATGGCTGCAATCCAGCCCGTAACCGGCCGCCTGCTCCAGCAGCCAGTCGCCGGTCTCGTCCAGCCCGATGCGTGAGGCAATGGTCACCTCGTGACCCGCCCACACCAGCCCGATGCCGGTATTGGCGGCACCACCTCCCAGCCTGCGTCCCTGATCCACGTATTGCAGCCGGGCCCCCGCCACCAGCGGTTCGGAGAGGGAGAGCACATGATCACAGTTGAGATTGGCAAGCAGCAGAATACGTGACATAGAGACCTCGGACGATGGAGATAGCCCAAAAGAGACAGGCTGAACCCCGAGTAGAGCCCAGCCTGACTGAAGAGACAACCGTAAGCGATCGGTAATCCGATCGGGATCAATAGATGGGCAGTTCCACCTCGGCCAGCAGCTCGTCGATGCGCGCCTGGGTCGGTTGTTGCATCACGCTCTGGATCACCTCCTTGGTGAGGTGAGGCGAGAAAGAGCTGATGAAGTCATACATGTAGTTCTGCAGCAGAATGCTCTTGCTGAAGCAGATTTGGGCCGGACAGGGCTTGAACAGGTGCTCCAGATTGATGGAGACCAGCCCGGGGCTGTCGGTGTCGTTGGCCACCAGCGAGGAGATGATGCCGATGCCAAAGCCCAGCTCCACATAGCGCTTGATCACTCCGGCATCCATTACCGTCATGTAGTAGCTCGGGGTCAGCCCCGCCGCCTGAAACACCTCATCCTGCACCTGCCGACCGGTGGCACCGCTCTCGTAACTGAGGATGGGGTAGTGGCAGAGCTGCTCCAGGGTCGGCTTCTTCACCTTGGCCAGCGGGTGATCCTGCGGCACCACCAGCGAGAGGGTCCAGAGGTAGGCGGGCAGCGCGATCAGCTCCTTGTCGAAGCCAATTTCGTGGGCAACGATGGAAAAATCGGAGTAACCCTTGCTGATCTGCTCCTTGCTCGCCGACATCACCGGATGGAGGTGGAACGAGATTTTGGGGTACTTCTTGGTGAAGTAGGTAACCGACTTGGGCAGCAGATAGCGGGCGATAGTGTGGGTAGTGTGAATGTTGAGGGTGCCCACGGTCGGATCCAGATACTCACGGGAGATCGCCTTTATCTTGCTCTCGATGTTGAGCATCGCCTCGGCACACTTGATGATCTCCTCGCCCACCGGGGTGATGCGGTGCAGATGCTTGCCACGGCGCTCGAAGATCCGCACTCCCAGCTCGCTCTCCAGCAGGCCGATCTGCTTGCTGACCCCGGGCTGGCTGGTATAGAGCGCATCGGACGCCACCGAGACGTTGAGGTTGTGGTCCCGGATCGCGATCAAGTACTTCAATTGCTGTAGTTTCAAGGCTTCACCCTCTCAAGCTGGTGCGGCGATCACGCCAGACAAACAGGCCGCCACAAAGGGCGGCCAGTGTATCATCCGATCCCGACATCGCAGCGCTTGATCCTTCATTTTGCTACAAAATCTAGCACCCGAAGGGGGTCGCTGACAAACCGGGCTCAGGCTGCGCCGGCCCGCAGCGGCAGGATCCCCAAAAACTGCAGCAACCACTGCATCATGGTGGTCGAATCCACCTCTCCCTCCAGCGAGGAGAGGCTGCTCTGGTAACGCTCGTCGGGTAACAGGCCTCGGCGCCGCTCGATCAGCGCCCGGTTGTACTCCACCGAAAATTCCGGATGTCCCTGAATGGCAACTATGTTGTTCCCCTGCAGGAACATGAAGTTGGGGCAAAAATCGTTGCCCGCCAGCCGGGTCGCTCCGGGGGGCAGCAGGGCCACCTGATCCTGATGACTGGCCAGAATACGGATCTGATCACGAGACGGCGCCATCCAGGGCTCATCAGCCAACATGGGGTGCACCGACACTCCCAGCCCCCACCCCTTGGTAGACTTCACCACCTCGCCCCCCAGCGCCTGGGCGATCACCTGATGACCAAAACAAATCCCGGCCAGCTTGACGTCGGCATCATGGGCCCGACGGATCCAGCCACGCAACGCCTTGATCCAAGGGATATCGCTATAGGCATCGTGGCGCGAGCCGGTGATGAGCCAGGCATCGCACTCGTGCAGATCCTCCGGCAGCTCCCCATCGATGGCTGACCAGACCCGAAACTCCAGCTCGGGTGCCAGCGGCTGAAACCCCCTGATAAACATCTCGGAGTAGACGGGGCCAAAACGATCCGCCAGATCGGGATCCAGCCGGTCACAATCGAGAATTCCCAATCGCATCTGTTGCTCCTTTACAGAAGTGCCCCCGCAGACCAGCGATCTGCGGGGGCAAGAGAATTAAATCATGGTGGTGAGCCCTGGGCTCATCACTTCATGGTTGGCATGGAGAATTCGGCACCACTGCGCAGGCTCTGGGGCCAGCGCGCCGTCACCGTCTTCATCCGGGTATAAAAGCGAACCCCATCCGGCCCGTGCATGTTGAGCGGCCCGAAGATGGAGCGCTTCCAGCCGCCAAAGCTGTGAAACGCCATCGGCACCGGAATGGGAACGTTCACCCCTACCATACCGACCTGTACCCGCGCCGTGAAGTCCCGCGCGGTGTCGCCGTCGCAGGTAAAGATGGCGGTGCCATTGCCGTACTCATGTTCATTGATGAGTCGCAGCGCCGTCTCGTAGTCCGGCACCCGCACGATGGAGAGCACGGGGCCGAAGATCTCCTCGCGATAGATGCGCATCTCGGGGGTCACCTCGTCAAACAGGCAGCCACCGATAAAGTAACCCTCGTCGTGGCTCAGCGTGCGACCATCGACTCGCAGCGCGGCCCCTTCGGCCACCCCCTGATCCACATAACCGCGCACCTTGGCCAGATGCTCCTTGCTGATAAGCGGCCCCATCTCGTTTTCCGGGCTCTGGCCCAGCCCCGGGCCCACCCGCAGCTTCTCAACGAGCGGTTTCAGTTTGGCTACCAAGGCATCGGCGGTCTCGTCACCCACTACCACGGCTACCGAAATGGCCATGCAGCGCTCGCCCGCCGCCCCATAAGCAGCCCCCATCAGAGCTGAGACCGCCTGATCGAGATCAGCATCCGGCATCACCACCATATGGTTCTTGGCGCCGCCCAGCGCCTGCACTCGCTTGCCGTGGGCCGAGGCGGTGGCATAGATGTACTGGGCGATGGGGGTGGAGCCGACAAACGACACGGCGCCGACCCGCGGGTCGGTCAGCAGCACGTCCACCACCTCCTTGTCACCGTTCACCACGTTGAGCACGCCGTCCGGCAGACCGGCCTCCTTGAGCAGCTCGGCCATCCGCAGCGAGAGAGAGGGATCCTTCTCGGAGGGTTTGAGAATGAAGGTGTTGCCGCAGGCAATCGCGACCGGGAACATCCAGAGCGGCACCATGGCCGGGAAGTTGAACGGGGTGATGCCGGCGCAAACCCCGACCGGCTGCATCATGGAGTAGCTGTCTACCCCGCGACCGACGTTGAGGGAGTACTCCCCCTTGAGCAGATGGGGAATGCCGCAGGCAAACTCCACTACCTCCAGCCCGCGGGTCAGCTCACCCTGCGCATCGGAGAAGACTTTGCCGTGCTCGCGGCTGATGAGCTCGGCCAGCTCGTCTCTGTGCTGCTCCATCAACTCTTTGAAGCGGAAAAAGACCCGAGCCCGCACCAGCGGCGGGGTTTGCGACCAGTCGGCAAAGGCACGCTCGGCGATGGCGATCGCCTCCTGACACTCGGCGGCGCTGGAAAGCCCAACGCTCCCCTGCTGCTTGCCGCAGGCTGGGTTGAAGATGGCGCCCTGGCGCTCGCTACGACTCTCCTGCGGCTGGCCGTTGATGAAGTTGCTGACCCTGTATGTCATGTATCCTCCGTGATAATTGATGTGGTGATTGCGCTGAACAAGACAACGCAAGGCCCCGCCAGCGCGGGGCCATCAAATGGGTTAGGGTTGTGCCTGCAGGGCATCCTGCAGCAGGGTGAAGAGATCATCGATCTGGCTGCGCTCGATGATGAGGGGTGGCGACAGGGCGATGATGTCGCCGGTCACCCTGATCAGCGCCCCCTTCTCGAAGCAGCGGACAAACACCTCATAGGCGCGCTTGCCCGGCGCATCCGGCATGGATTCAAGTTCGATACCGGCCACCAGCCCGTAGTTGCGCACATCCTTCACATGCTTGCAGCCCTTCAGCGAATGGGCCGCCTCCTCCCAGTAGCCCGCCAGATCCGCGGCGCGGCTAAGCAGGTTCTCGTTGCGATAGATCTCGAGGGTCGCCAGACCCGCAGCAGCAGCCACCGGATGACCGGAATAGGTGTAGCCGTGGAACAGCTCGATAGCCCCCTTACCTGCCGCCATCATGTCGTCATAAATATGCTTTTGCACCAGCACAGCTCCCATGGGGATAGCGCCGTTGGTGAGCCCCTTGGCGCAGGTGATCATGTCGGGGATGACATCGAACTCCTGCGCGGCGAAGGGAGAGCCAAGGCGACCGAAACCGGTGATCACCTCGTCAAAAATCAGCAGGATGCCGTGTTTGGTGCAGATCTCCCGCAGCCGCTTGAGGTAGCCTTTGGGCGGCATCAGCACGCCGGTACTGCCGGCGATGGGTTCGACGATCACCGCCGCTATGTTGCTGGCATCGTGCAGAAAAACGATCTTCTCCAGCTCGTCGGCCAGCGCCACATCCTCCTCAGGCAACCCTTTGGTGAAGGCATTTTTGGCGATGTTGAGGGTATGGGGCAAATGATCCACCCCGGTCAGCAGGGAGCCAAACCACTTGCGATTGCCAGGAATGCCCCCCACCGAGATGCCGCCAAAGCCAACCCCGTGATAACCCCGCTCGCGACCAATCAGCCGGGTGCGGGTGCCCTGACCGCGAGCCCGCTGCCAGGCCAGTGCGATTTTGAGCGCGGTATCAACCGACTCTGAGCCGGAGTTGGTATAGAAGACATGGCCAAAGCCCTGGGGAGCGATCTCCACCAGCCGGTTGGCCAGCTCGAACGGCAACGGGTGGCCCATCTGGAAAGTGGGGGCGAAATCGAGGTGGGAAATCTGCTGGGAGACCGCCTCGGCAATCTCGCGCCGACCATGGCCCGCGTTGCAACACCAGAGTCCGGCAGTGCCATCCAGTATCTTGCGGCCATCCTCTGAGTGATAATACATCCCCTCCGCCGACTTCAGGATGCGCGGCGCCGCCTTGAACTGCTGGTTGGCGGTGAACGGCATCCAGAAGGCGGACATGTCGGAGGGAGTATTGATGTCGCTGATCGGTTTCATGGTCACCTCATCCTTAAGGTGTTTAGCAACTATTGGCCATTGCCTATTAAATTAAACACCTGAATCCATAAAAAAGGGCTCATTATCGCCCTGTCTGATGCCACCCCTAGCTAGATGACTCTACAGGGTGGTATAAGATATTTAACACAAATTTAATAATAGTAAACAGTCAAGGAGTGTCTATCGATGGATATCGGTCACCGTCTCAAGGCGGTTCGCACCAAGGCGGCCCTCTCCCAGCGCGAGCTGGCCAAACGCTCGGGCGTGACCAACGGATTCATCTCCCAGATCGAAAAGAATCAGGTGAGCCCGTCAGTTGCCTCCCTGCGCAAGGTGCTGGAAGGGATCCCCATGTCACTGGCCAGCTTCTTTACTGACGAGACCGAAATGGACTCCGAAGTGATCTTTCGCGCCGCCGATATGCCGGATCTCGGCACTCACCCCATCAGCTACCGGCTGGTGGGCCACAGCCGTGCCAACCGTGCCATCGGCATGTTGCAGGAGGTGCTGCCACCGGGCGCCGACACTGGCGACGACATGCTGAGCCACGAGGGTGAAGAGTGCGGCATCGTTATCAAGGGCGAGGTTGAAGTGACCGTGGGTGAGCAGATCTACCTGCTGACACCGGGGGACGGCTACTACTTTGACAGCCGCACTCCTCACCGTTTTCGCAATGTGGGCGAGCAGGAGTGCGTATTGATTTCGGCCAATACCCCCGCCAGTTTCTAACAGGGTGATAAGGGGTCAGCCAGCCGCCAATGTTTAATGAATTGTTACAAAATGGATTTACAAGTGGCAGGATGTTTAGCATATTGATACGCGGACAATGACTTTTGCCGGTTCAAGGAGTGAACATGAGTGACCTGACCCTGGCCCAGTGGCAACACAAGGCCGCCCATCTGACCCTGCCCTCACAAGCCTTTATCAACGGTAGCTATCGGGATGCCGTCAATGGTGCCACCTTCGACTGTATCAACCCGGCCAACGGCAAGCTGCTGACCAAGGTAGCAGCCTGCAATGCCGCCGATGCCGAGCTGGCGGTACAGGCCGCGCGTGATGCCTTCAACGACAAGCGCTGGAGCGGCCTGCCGCCGAAACAGCGCAAGCTGATCATGCAGCGCTTCGCCGAACTGATGCGTCTCAACAAGGTGGAGCTGGCACTGCTGGAGTCGCTGGACATGGGCAAACCCATCGGCGATGCCATGGGCTACGATGCCCCTGCCGCCGCCAACTGCATCGCCTGGAACGCCGAAGCGATCGACAAGATCTACGATCAGGTCGCGCCGGTCGAGGAATCCGCCCTGGCGCTGGTGACCCGGGAACCGCTCGGGGTCGTTGCCGCCATCGTGCCGTGGAACTTCCCGCTGGTGATGGCCTGCTGGAAGCTGGGGCCGGCGCTCGCTACCGGCAACTCGGTCATTCTCAAACCTTCCGAAAAGTCCCCCCTGACCGCCTTGCGTATCGCAGGTCTGGCCAAGGAGGCAGGCATTCCTGACGGCGTGTTCAACGTGCTGCCGGGCTTTGGCCATACCGTGGGCGAGGCGCTGGCCATGCACATGGATGTGGATTGCATCACCTTCACCGGATCCACCAAAATCGGCAAGCACCTGGTGGAGTGTTCCGGCAAGTCCAACCTCAAGCGCGCCTTTATGGAGTGCGGCGGCAAGAGCCCCAACATCATACTGGCGGATGCGCTGGACCTGGATACCGCGGCCAAGAGCGCCGCTGGCGCCATCTTCTACAACCAGGGCGAGGTGTGTACCGCCGCCTCTCGCCTGCTGGTGCAAAACAGCATCAAGCCGCAATTTATGGAGCGACTGCTGGCCCATGCCCGCGAGTGGATCTCAGCCAACCCGCTCGACCCTGCGACCCGCATCGGCGCCATGGTGGATCACATCCAGATGGAGCAGGTGCTGCGCTATGTCGAGATTGGCAAGCAGGAGGGAGCCAAGCTACTGCTGGGAGGCAAACGCACCAATCTTGAGAGCGGCGGCTTCTATATCGAGCCCACCATCTTCGACGAGGTGACACCCGAGATGCGGATCTTCCGCGAGGAGATTTTCGGCCCTGTGCTGGCAGTGACCGGTTTCGACACGCTCGAAGAGGCCATTGCACTGGGCAACGACACCGACTACGGGCTGGCAGCAGCGATCTGGACCGCGGATCTCAACAAGGCGGTGAAGGGTTCCCGCGCCCTGCGTGCTGGCACCGTATTCGTCAACAACTGGGATGGCGGCGACATGACCATGCCGTTTGGTGGCTTCAAGCAGTCTGGTAACGGTCGTGACAAGTCGCTGCACGCGCTGGAGAAGTACACCGAGCTGAAAAGTACCTGGATCCAGCTCGAATAAAGGTATAAATAGCCATCATCATCAGCAATGGGGGAGAAATCCCCCCTTTTGCATTTTGGTCTTCCATCAGGCGGCACAATCGATATAATCATCAAATAAGCAAACCATTAAATATAAAGACAAAAATGCTATTTTTTCTGGGAAGCGTACTTTTTCTGGTGATCGGGTTGCCCCTGCTGTTTTTCGTGCTGGGGCACGGCGAGGCCTACGTGACCTGGGGCCCCTGGATCTCCGCCATCGCCCTGATGTTGTGGCTGTTGATGGACGTCGACAAGATCCGTCGCGGCAAAGGCTGACCAGCTTCCAACCGTATTCTCAAACTTCGTTTATTCGCTTCTTTCCTCGATAAAGGATCGCTACACTGATTTTTTGCGATGTTTTCCCGCATCCAACGCTTCAGTAAAGGTCATCCGCATGCCGCAACAGATCCAGCGCCAGGGCGTCATCTACGCCCTGTGCGCCTATACCCTTTGGGGCATAGCCCCCATCTATTTCAAGACCATCTCTGCCGTCCCGGCCGCTGAAATTCTGACCCACAGGATGATCTGGTCCTGCGTGCTGCTGATGGTGCTCACCCTGGCTGGCCACCAGTGGCACAAGGTGCAGGCAGTGCTGCGTCAGCCAAAAGTGCTGCTCACCCTAGCTTTTACCTCGGTCACCGTTGGCGGCAACTGGCTGCTGTTTATCTGGGCCATCAACAACGGCCACATGCTGGATGCCAGCCTCGGCTACTACATCAACCCGCTGTTCAACGTGCTGCTGGGGATGGTGTTTCTGAGCGAGAAACTGCGCCGCCTGCAGTGGTGGGCGGTGGCGCTGGCCTTTGCCGGGGTGACGATCCAGCTTATCGCCTTTGGCTCCCTGCCCTGGATTGCACTGGTGTTGGCATCGAGCTTCGCCATCTATGGCCTGGTGCGCAAAAAACTGGCCCTCGATGCACTTACCGGTCTGCTGATCGAAACCATGATCATGCTGCCACCGGCAGCAATCTATCTGTGGGGCATTGCCGACAGCCCCACCAGCCATCTCACCCAGAACGACTGGCACCTCAACCTGCTGCTGATCGCTGCTGGCGCCGTCACCACAGCCCCTCTGCTCTGCTTCACCGCCGCCGCGACACGGCTCAAGCTCTCCACCCTGGGCTTCTTCCAGTACATAGGCCCCAGCCTGATGTTCATCCTCGCTGTCACTCTCTACGGCGAGGAGCTGGCAATGGACAAGGCTCTTACTTTCGCCTGTATCTGGAGCGCGCTGCTGATCTTCACGCTGGATGGGCTGCGCAACGGCAAGCGTCCTGCTGCAACGAGCAATATAAAGCCTTCAAAATCAAATCAGTAGCTAACAAAGTCATCAGAAGCGATATGCCATTTTCTCGCCCCCTGACCTGTTAAACCGGTAGCCTTGGACTCAATGTGGGAATAGGATCCGCACTCCCTATTCTCCATCCAGCTATAAGGAATTACAGCTATGACTCGAAAATGGTCGCTCCCCATCGTGGCAATCGCGGGGGGAGCGTTACTCTGGCTTGGCAACACCTTTGGTATGAAATGGGCCCTGATGGCCCTGATCGGATTCGGCTTTGGCTTCACCCTCTCCTTCAGCCGCTTCGGCATCGTGTTCGGTTGGCGCGAAATGCTGACCAAGCGCAACAGTTACTATGTGCGGGTTCACCTGCTCACCATCGCCATCGAAATTCTGCTGTTCACCACCTTCCTCTCCTTTAGTCACGCCCTGTTTGGCGATGCCATGGTGGGCAACGTGATGGCTATCGGCATTCCCTTCATCGTCGGTGCCTTCCTGTTCGGCATCGGCATGCAGCTGGCAGGCGTCTGTGCCACCGGCACTCTTTATTGCTGCGGCGAGGGACAACCCCGCTTCTGGCTGGTGCTGATCTGCTACGGAATCGGCACCCTCATCAGCAACCAGTTCCGCCCCGAACTGGAGGCCACCTTCTCCAGCCATGTGGTGCTGGCCAAGGATTTGACCGGCAATATCTGGAGCGGCATGCTGCTCAACCTGGCGCTGGTCGCCGCGCTGTTCCTGCTGTTTCGCAACAGCGAACTCAAGCGTACCGGCGAACTCAAGCCCCTCTTCAGCGGCGGCAACCTGTTCTGGCGCGATGGCCGCTTCACCGTGCTGACCGGCGGCATCATCATCGCCATACTCAACTCCACTGTCGTCGCCCTGCACGGCTCGGCCTGGACCATCACAGGCGCCGTCTATGACATGGCGCTGCGCGGCGCCTCTCTGTTCGGCCTGTTCGAGGGCAACCCCAAGCTGGCCCAGCCACTCTTCATCAATCCCATGGTCGGCATGTTCTGGCTCGGCATTCTGGGGGCCATGCTGGCGCGCTGCATCAGCGGTGGCGGAAACTTCGCCCCGATGCGGATCGGCAACAGTCTGGCATCCATCCTCGGCGGCCTGCTGATGGGGATGGGCGCCATGTACAGCGCCTGCAACCTCGGCGGCTTCTTCGACGGCACCGCCTCCGGCAGCCTGCACGGCTGGGTCTGGATGCTGATGGCCCTCGCCGGCAGCCTGATCGGTATTCGCCTGCGCCCGCTGTTCAAGCTCTAAGCCACAGGCCGGTACTCGCCAACAAGGGAGTCGGGTCACACCAAATAAAGAGAGCCAGTCCGCTTGCGTGGGCTGGCTCTCTTTTTTCTGTCGCGCCGGGATCACACCGGCCCGTCAGCTAGCACGTCATCAGAACCACTGGCCGTGGCGCTTGATGTAGATGCTCTTGACGGTCTGGGTCAGCCCCATGTAGGCCAGCATGGTAATCACCAACCACATGAAGTACTTGGGCCCATCCAGATTGATGAAACCGAAGTGCTCAGCCACAGGCGAGAAGGGCAGGTAGCAGCCGATGGCAATGGCGATCGAGGTGGAGAGCAGCACCGGCAGGGTAGCGGTACTCTGCAGGAACGGGATCTTGCGGGTACGCAGCATATGTACCACCAGCGTTTGCGACACCAACCCCTCGATGAACCAGCCGGAGTTCATGATGGCCTGACCGTTGACCAGCGGATCCATACTGCCGTTGGCGGTGGCATAGAGGGCGCCAGCACCGAACACGAACCACATCAGGCAATAGGTACTGATATCGAACACCGACGAGGTCGGGCCAAGCCAGAGCATGAAGCGCTTGATGTTGCTCGCCTCCCACTTGCGCGGTCGCTTGAGGAACTCGGGATCCATCTTGTCCCACGGCAGCAGCATCTGGGAGACGTCATACACCAGATTCTGGATCAGCATCTGCATCGCCAGCATGGGTGCCCATGGCAGCCAGGCGGAAGCCACCAGCACCGAGAAGACGTTGCCGAAGTTGGAACTGGCGGTCATGTTGAGGTACTTGAGGATGTTGCCAAAGGTCTCGCGCCCCTTGATCACCCCCTCCTCCAGCACCATCAGACTCTTCTCCAGCAGGATGATGTCGGCGGTCTCCTTGGCGATGTCGGCACCGCTGTCCACCGAGATCCCTACGTCCGCATCCCGCAGCGCCGGCGCATCGTTGATGCCGTCACCGAGGAAACCGACGGTGTTGCCGTTGGCCTGCAGCGCCTTAACCACCCGCGACTTCTGCAGCGGGGTGAGCTTGGCGAAGATGGTGGTCTGCTTGACCACCTCGCACAACGCCACGTCATCCATTCCTTCGATATCCTTGCCGAGCAGCGGTAAGCCGGGCTCCAGCCCTACGTCACGACACACCTTGCTGGTGATGATGGGATTGTCACCGGTCAGCACCTTGACCGCCACACCATAGTCGTTCAGCGCACGGATGGCCGGTGCGGCCGAATCCTTGGGCGGATCGAAGAAGGTGAGGAAGCCGCGCACCACCAGATTGACCTCATCACTGGTACGATAGCTCTGCTTGCACTCGCCTGCCGAGATCTCGCGGGTCGCCACGATCAATACCCGATAGCCCTCGGCATTGAACTCCTCGCTCTGGCGCAGCAGGGCAAGGCGATCGGCGTCGGTCAGATCCCGCACCTCCTGGCCATCGGCGATCTGGCTGGAGACGGCCAGCATCTCTTCCACCGCCCCCTTGGAGACCATCAGCTGCTGGCCACGCTCATCCTGTACGATCACCGACAGACGGCGGCGCACGAAGTCGAATGGCAACTCATCCACCTTGCTGTAACCAGCCGGCTTGCAGCCAGCTCCCAGCACATCGGCATGCTCGATCACCGCGATGTCCATCAGGTTCTTCATGCCGCTCTGATGATAACTGTTGAGCCAGGCCAGCTGCAGGATCCGGTCGTCCCGGTTGCCACGCACGTCGTAGTGGTGCTCGAGGATGATCTTGTCCTGGGTCAGGGTACCTGTCTTGTCGGTGCAGAGCACGTCCATGGCACCGAAGTTCTGCACCGAGTTGAGCCGTTTGACCACCACCTTGCGCTTGGCCATGGCCACCGCCCCTCGCGCCAGGTTGGCGGAGACGATCATCGGCAGCATCTCGGGGGTGAGCCCTACCGCCACCGCCAGCGCGAAGGTGAGCGCCGACATCCAGTCACCACTGCTGATACCACTGAGCATGAAGACGATGGGCACCATCACCAGCATGAAGCGGATCAGCAGCCTGGTGACGCTGTTGACGCCGCGATCGAAACTGGTCTCGATGCGCTTGTGGCTCACCACGTTGCGGGCCAGCGAACCGAAGTAGGTGTCGCTGCCGGTGGCCACCACCACAGCCTTGGCTGTACCGCTCACCACGTTGGTGCCCATGAAGCAGATGTTGGGCTGATCGAGCAACCCCACGTCCCCTGTGCTGTTGCCGTCTGCCGACTTCTCGGCCACAGCTCCCAGAGTGTCATACTTCTCTACCGGCAGTGCTTCACCGGTCAGCACCGCCTGGCTGATGAAGAGATCGCGGGATTCGATCAGCTTGATGTCGGCGGGGATCATGTCTCCCGCCTGCAAGTGCACTATGTCTCCGGCCACCAGCTCGGTCATTGCCACCTCCTTGCGCTGGGGGGTAGCGCCCGGCGAGGGACGACGCTGTACAGTGGCAGTGTTGCGCACCAGTGACTTGAGCGCCTCGGCCGCCTTGGCGGAACGGTACTCCTGCCAGAAGCGCAGCAGACCGCTCAGGCCCACCATGACACCGAGGATGATCACCTTGACCCAGTCCTCATCACCCGGCTCGGCCATCAGCACGTCCATCACGTAACTGACCAGCCCAAGCACCATCAAGACCATCACAAACGGGTTTTTGAACGCCTGCAGCAGCTGGATCAATGGATGGGGCGGCTTGTCGTGGGTCACCTCGTTGGGGCCAAACTGGACCAGACGGTTGGCCGCCTCGGTCGCGGTCAGGCCGTCGATATTGCCGCGCACGGCAGTGAGGGTGTATTCGAGGGACTTGTCGGCCTCGTCGAGCACCCGGGAGGAGAGCTTCTCATTGGCACGGCCCGGGGCGACGAACCCCTGTTGCTTGTGCCGGCTGGCAGTATGTTGTTGCTTCATAACTTTAAATCCTGATTTTCGCTTGCAGAAGGGCCCTGTCGCGGGCCAGGCCAGGCGTCAGTACTGATATCGAAAGCTGTGAACCCGACTCGTTGCCGGCACGCTCAACTGGCGCGCACGGGGCGGCTCGTCAGACAAATGTCTGCCGTCGAGCTAACCAGCATGGTTGGGTCAGATCAGGGGTCAGAACACCGCATCCCGTCCCCGCAGGGGGGATCAGGAGTGGGGAGGCGTGAACCCCGAGGGTCGAGGTTTGGGCTCTTCGGTCATACGATATCCTCCGAGTGGGGTGGAGAGAGGGCCGGACGAACCATGGACAGCGATACACACTGTCGTTGGCAGGCATGGCCGCGAGTCTGCATTATCAGCGGACCAATCCGGTGATCCCGCAACTAGAGCGGCATCACCCATAAAGAAAATCAGGATTACGACAGTTTGAAATAACTGGATGCGGGCAGGAAATAGTATCAGTGATATCTGGCGGGTAAGAACATCGGAGAAAACCACGCCTATAGAAATATTACAGCGCGACCCTTGCCACCGCCGAAATATATTAATCAATCACATCATTTATTTTAATGTGCAACCTGCCATATCGAAAACGAAATAGTTTTCAATATGAGATTATCCATCTTGTTATTTTACGCTTGATCCCTTCCCGACCACGGCACGGATGCATGGTTCCGACGCTGTGACGGCCCTGACGGGCAGTACCGGGATGCATGATGAAGCGTTCAATTGCAGGGGTCGCGAGGCGCGCATGGCTCGCAGATGAGCGGAACGATCCAGATTTACAACCGGAATCCCTGATGAAGGCGGGATAAAGAGGTTGTGAGAGTCGATGCTGACTCATATAGATGCTGCACTCTATGCTTGTGATTCGAGCAATCAGAGTGAGAGAGAAGATAAAATATTCGGCCTCAGCTCTGGTAAACCCGCATCGCGATTTGCAATCGGCTACAACTGTCGCAGTCCATAATATTTACCTGTCTATTGATAACACGCAGAGATTCTAACCAAAAGGATCTTCAGGCGCAAAGTTTAATTCTATTTTTTTACCCTGTAATTTCCTGGAAATATAATAACTATTCCTATTAGGAAAAGATTCGATAACTCATGATGTTGGCAAATCAGGTCTGCACCACCATCCGATCACGCTGACCATAGAAAACGGGAGGCCTGGCCTCCCGTTCTTCTCGAATCCCATCTCTAGCCGCAGCATCACTGCGCCGGCTGGGAAACCCCTTCCAGATGGATTTCAACCCGACGATCCGGTGCCAGACAGGCAATCAGCTCCTGTTTGGAACGGCTGGCGCAGTTGTTGCCAGTAACCGGATTGGCCTTGCCACGCCCTTCGACCCGCACCTTGTCAGCATACAAGCCTTTGGCTACCAGATAGCTGGCCACGCTCTGGGCCCGCTTCTCGGAGAGGGCCAGGTTGTAGTTGTCGGAGCCGATGCGGTCGGTATAACCGACCACGGTCGCGACGCCATCCTTCGGATTGGCCGCCACAATCTGGCTGAACAGGGCATCGAGCGCCTGGCTGGCGGCTGGTTTCAGGGTCGCCTTGTTGAACTCGAACAGCACATCGGAACTCAGGCTGAAGGTCTTGGGCTCCACCACC
Source organism: Aeromonas sp. 600948 (assembly GCF_049174875.1). NCBI lineage: Bacteria > Pseudomonadati > Pseudomonadota > Gammaproteobacteria > Aeromonadales > Aeromonadaceae > Aeromonas > Aeromonas sp. 600948. The sequence goes on from NZ_JAAKTY010000007.1 coordinate 123,369, forward strand.
ACAGCCGGGGCAGGCTCGGCTGCCGGAGCTGGCGCCGGCACAGCAACCTCACCCCCTTGCTGACCGAAACGATAGAGCATGCCGAACGAAATCAGGCCGTTATCCAGCTCGATGCCTGAGCGATCGAGAGAGGCATCTCCCAGCGGCGTAGTGTACTGGTACTCCAGACGGGCGGCCCAGTCACGATCGATGGCGTACTCGGCACCCAGCGCCCCGACAAATGCGGCGCCATGCTTTTTACCGGTCTCGCTGCTATTGGCGAAGCTGATCTCGCTATCCGTCCAGGCATAGGCACCGCCGAGCCGGCCATAAAGATCGAGCACATTCGTTGCCGGGAAGCTGATCTTCATGGTGGCCTGAATCATCTGGCTCTTGGCTTCGGTATTGAGGGTATTGGCGCCGGTGCCCGAGGTGGTGTCGTATTTGCCAAGCCAGTCATAACCCAGCTCGAACCCCAGGTTGGGGTTGAGCTGGTAACCGGCGAACAGACCCAGACCCAGATCATCCGTGTTCTCGCTGGTATTACCCAACGTCTGGGCAATCGACTCGGCATACTGGTTGTGGTCAACGCCATAGTAATTGGACCAACCGGCCTTGCCACCGACATACCAGGTATTGTCCTGAGCAGCGGCCTGCACGGCTCCGGCCGCCAGCAAACCACTGACCAATACGGCAAGCATGGATTTATTCATATTTTCGCCTCTGCAATAAGTCGTTATGGGCGCCTGAGTGCGCACTCTTCCCTGTGTGAAGCCGTCAGGCGGCCTCTCCGCTATTCAGGGTATCCCATCCGAACGCAGCCTCAAATGACCAGCATCTCAGGAGTGTGAAGCGGCCTGCATTATCGCGCCATCGTCGGCCAAAATGGTCTTTGCCAGCATTCTGGCCTGCTCCAACGCCAGTGGCTGCTGATAGCTGTGAGCCATCACGATCGCCCCCTCCAGCAACAGGCAAAGCTCGGTGGCCTGTGCCAGAGAACAGTTGAGCTGGTTTATCACCCAGCCCAATAACGCCTGCTTGTGGGCCATCACCAGCTTGCGCACCGGATGGCGTGGGTCGGCAAACTCGGCGCTGGCGTTGATAAAGTTGCAGCCATAGAAATCAGAGCGGCCAAACCACGCCGCGAAACCATCGAACAGCGCCTGGAGGCGAGCTTCACGTCCGCTCACACCGGCCAGCCGCTGGTCAAGCAAGGCGAAGAACTCCCGGTCACGAGCGAGCAGCACCTCCTCAATCAAGGCATCCTTGGTCGGGAAGTGGCGATAGAGGGTGCGCTTGGTACTCCCCGCCTCGGCCCAGATGCGATCTATGCCGGTGGCATGAAAGCCATGACGGTTGAACAGACGGTAGGCCGTCGCCACCAGTTGTTGACGCTTCTCACTCATGATTTGCCTCTTGAAGTACACCGATCTGTCTACCTAATGTGCCTAATCAGTTCTGGCAAACCAAGAGGAAAGCATGATGACAAAATGGTATGGCCCGTTATGGGCAGGTGTGGGCGCCGCACTCACCATCGGCATATTGGGATGGCTCAATCTGAGCTGGCATGTCGCGCTAGTCATGGCACCTTTCGGGGCCAGCTGTGTGTTGTTGTTTTCCCTGCCAGATAGTCCGCTGGCGCGCCCCAAAAACGTGCTGGGTGGACACCTGCTGACGGCCTGCGTCGGACTGGTCATCGGCCTGCTTCCCCTCCCTGCTGAAATGCAGATGGCTCTGGCAACCGGGCTGGCCATCGCCCTGATGCAGGGACTGAATATTCTTCACCCTCCGGCGGGCGCCAATCCCTTGCTGATCCTGATGACAGGACAAGAGCCAGCCTTCCTGTGGCAAACGGTGCTGCCCGGCACCCTGCTGCTGATGGCACTGGCCCATGGATTTCAATGGCTCAGACAGAAGTTCCCAATTGCAGCCTAAAAACAGAGGGAGGACAACGCCTCCCTCCTGCTTCATCGCGATCCCGCCATCAACTAGCCAGGAATAGCCGGTAGGCGGGGTCGTCGCTCACCTCTTTCCAGCCGTAGCCAATCTCGCGCAGGTAGTCGTGGAAGGCTGCCACGTCTTCATCCGGCAGCTCGAAGGCGCAGAGCACGCGGCCGTAGTCGGCACCGTGGTTACGGTAGTGGAACAGGCTGATGTTCCAGCGACAACCCAGTGTCTCGAGGAAGCGCATCAGGGCGCCAGGCTGCTCCGGAAACTTGAAGCTGTAGAGACGCTCACCAAGGGGCCGGGCCGGGCGGCCGCCAATCATGTAGCGCACATGATTCTTGGCCAGCTCGCTCTCGGTCATGTTGACCACTGGATAGCCGTTGCCACCGAGCTGATCGATGATCTGGCCGAGCTCTTCGTCACCGCCGGTGAGGCGCACCGAAACGAACAGCGACGCCTGTTCGGCATCGGCGTAGCGATAGTTGAACTCGGTCACCATGCGGGGGCCAAGCTGACGACAGAAGTCGAGGAAGGCCCCCTTGCGCTCGGGGATGGTCACCGCCAGCATGCCCTCGCGCTTCTCGCCGATCTCGCAGCGCTCCGACACGTAGCGCAGGCTGTGGAAGTTAACGTTGGCGCCGGAGAGAATGGCCGCCATCCGCCCCCCTTTGACCTGCTCCCGCTCGCTGTAGGCCTTGAGGCCCGCCAGCGACAGGGCCCCCGACGGCTCGGCGATAGCACGGCAGTCGTCGAAGATATCTTTCAGTGCGGCGCAGATCTGGTCGTTGGAGACGGTCACTACCTCGTCCAGATACTGGTTGCACAGGCGGAAGGTCTCCTCGCCGATGCGCTTGACCGCCACCCCGTCGGCAAACAGCGAGACCCGCTCCAGATTGACCGGCTCACCGGCCGCCAGCGCGGCCTTGAGGCAGGCGGAGCCCTCAGCCTCCACCCCGATCACCTTCACATCCGGCAGCAGCTGCTTGATATAGACCGCCACCCCGGCAGCCAACCCGCCACCGCCCACCGGCACGAACACGTGGGTGAGGTGGGTATCCTGCTCCAGCAGCTCTTTGCCGATGGTGCCCTGCCCGGCGATCACCTCGACGTCGTCAAACGGCGGGATCAGGGTGTAGCCCTCCAGCTCGGAGAGGCGGCGACTCTCGCCATAAGCCTCGTCGAAACTGTTGCCAAACAGCATGACGTTGCCGCCCTGCCGGCGCACCGCGTCGATCTTGATGTCCGGCGTGGTCTTGGGCATCACGATGATCGCCTTGATGCCGAGCTTGGCGGCCGAAAGGGCGACCCCCTGCGCGTGGTTGCCGGCGGAAGCAGCGATGACGCCACGCGCCTTCTGCTCCTCGGTCAGGGTGGCGATCTTGTGGTAGGCGCCGCGCAGCTTGAAGGAGTGGACCGGTTGCAGATCCTCCCGCTTCAGGCTGACATGGTTACCGAGCCGCTCGGAGAGTTTCTTCAGGGTTTGCAAGGGGGTCACCCGCGCCGCCTCATAGACGGGGGAGAGCAACACCTTGCGTAGATAATCCGCCGCAGAGACCATGATTTATTCCCCCAGCATCGAGCGATCGCGAACCGCGCCCTTGTCGGCACTGGTGGCGAACATGGCGTAGGCGCGCAGGGCAAAGGAGACCTGACGCTGACGATCGAGCGGCTTCCAGCCCCGAGCCTCTACGGCGATACGGCGGGCGGCCAGCACGCTGTCGGCCACCTCCAGCACCATGCTGCGGGCCGGGATGTTGATGCTGATGATGTCGCCATCCTCCACCAGACCTATGGTGCCACCAGAGGCAGCTTCCGGCGAGACGTGGCCGATGGAGAGACCCGAAGTACCGCCGGAGAAACGGCCATCGGTGATCAGGGCACACGCCTTGCCGAGGCCCATGGATTTCAGATAGGTGGTGGGGTAGAGCATCTCCTGCATGCCCGGCCCCCCTTTCGGCCCTTCGTAGCGGATCACCACTACCTCGCCTGCTTTCACGGTACCATCGAGGATGCCGTTCACCGCGCTCTCCTGACTCTCGAACACCCGGGCCGGACCACGGAAGGTGAGGTTCTCCTCATCCACCCCGGCAGTCTTGACGATGGCGCCGTTGACCGCGAGGTTGCCGGAGAGCACTGCGAGACCGCCCTCCTGGCTGTAGGCGTTATCCAGCGAGCGGATGCACCCTTCGGCTCTGTCCAGATCCAGCTCTGGCCAACGACAATCCTGACTGAACGCCTTGGTGGTGCGGATACCGGCAGGGCCGGCACGGTAGAAGTCCACCACCTCCTGACTCGGCTGGCGGCTGACGTCATATTCATTGAGCTGTTCGACAAGAGAGCAACCCAGCACGGTGCGAGTATCCCCATGCACCAGACCCGCTTTTTCCAGCTGGCCCAGAATGGCGACCACGCCACCGGCGCGGTGCACATCTTCCATATGGTACTTCTGAGTGGAGGGCGCCACCTTGCAGAGCTGTGGCACCTTGCGCGACATGCGGTCAATATCGGCCATGGTGAAGTCGACGCCCGCCTCCTGCGCCGCTGCCAGCAGGTGCAGCACGGTATTGGTGGAGCCACCCATGGCGATGTCGAGCGCCATGGCGTTCTCGAACGCCGCCTTGGTGGCGATATTGCGCGGCAGTGCCGAAGCATCGTCCTGCTCATACCAGCGCTTGGCCAGCGTCACGATGCGCTGGCCCGCCAGCTTGAACAGCTGCTCGCGATCGGCGTGGGTTGCCAGCATGGAGCCGTTGCCCGGCTGGGAGAGGCCGAGCGCCTCGGTCAGGCAGTTCATGGAGTTGGCGGTAAACATGCCGGAGCAGGAGCCGCAGGTGGGGCAGGCACTGCGCTCCACCTGTTCGCTCTGGGCGTCGGAGACCTTGGGATCGGCCCCCTGAATCATGGCGTCCACCAGATCCAGCTTGATGATCTGGTCGGAGAGCTTGGTCTTGCCCGCTTCCATCGGGCCGCCGGAGACGAAGATCACCGGAATGTTGATGCGCAGGGCAGCCATCAGCATCCCCGGGGTGATCTTGTCGCAGTTGGAGATACAGACCATGGCGTCGGCGCAGTGGGCGTTGACCATGTACTCCACCGAGTCGGCAATCAGCTCTCGCGATGGCAGGGAGTAAAGCATGCCACCGTGGCCCATGGCGATGCCGTCATCCACGGCGATGGTGTTGAACTCTTTGGCCACCCCGCCGGCAGCTTCGATCTCGCGGGCCACCAGTTGCCCCAAGTCCTTGAGGTGGACGTGACCCGGTACGAACTGGGTGAAGGAGTTGACCACGGCGATGATGGGTTTGCCGAAATCCTGATCGGTCATTCCGGTGGCACGCCACAGGGCGCGGGCCCCGGCCATGTTACGTCCGTGGGTGGTGGTGGCGGATCTCAACTTCGGCATGTCTCTACTCCCTGAATGCCCATATGGGCTCGATGCGTTATGCGGTGATGATACGAGTGGATCGGAATCGATCCTGGTGAAGACTCCTATGGGAAGCACTCACCGGAAGCGACTCGGGGAGGCTCCGCGCCTCCCCTCTCTCATCAGTCGTTGACGGGTGTCAGCCAACCCCACTTGTCCTCGGTCTGGCCGTTGAACAGACCGAAGAAGGCATTCTGCAGCTGCTCGGTCACCGGGCCACGGCTGCCAGCGCCCACCGTCATCCGATCGACGGAGCGCACCGGGGTCACCTCGGCGGCGGTCCCGGTCATAAAGATTTCGTCTGCGACGTACAGCGCCTCACGGGGCAGCGCCTGCTCGCGCACCTCGTAACCCAAGTCACGCGCCAGCGTCATGATGGTGTCACGGGTAATGCCGGGCAGGATGGCGGCGGTAGCAGGTGGAGTGAAGAGTACGCCGTTCTTCACCAGGAACAGGTTCTCACCCGCCCCTTCGCTCAGGTAGCCATTCACGTCCAGCGCCAGCCCCTCGGCGAAGCCGTTGCGCTTGGCCTCGCGGCTGATCAGCTGGGATGACAAATAGTTGCCGCCCGCCTTGGCGCCGGTGGGAATGGTGTTGGGCGCGAGCCGGTTCCATGAGGTGACGCACACATCCACCCCGTTTTTCAGCCCCTCTTCCCCCAGATAGGCGCCCCAGGGCAGGGCAGCCACTATCAGATCAGCCTTGGCATCCAGCGGCGGATGCAGCCCCAGCCCCACGTTGCCGACAAAGGCCAGCGGGCGCAGGTAGCCGCTCTTCAGGCCGTTCTCGCGCACCACGGTGCGGCAGGCTTCATTCACTTCGGACTCGCTGTAGGGGACGTCCATCCAGTAGATTTTGGCGGAGTCGAACAGGCGGCGAGTATGCTCCTGCAGACGGAAGATGCAGGTGCCTTTGGGGGTATCGTAGGCTCGTACCCCCTCGAACACCGAGGAGCCGTAGTGCAGGGCGTGGCTCATCACGTGCACCTGGGCATCCTGCCAGGGCACCAGTTTGCCGTTGAACCAGATGTATTGCGGGTGAGTGGCAGATTGGGAAGGCTGTGACATTGGCTTGGCTCCTTAAGCTCTGATCCGGGGTTGCTGTTCCAGTGCATCGACCCGGGAGACGTCCACCAGCTTCACCAGCTGGCTCCACAACTGCTGGATGGGACGCACCGACTCGACAGTAACCGTGATCCGCAGCTGTTGGCAATCCTGCTCCATATTCAAGGCGCAGAGATTGAAGCCGCGGTGACGCACCACCCGCAGCACCCGCTCCATCACTTCGGGTCTGGGCTGGGCGTGGATATGCAGGGTGTGTTGTGCAAATGCTGGCTGGGCAAGGGTGTGCGGGTTCATGGGCGTTGCTCCATCATCTGGTGGTTGGCGACTCCCGGCGGAACCAGGGGCCAGACGTTTTCTTCCTCTGAAATAGCCACATGCAGCAAGTAGGCACTCTCGCTTGCCAGCAGGCGATCGAGGGCGCCGGCTATCTGCTCCTTGCATGTGATGGTTTCGCCGGGGATGCCGAAGGCGGCAGCCAGGGCGACGAAATCGGGGTTGTCGGAAAGGATGGTCTCGCTGTAGCGGCCGTCGAAGAATAGCTCCTGCCACTGGCGCACCATGCCGAGGCGCTGGTTGTCCAGCAGCACCATCTTCACCTTGAGTTGGGCGCGGCGGATGGTGCCAAGCTCCTGCACGTTCATCATGAAAGAGCCGTCGCCGCTCACCAGCACCACTTCATCATTGGGGCGCGACATCTTGGCCCCGATGGCGGCCGGCAGACCGAAGCCCATGGTGCCGAGACCGGCGCTGGAGAGGTGGTTGCGCGGACTGGTGAAGCGCATGTGCTGGGCCACCCACATCTGGTGCTGACCCACGTCGCAGGCGACCACGCTGCTCTCCGGCAACCTAGCGGAGAGCTGCTTGAGCAAAGCCGGAGCGTAGATGGCATGACCGGGATGGTCGTAGCGAAAGGCATATTCGCGGGCCATGGCGGCGCAGTGCTCACGCCAGGGGGCGATGTCGAGAGTCATGGCGAAGCGCGGCAGCACCTGTTTGAGATCCGTGGTGATACCCACCTCGGCGGCGCGGCGCTTGCCGAACTCGGCAGCATCCACATCGAGATGGATCACCTTGGCTTCGGGGGCGAACTCCTCCAGCTTGCCGGTCACCCGATCATCGAAACGGGCGCCCACCACCAGCAGCAGATCGCACTGCTGCACCGCGTAGTTGGCGGCCTTGGTGCCGTGCATGCCGAGCATGCCCAGATAAACGGCGCTATCGGGGTCGAGCGCGCCAATCCCCTTGAGGGTGGTGACCGCAGGCATGCCGGTTGCGGCGGCAAAGTCACGCAACTGCTGCTCGGCATTGGCCATACCCACCCCGCCACCGACGTAAAGCACCGGACGCTCGGCGGCAGCCAGCAGGGTGCGGGCCGCGGCCAGATCCGAGGGATTGAGCACCTCCGGCTCTTCCACCGCAAACAGCGGGCTCTGGGGAGGCACTGCGGCCAGCTGCACATCCTTGGGCAGGTCGATCAGCACAGGCCCGGGGCGCCCTTCGGTGGCGATGGCGAAAGCTTCTGCCAGCACCCGCCCCAGATCAGCGGCATCGGTCACCATAAAGGAGTGCTTGGTACAGGAGAGGGACATGCCGAGCACGTCGACCTCCTGAAACGCATCGGTGCCGATGGCGGAACAGGGCACCTGACCGCTGATGGCCACCAGAGGCACCGAATCGAGCAGCGCCTCCGCCAGACCGGTCACCAGATTGGTGGCGCCGGGGCCGGAGGTGGCGATGCAGACTCCCACCTGACCGGAGGCGCGGGCATAACCCACCGCCGCCATGGCGGCACCCTGCTCGTGGCGACAGAGCTGATGGGCCAGACCACCGTCATACAGGGCATCGTAGACCGGCATGATGGCCCCGCCCGGGTAACCAAACACCTGGGTCACACCCTGTTTTTTGAGAGCCTGTACCAAAAACTGCGCGCCGTTCATGTGGAAAATCCTGTCCTTTGGTCGAAAAAAAACCCCCGGGCTGTGAGGCTCGGGGGTCGCTTGTTTCGTTCTGTCCGGTGGTGGGTCTATCCCTTGTTCCGTGCAGCTAAACGAGCCCCGAGCGGTGAGATAATAATCACCACTAGGACCACAATAATGCTGACGAAACGGGAGGCCATGTTCATAGTTACAACCGGAAATCCTGTGAAATTGGGGCGGTTTCTACCGCGAATGGCTATTAGAACTAGCACGGTGATTTTTATTGGGCAAGCCTTTTTTCTGTGACAACCCACTGATTTTGGCTATTCCCCAGCCGGAACTCTGGAATAAAAAACCAACAACAAGCAGTTAGTCAGAACATATATCAACTCAAGGACGGGATTTATGTCATTAGCTGTGGTTTATAGCCGTGCCAGCCTCGGGATCGCGGCCCCGCAAGTTACAGTGGAAGTTCACCTCTCCAACGGCCTGCCTGCCTTCAACATGGTCGGCCTGCCGGAAACCTCGGTGAAGGAGTCGCGAGACCGGGTGCGCAGCGCCCTGCTCAACGGCAATTTCGAGTTCCCGAGCAAACACATCACAGTCAATCTGGCTCCCGCCGATCTACCCAAGGAGGGGGGCCGCTTCGATCTGGCCATCGCCATCGGCATTCTCGCTGCTTCCAAGCAGATACCGGCAAAATACCTGCTCGATCATGAATTTTTGGGGGAGTTGGCCCTGACCGGCGAAATTCGCCCCGTGCTCGGGGTGCTGCCCGCCGTGCTCGCCTGCCGGGATGCGGGGCGCACTCTGCTGGTACCGCGGGAGAACGGCCCCGAAGCGTCCCTCATTCAGGATGCCGAAGTGCGCACCGCCCATCAGCTGCTGGCCGTCACAGCTTGGCTGGCAGGCCAGTACGAACTGCCGCTGCCGGATCCCCAAAGCGCGGAGAGCCTGCCCAATGTGCCGGACCTGCAGGATGTGATCGGCCAGTCACAGGCCAAGCGGGCGCTGGAGATCGCCGCCGCCGGCAGCCACAACCTGCTGTTCATCGGCCCGCCCGGCACCGGCAAGAGCATGCTGGCGAGCCGATTGCCCGGCATTCTGCCGCCGCTCAGCGAGCAGGAGGCGCAGCAGACCGCCGCCATCCACTCCATCGGCGGCCTCACTCCGCGCGCCGGTCACTGGCACCACAGACCCTATCGCACGCCCCACCACAGTGCCTCCGCAGTAGCGCTGGTGGGCGGCGGCAGCCACCCAAGGCCCGGCGAAATATCGTTGGCCCACAACGGGGTGCTGTTTCTCGACGAGCTGCCCGAATTCGAGCGCAAGGTGCTCGACTCCCTGCGCGAGCCACTGGAGACGGGGCACATCACCATCAGCCGGGCCGCCCGCCAGGTGGATTTTCCCGCCCGCTTCCAGCTGGTCGGCGCCATGAATCCCAGCCCCTGTGGCCACTATGGCGACGGCCAGACCCGCTCCAGCCCGGATCAGATCTTGCGCTACCTCGGCAAGCTCTCCGGCCCCTTTCTCGACCGCTTCGATCTGACTGTGGAAGTGCCACTACTACCCAAGGGGAGCCTGACCGGCAAGGCGGAGCGGGGGGAGTCGAGCCAGCAGATCCGCGATCGGGTACTGGTGGCACGGGAGCGCATGCTGAGTCGCAACGGCAAGCTCAACAACCTGCTGGATAGCCGTGAGATAGAGGATATTTGCCGCCTATCACCGCAAGATGCCGAATTTTTGGAGAACGCCATCCAGAAGCTGGGGCTCAGCATCCGGGCCTGGCATCGCATCCTGCGGGTGTCACGCACCATCGCCGATCTGGCCGGGCAACCCGCCATCGGCAAGGAGCATCTTATCGAGGCGCTCGGTTATCGCGCCATGGACCGGCTGCTGTCGCGACTGCGCAGCAGCTGACAGAAGGGAAAGGGTGAGTCCAACCCCGTAACGGCTCTGAATGGTCTCACGGGCAATCGGCTGATATTATGGCCACAGATCTGACCACTTGATGGCCCTTTATCGACAGCAAGACGGACCCGACTCATGCCCAACAAGCTGACAGAGCGACTGCGCGGCAGCCTCTCCACCCTGCTCTATTTTTTCAACACCCTCTTCTGGTTTGTCCCCATCTTTTCGCTGGGTCTGCTCAAGCTCCTGCTCCCCCTCAAGGGATGGCGCACCCTCTGCAACTGGCTGCTGGATGGCTGTGCCAGCTGCTGGATCGGTTTCAACAATCTGATCCAGAAAACCATCATAAAAACCCCTTTCGAGGTGGTCGGAGTGGACAAAGGGCGCCGGAATGAGTGGTATATGGTGATTGCCAACCATCAATCCTGGGTCGACATACTGGTACTGCAGCGGGTTTTTAACCAAAAAATCCCCTTCCTGAAGTTTTTCCTCAAGAAAGAGCTGATTTGGGTACCTTTTCTCGGTCTGGCATGGTGGGCGCTCGACTTCCCCTTCATGCGGCGATATTCCAGGAAATTTCTGGAAAAGCATCCCCATCTGAAGGGAAAAGACATAGAAACAACCCGTAAAGCCTGTGCCAGGTTCCGCCACATTCCGGTGAGTGTGATGAACTTCGTCGAAGGCACCCGCTTCACCAAGGGCAAACATCAGAAGCAGGGTTCGCCCTATCGTCACCTGCTCCACCCGAAAGCAGGCGGCATCGCCTTTACCCTGGCAGCCATGGGTGACCAGTTGCATCAACTGGTGGATGTCACCATCGCCTATCCGGACGGCATTCCCAGCTACTGGGACTTCATGTGTGGCCGGGTCGGGCAAATCAAGGTTCAGGTCCGCTATTTGCCGATCGACCGCAAGCTGGTGGGGGATTACTTCAATGACCCCGAGTTCCAACAAGAGTTTCAACAGTGGTTGAACGGGATCTGGCACGAAAAGGACCAGACCCTGAGCCAACTGCTGGCAACCAAGGCGCAGTAAACATTCATGCTATCCCTGCTTCCCGGCCCGCTGGTGCTGATCATCAGCGCGGGCCTGACCATCCTTTTCACCGCCTTGTGCGCCAGTCTGATCCTGCTGGTGTCGCTGGCCAAACTGTTGCTGCCGATCCCGGCCTTTAGCCGCGCCTGCAGCCGGCTCAACAACCGCTTCATGCGCCTGTGGCTGGCCTGCAATGCGCTGGTGATCCGCCTCACTACCCGCATTGACTGGCAGGTGGAGGACAACACCCGACTGCGCAAGGATGGCTGGTATCTCATCATCAGCAACCATATGAGCTGGACCGATATCGTGGTGCTCGGTCACCTGTTCAGGGATAGGTTGCCGGTGCCCAAGTTCTTTATGAAGCACGAGCTCATCTACATCCCGCTGCTGGGGCTCGCCTGCTGGGGGCTCGATATGCCCTTTATGCGCCGCTACTCACGGGAGTTTTTGCTGAAGAACCCGCACCTGCGCGGCAAGGATATCGAGACCACCCGCAACGCCTGCGAGAAGTTTCGCCACATCCCCACTACCGTCATCAACTTCGTGGAAGGGACCCGCTTCACCGAGCAGAAACGGGACGCATCACGCTCCCGCTATCGTCACCTGATGCCGCCCAAGGCGGCGGGGCTGGCCTTCACGCTGGCCGCCATGGGCGAACAGTTCGACAGCCTGATCAACGTCACCATCCGCTATCCGGACAACGCCGAGACTCCGTTCAAGGACTTCCTGATGGGGCGGGTAAAACGCATTCAGGTGCGGATTGAGGAGCTGCCGGTGAATGAACAGCTGATAGGAGATTACTTCAACGACAAGCAGTTCAAACGCGGTTTTCAGGAGTGGCTAAACCAGCGCTGGCAGGAGAAGGACGAGGTGCTGGAGGGGTGGCAGAGCGGTCAGTCACCGCTGCCGGTTGCCGCCAAATCCGGGGAGGAATCCAAAGAAAGCGCAGAAGCCAACTCGGCCAACTGATCTTCGGAAAAGACTGCAATCCCGTGGCGGCGCAGCAGAGCAGTGGTCTTGCCCTCGCCCGCCACAGAAACACCTTCGAAGCGGCCGTTATAGATACGGCCGCTGCCACATGAGGGGCTCCCCTCTTTCAGCAAGGCGAAGCGAATGCCCTGCGCCTGACAGAGCGCGAGGGTCAGCTCGGCGCCGCGATCAAACTCGGCGGTCACATCCATCCCGCTCGCCGTCACTACGCGCTCGCCCTGTCGCTCGGCAGGGGGGCGTGGGGTCGGCAAACCGCCCGCCACTTCGGGGCAAAACGCCAGCACCCGTCCTTCGGCTCCCAGCGCACTCAGCCAGTCGCTGACGATCCCCTTGCTCTGACCGTCGTAACGCACCGGCTGACCCAGCAGGCAGGCACTCACCAGCACCTTGTGCACACCGGTCTCACTCATGCTTCCGCTCCGTGCATCACCTGATCGAACATCACGCAGCAGGGGCTCTCCAGCCGGTAGAGGATGGCAGGACGCTGTTTGCCGGTGCGCTTGCGGCCGGTATCTACCAGAATGTCGGCGCGATGGATCCGCTTGCGAAATGCCGCCGTATTCATGGGTGTTTGCAGGATGATTTCGAAGGCGCGCTGCACCTCGGAGAGGGTGAACTCGGGCCCCAGCAGTTGCAGCGGCAGGGTGCTGTAGCGGCTCTTGATCCGCAGCCGCTCCAGTCCCTTGGCGATAAGCTGGACATGGTCGAAGGCGAGGCTCAGCCCCGGCAGGTTGGCGAGCGGATGCCAGCAACCGTGGATCGCCTCCACTTCCGGATCCACCAGACAGAGATAGACCAGGGTCGTGGACCAGCCGCGGGGATCCCGCTCCAGATTGCCGAGAGTGCAGACCTGCTCGCTGTAGCAGTGACCAAGCCCCCACTCCGCCAGTAGACGGCGCTGGGCGGCATCGAGATCCCGATCCCGGGTCTCGTCGATGCGCAGCGCCGGCAGTTGCCAGCAATGGGCAAAGGGGGGGCGATCGCGGGTCTCGAGCAGCAGCTCGAGCCGCTCCTCATGCAACCGCAGCACCACCATATCCAGACTCATTCTCAGCATGCCGATCGCCCTGCTCGCCTTCCATTAATGTTTGGTAGATAATATCACACGAATAGTATGTGCAGGAGCCAATCATGGGAACCGTCGCCAGCCTGGATATTGATGCGCAGAAGGGCTTTACCCCCCTCTGCCCGAACGAACTGCCCGTCGCGGGCGGTGATGATATTGTGGCTGCGCTCAACGCTCAGGCCACCCTCGCCACGCTGCGGATCGGCAGCAAGGACTCTCACCCTGCCAATGCCGACTGGGCCGTCTCTGACCCCGCTGGCATGCTGCTGCCGCTGGATCTGCCCAACGCCGACCTCACCTGGCCGGTGCACTGCGTACCGGGCAGCAAGGGCTTCGAGCTGCTCGACGGCCTGCCCGCTCCCATCGACTATGACTTCTTCGTCTGGAAGGGGGTCGAACCGGATCTCCATCCCTACGGCACCTGCTTCCACGACCTGGCCGAACGGCGCAGCACCGGACTCATCGAATTCCTGCAAGCCCGCAAGGTCGATACCGTACTGGTCGGCGGCCTCGCCACCGACTACTGTGTCAAAACCAGCGTGCTGCAACTGCGCCGCGCCGGTTTCCGGGTAATCGTCCATCTCGATGCCTGCCGTGGCATTGCACCCGCGACGGTTGCCAGCGCCCACACCCAGATGATCGAGGCTGGCGCCGAACTGGCCCAGACCCTGATCGATGTACAACGCCTGCTGGACGCCTGATATGCCCCTCATCCTCACCAGCCTGTCCGATAGCGGCGCCTGCAATTTACCTATGCAACTGGCGTTCGCCCGCCTGCGGGGAGCCTGATATGCCACCGATTCTTACCAGCCTGCTCGACACCGACGCCTACAAGCTGCATATGCAGCAGGCGGTGTTCCATCGCTATCCGGATGCCGAGGTGGTGGCCGAGTTTCACAGCCGCAATGAAGAGGATCTGCTGCCCATGATGGGGCAGATCGAGGAGCAACTGCGCCTCGCCGGTTCCCTGCGACTGACTAGGCCAGAGCTCGATTTTCTGGCCGAGCGCCCCTTCTTCACCCCTGACTACCTCGACCACCTGCGCCGCAAGCCGCTCGACGCCTCCCTGCTCAAGGTGTTCGAGCAGGATGGCCGCATCAATGTGCGGGTCGAGGGGCCCTGGCAGGATGTGATCCTGTGGGAGATCCCGGTGCTCGCCATCATCAGCGAGATGCGCAACCGCTTCCGCTATCCCCAGTTCGGCGTCAGCCACGCACTGGAGCGGCTCGATCAGAAGATCGACAAGCTGGAGAAGGAGCTGAGCAGCGATGAGATGAGCGAGTTCAACCTCATCGACTTCGGCACCCGCCGCCGCTTCTCTCACGCGGTACAGGATGCGGTAGTGGGTCGCCTCAAGGAGCGGCTGCCGGCGTTTCGCGGCACCAGCAACTACATGCTGGCCCAGAAGTACAAGCTGCCCGCGGTCGGCACCCAGGCCCATGAGTGGTTCCAGGCGCACCAGCAGCTCGGCTTCCCGCTGGAGCACAGCCAACGCGCTGCCCTCACCAGCTGGCTGGACGAGTTCACCGACCATCTCGGTATCGCCCTGACCGACTGCATCACCATGGATGCCTTCCTGCGGGACTTCGACTTCGAGCTGGCCAGCAGCTATCAGGGCTTGCGTCACGACTCCGGCGATCCCGTGGTGTGGGGCGAGAAGGCGATCAGCCACTATCAGCGCCTTGGCATCGACCCCACCGACAAGACCCTGGTCTTCTCCGACGGGCTCAACCTCGACAAGGCGGTGCAGCTGTTCCGCCACTTCCGTGGCCGCATCAACACCAGTTTCGGCATCGGTACCAAGCTCACCTGCGATCTGCCCGGTGTCAGCCCGATGAACATCGTCTTCAAGCTGATCGAGTGCAATGGCGGCCCGGTCGCCAAGATCTCCGACAGCCCAGGCAAGACCCTCTGCCGGGATGCGGAGTTTATCCGCAACCTCAAACAGGCGTTCCACGTCGGGGTCTGATCTTCCCGAACACCAGAAAACAAAAAGCCCGCCGGTTCGCACCGGCGGGCTTTTTTATCGACTCAAGGGGTATCAGTCTTTCTTGGCCAGCAGGAACTGCACCAGCTTGTTGAACTGCTCTTGAGAGGTGATGGATTCAATCTTCACCATGTACTTGCCGTTCACCAGGAAGGCCGGTACACCGCGAATGTTGTAGCTCTCGGTGTTGCGATCGAACTGGGAGACCATGCCAGAGACGGCAAAGCTGTCGACGGCACCGTCGAACTCTTCAGCCGGTACGCCGTTGTCCACGAAGATCTTCTTCACGTCGTCACGGCTCATCGGCGGCTGACGCTGGGTGTGGATCTTGGTGAAGATGGCCGGAGTCAGCTTGGCTTCGGCATTGAGCAGGCTGGCAACGGCGTAGGCACGCTGCATCTCGGGGCCCATCTCGCGGCCGAGGAAGGCAACCGGGTTCTTCTTGAGGGGCACACCCTCTGGCAACCCGGCCTTCAACTGTTCAACGATCGGTTCGAAGGTAGCGCAGTGCGGGCAGTAGTAGGAGAAGAACTCCATCACTTCCGGCTGGGCACTGCCAGTCTGTTTGACCACATCGTAGTTGACGCCTTCCTTGAACTCGGGGGCGGCGTGAACCATGGGGATCATCAGCATGGCAGCAAGGAAAAATAGAACTTTTTTCATGATGTTTCCTGTTAAGGGATCACTGTGAGGCACGCCCGGCGAACCGAAGCAGTGCCAAGCCTATTGTTTCGCCATGCTGACGTCAATGGTCAGGGCCGGAGATCGAGTCCCCCTTGCCGCGCAAGATCCCTTCTATTTCACCAGTTTGGCATCAGGCTCAACGGTGGCGCCTTGAGTGCCTCCAGCTGATCGTGCAGTGTCGCTATCTGTTGACGCCAGTAGTGATCGGTATTGAACCAGGGGAAGTGACGGGGGAAGGCAGGATCTTCCCAGCGCCGTGCCAGCCAGGCCATGTAATGAACGATGCGCATCGCCCGCAGCGGCTCGATCAGCGCCAGCTCCCGCGAGTCGAACTCCATAAACTCCTCGTAGCCCGCCAGCAGGGTATCGAGCTGGATCTGCTGCTCGTGGCGCTCGCCGCTCAGCATCATCCAGAGATCCTGAATCGCGGGGCCGGTGCGGCAATCATCGAGGTCGACAAACATGGGGCCATCGCGCCAGAGGATGTTGCCCGGGTGGCAGTCGCCATGCAGGGAGATCTGCGCCACATCCAGGGTCATGGCGTCGCTGACATGCTTGATCAGCTCATCGAGTACCCCGAAGAATTGCTTCGCCAGCCCGCTTGGCAGCCACTCGCCAGACGCCAGCAGCTGACGCGGTTCGTGCAGCATGCTCTCCACATCGAGCCGCACCCGATGGTGAAACGGCTTGCTGGCGCCGATCTGATGAATACGGCCGAGGAAACGCCCCACCCACTCCAGCTGGTCGAGGTTATCCACCTCGAACTGGCGGCCACCGACGCTCTGCCAGATGGCAAAGGGGTAGCCCTCGTGCTCCAGCAGGGTCTCGCCCGCGAAGGCGAGCGGTGCGGCGACCGGGATCTCAGCCTCTGCAAGGCGGGTGGCAAACTCGTGCTCTTCGAGGATCTGGGCCCGGCTCCAGCGGCCGGGACGGTAGAACTTCACCACATAGCGGCGACGATCCTCATCCTGAAACTGGTAGACCCGGTTTTCGTAGCTGTTGAGCTCGATAAGGCCGGAGTCGAGCCGCAGGCCACTGAGATCGAGCGCATCCATGATGAGGTCGGGATTGAGGTCGGAATAGTTGAAACGCATGTCATCCACCATAAGAAAGGGGCGCCGTTGCGCCCCATTCTATCACTACTGACCGGCATTGCCGTGCTCGCTGGTGACCGGACTGGTGTCACGCCCCGCCCGCAGCCACACGCAGTTACAACCGGCTGATAAACTTGCTGCCCTGGCGCAGGTTGCCCTTGCTGTCATCGGGCGCCGCCCCCTCCCGTTTCAGCACGAACTGGATATCCAGCGCCGGCCGTTTCAGGTTGTAGGGATCGACCGCCAGACTGACCGGCAGGGTGTAGATCTCGCCCGCCTTCAGGGTCACTTCACGGGGGCCGAACCACTGATACTCGGGCAAGCCCTCTACATCCAGCTGGTAGGTCTGGGACTGCAGGGTCTTGTTGAGGATCTTGAGGGTGTAGGTGTTCTCGATAAGCCCCTCGCTGTTTTCGCGGAACAGCTGGTTGCGATCCCGCAGGATATCGAGCCCCATCGGCATGATGGACATGGCGTTGTAGACAAAGACTCCCAGCATCACCGCCATCACCAGCCCGTAACCAATCAGCTTGGGCCGCGCCACATGAGTGGAGTCGTTGGCCAGCTTGTGCTCGGTGGTGTAGCTGATGAGCCCTTTCGGGTAGCCCATCCGCTCCATGGTCTGGTCGCAGGCATCAACGCAGGCGCCGCAGTTGATGCACTCGTACTGCAAGCCATCGCGGATGTCGATACCGGTCGGGCAAACCTGCACGCAGAGATCGCAGTCGATACAGTCACCCAATCCCATCGCCTTGGGATCCGCCTTGCGGGAGCGGGCGCCACGGGTCTCGCCACGCTTGGTGTCATAGCCGACGATGAAGGTGTCCTTGTCGAACATGGCGGACTGGAAGCGGGCATAGGGGCACATGTGGATACACATGATGGCACGCATCCAGCCTGCATTGCCGTAGGTGATGATGGTGAAGAAGAGCACCCAGAACAGCACCCATCCGCTGGCCTGCAGGGTGAAGAGATCCGGCACCAGTTCAGTCACATCCTGGAAGTAGGCGACGAAGGTCAGGCCGGTCACCAGCGAGATCGCCAGCCAGGCCAGATGCTTAGCCCCCTTGCGAGCCAGCTTCTCGCCGCTCCAGGGCGCCTCGTCCAGCTTGCGCCGTTTGTTGGCGGGCCCTTCCAGCTTCTCTTCAAACCAGATGAACATGAAGGTCCAGACCGTCTGCGGGCAGAGATAGCCACACCAGACCCGACCGAGGAAGGTGGTAATAAAGAAGAGTCCGAAGGCGGCGATCATGAAGAGCCAGGCGAGCAGGGTCAGATCCTGCGGCCAGATGGTGGCGCCAAAGATATGGAACTGCTGGTGACCGAGGTCGAACAGCACCGCCTGTCGCCCGTCGTAACGCAGCCAGGGCAGCAGCACGAACAGCGCCACAAAGAACCAGCCCATGGCCTTGCGCATCCGCTGCCAATACCCTTTCTGGGCCCGCACATAGATGCGGTTGCCCGGGTTGAATCTGTCGTCGCTGGCTTTGAACGTATTGGGGTTGAAGGTCCCGGTTACGCCCTTGTCGGTGACGTCCTTGATATCGATTTTATCGTGGTCGGCCATTGCAAGACATCGCTCCCTTATTTGTTATGGAGCGGATTATATCTTAAACAGCATGCTAATTGTGTGGATTAGATGTATCTAATATTGGGGTTGGATCGCAATTTTCGGCAACAAAAAAGCGCATCACCACGAGGTGATGCGCTTCCGCTAAAGATTCACTTGATTCCGCGAGCCTTGAGCAGCGCCTCTTTGAAATCGGGCACATGATCCTTGGCCAGACCGGGGATCATCGCCTGCTTGTCGGATTCCCGCATCTTGAGGTGATAGATCAGCATGTCGTCAGTCAGCTCGGACAGAGGCCCTTCAAATCCCGCTTCTTGGGCCAGTTTGGCAACAAACTGCACCAGGCTGAGATCCTGTTCCTTGATCCAGGCAGGCTGCAACAACTCCAGCAGCTCTTCGATACGATGACATTGCATAGACAACCTCTTTAATCTGTCACGTTAAATTCAGGCAACCTTACCCATCAAGGCTACTTCGATTCGATCCCGCCCATTATGCTTGGCCTGATACAGGGCCGCATCCGCTTTTTGGATCAAATCGGCGATTTTCATGCTGTTGTCCGGTATCAGTGTCGCAACACCAAAACTACATGTGACCCGACCGGAGACCAGTGACTTCTGGTGCGGGATGGCCAGCTCCTTGAGCGCCTGCCGCACATTGTCCGCCACCTGCAATGCCCCCTGCATGCCGGTGCAGGGCAGCAGCAAGGCAAACTCTTCGCCGCCATAACGGGCCGCCAGATCGTCCTCGCGCCGCTCCACCTCGGCCAGCAGCCCCGCCACCTGTTGCAGGCAGTCATCCCCCAGCTGATGGCCGTAGAGATCGTTGAACTGCTTGAAGTAATCCACATCCACCAGCACCAGTGACAACGGCGCCCGGGCGCGATGGCAGCGCCGCCAGGCGCGCTCCAGAGAGTCGTCGAGATGGGCACGGTTGGCGATGCCGGTCAGGCCGTCGAGGCGAGAGGTGAGGCGCAAATGCTCGGAGACAGCCTTCAGTTCGGCAACCAGCTCGGCGTTGGAGAAACGGTGGTGGAGCGAGGCGATCTGATCCCGCCGCATCCGGCGCAGCAGGGTCGGCAGAAAGACAAACAGATAGCCCGCCAGCATGCAGGAGACAATCCGCTCCTGCTCGTTACCGTTGCCCAGCTCGAACAGCATCGCCATGCCCAGCGGCAGGGCGGAACCATAGAGGGTGCGGCGGCTGCCAAACAGCATGATGGCGCTGCCGGTAAGAATGAGGCTGGAGAGCATCATCATGGCGGCCCGGTAGGTATCGGGCAGCTTGTCCATGTAGAGCAGCACCCCGAGGGCCCAGATGATGGAGGTGATGGTGGCTCCGATAAAGAGCTCCCGCTCCAGCACCGGCAACGGAGTCTGGTGCAGGCGGGCTCGACGCCAGCGCAGGTGCCAGCCCCGACCCAGCAGCCACAGGAAAGTGCCTGCCAGCCAACCGAGCGCTTCGATGGCGGGTAGATAGTCGTGAAACAGCAGACTCCAGCCAAATGCCAACACGCCCAAACAGGGGAGACTGAACGATGCATGGGTATAGAGCTGGGCCATAATGGCCTGCTTAACCTGGCGTGTCACACTCTGGGTCAACTGAGTACTCCTGTACAAGAGCCGAGCAGTCTACCATTACCCCCTGACCCGCAACAATAAAGCGCCGCTTATTAAGAAGTTAATCAATCAATAACGATTTCTTCTGCGCTGGCAGGTGAGTCCTTGCTCACCCCTTCTCCAATTCGTCGAGGATCGGGCACTCGGGATTTTCATCCCCGTGGCAGCAGCAAACCAACCCTTCCAGGGAGGTAAGCATGGCCTGCAGCCCGGCGATGCGAGCCCGCAGATCGACGATCTTCTCCTGCGCCAGCTTCTTCACCTGGGCACTGGTTCTGTGCTCGTCCCGATAGAGCGCCAGCAGCTCCTGACACTCTTCCAGATTGAAGCCGGTCTCTCGCGCCCGCTTGACGAAACGCAGCTCGCGCAGCGCCCCCTCGGTGTAACTGCGATAGCCGTTGTCACTGCGTACCGGGGCTGTGATGAGGCCAATGCTCTCGTAATAACGGATGGTCTTGGCGGTCAGCCCAGTGGCCTTGGCAACCTTGCTGATGTTCATTTATGCCTCCTTACTGATCGGGTTGGATGCTGGCCCGTGCGCCGCCTTGGGCTGCCAGCGTTTCAATAACAGGGAATTGCTCAAAACGGTGATGCTGCTCAGGGCCATGGCCGCCCCCGCCAGCTCGGGGCTCAGGTAGCCCAGCGCCGCCAGCGGAATGCCGATGATGTTGAACACGAAGGCCCAGAACAGATTCTGCTGTATGGTGCGCCAGGTCGCCGCCGAGATGTCGATGGCATCGGCCACCAGCCGCGGGTCGGATCGCATCAGGGTGATGGAAGCGGTCTCCATCGCCACGTCGGAGCCGGAGCCCATGGCGATACCGACATCCGCCGCCGCCAGCGCCGGGGCGTCGTTCACCCCGTCCCCCACCATGGCCACCAGCCCGCGGGTTTGCGCCCGCAGCGCCTCCACTTTCTCCACCTTGCCCGCTGGCAACACGGAGTCGAAGGCCCCGTCCAGCCCCAGCTTGGCGGCGATATGGGCCACGGGGGCCTGCGCGTCGCCGCTCACCAGCCAGCTGGCGATGCCGCGCTGGCGCAGGGTGGCGATGGCTTCCGGACTCTCGGGGCGCAGGGTATCGGCCAGCGCCGCGATGCCGGCCACCACGCCGTCGATGGCCACCCAAACCCGGGTCGCCCCATCGGCGGCTTGTTCATCCTGTTGCGGCTGATCAATGCCGAGCTGGGCCAGCAGGGAGCCATTACCGATGGCGACTGTGTGACCCGCCACCTGACCGACAATACCGGCACCGACCCGCACTTCCACCGCCTCCGGCTGGGGCAACGCCACTTCTGTGCCGACGGCCTCCCGCATCGCCAGCGCCAGCGGGTGTTCGCTCGCCTGCTGCAGGGCGGCGGCGAGGCGCAGTTGCTCGTCATTGCCGCTCCAGCTGGCTAGCACCGGCTTGCCCTGAGTGAGCGTGCCGGTCTTGTCGAAGATAAGCGCCTTGATGGCGTGGGCCTTCTGCAGGGTATCCACATCCTTGATCAGAATGCCGTGGCGCGCCGCCACTCCGGTACCGGTGACGATGGCCGCCGGCGTTGCCAGCCCCAGCGCGCAAGGACAGGCGATCACCAGCACCGCCACAGCCGCCAGCAGTGCCTGACCGAAGTCGTTGCTGATGGCGTACCACACCAGCAGAGTGAACAGGGCGATGGCCATCACCACCGGTACGAACACGGCAGAAACCTTGTCCACCAGTTGCTGCAGCGGAGCCTTGCCCATCTGGGCACTCTCCACCAATGCGATGATCTTGCTGAGACTGGAGTCCTCCCCCACGGTAGTGGCTTCGATCTCCAGCACGCCGGAGCGGTTGATGGCTCCGCCCAGCACCTTGTCGCCCGCACTGCGCGGCACCGGCAGACTCTCGCCGGTGAGGATCGACTCATCCAGTTCGCTGGCGCCGCTCAGGATCTTGCCATCCACCGGCACCCGCTCACCCACCAGCACCCGCAGCCGATCACCGCGCAGCACCTCGTCGATGGCGACGCTCTGCCAGCTCTCGCCACGCCAGACGGTGGCGGTTTCCGGCCGCAGCGCCATCAGTTCGCGAATGGCGGACTGGGTGCTGCGTCTGGCCCGTGCCTCCAGCAACTTGCCGAGAGAAATCAGGGTGATGATGATGGCGCTCGCCTCGAAATAGAGCTTGCCGCTGGCAGCCATCCCCAGCGTCAACAGCAGATAGAGGCTGTAGAAGTAGGCCGCACTGGTGCCGGTGGCCACCAGCACATCCATATTGGCTGCGCGGTTCTTGATGGCGAGCCAGGCGCCGCGATAGAAACGGGCACCGATCCAGAACTGCACCGGGGTGGCGAGCACCAGCTCCAGCCAGGCGGGCAGATGCCAGGGGAACAACCCGGCCATGGCCAGCATCCCCACCAGCAGCGGCAGGGTCAGCAAAGCCGAGACGATGACCCGGGTCTGCGCCTGACGGGCAGTGGCGGCCTCCTGCGCCTCGCGCTCCAGCAACTGCTGGCGGCGGCCGCTGGCCGAACCCTGTGCCAGTTGGGCGCCAAAGCCAAGCGCCTCGATCTGCTCGCGCAAAGCGGCGGGCGTCTGCATCCCGGGGACCAGTACGATGCGGGCCTGTTCGATAGAGAAATTGACCTCGGCCGAGATAACGCCGGGCAGCGCGGCCAGCATCTTGTTCAACCGAGCCGAACAACCGGCACAAGTCATGCCGGTAATTTGGAACAAAAAGGTCTCGCTGCCGTAGTCGTAACCCTGACTCTTGATGCTGTCGAGCACCGCAGGCAGGCGATCGGGGCTGGCCAGCTCGATGGCCGCCTGCTCCAGCGCGAAGTTGACGGTGGCCTCGACCCCTTCAAGCTTGTTGAGGGCGGTCGCGATGCGGCCTGCGCAGTTGGCGCAGCTCATGCCGCTGAGCGGCAACTGCAGATGAATGGGTGATTGAAGATGAGTGGTCATGTTGTTCCTCCCCGGAACCCGTCGGCACAACAAAACGCCGACTGGCAAACCCTAACCTTTACTGTAAGGGCAAGCTCAAGCCACATGATCCACTTTTTGCAGATGAAAAAAACGGCGCCCGTTTGCTGCCAGAGAACAAACGGGCGCCGCATTCAGCTATTGCGCGGTGCGAGCGGAGCTCAGATACCGTACTGGGCGCGATAAGCCTTCATGGCCGCCAGTTGCGCCGCCAGCTCCGGCTGTTCGGCCTGCTTCTCTTCCAGATACTGGATCAAGTCGCTCATCTGGATGATGGCGATGATGTGAGCGCCGTAGTCACGCTCCACTTCCTGAATGGCGGAGAGTTCGCCCTTGCCCTTCTCCTGACGGTCCAGCGCGATCAGTACGCCAGCCAGCGAGGCGCCGTTGGCCTGGATCAGATCCATGGATTCGCGGATGGCAGTGCCGGCGGTGATGACGTCGTCCACCAGCATGACGCGCCCCTTGAGCGGGCTGCCCACCAGATTGCCGCCCTCGCCGTGATCCTTGGCCTCCTTGCGGTTGAAGCACCAGGGCACGTCCACATCGTGCTGCTCCACCAGCTGCACGGCGGTAGCGGAGGCGATGGGGATCCCCTTGTAGGCCGGGCCAAACAGCACATCAAACTCGATACCGGCATCCATCAGAGCGGCGGCATAGAAGCGGCCGAGACGGGCCAGATCGCGGCCGCTGTTGAACAGACCGGCGTTGAAGAAGTAGGGGCTTTTACGACCGGATTTCAGGGTAAATTCACCGAATTTGAGGACCTGTTTCTCCAGGGCGAACTCGATAAATTGACGCTGGTAGGCTTTCATTCTGGCTCCTTGCTTGGCTTGTCGTTGTCTTGTGTGGGGGTATAAAAAAACGCGGTCAATGCCGCGTTTGCAGGATCTGTTGACGCTTCGTCACAGCCGCGACGGAGTCGGTTTTTGCGCAGAACTAGGCATGAGATGCGAAGTTTGGTAATCCAAACGAGGCATCGAATAACGACGTTATGCACAAAAACAGACCCGTCCCTACGGGTTGCGTGGCAAAGGATGCCATGCGTTGTTGCAGGACTTGCCAAGGGAATAACCATTGGCGGCATCCTGCGCCTAGCCTGGCATCCTTTGACACTGCAACGCGACTTGTGCCGAAACATCAACAGGTCCTGGTATCAGGAGAGCGACTGCTTCTGCAGCGCAATGATGTCGGCGATGCCGCCCTTGGCGAGCGCCAGCATCTCCAGCAGCTCCTCATGGGTGAAGGGCTCGGCCTCCGCGGTGCCCTGCACCTCGATGATGCGACCATCTTCGGTCATCACCACGTTCATATCGGTCTCGGCGGCGGAGTCTTCGATGTACTCCAGATCGCAGATGGCTTCGCCCTGATACATGCCGACGGAGACGGCAGCGATCATCTGCTTGAGCGGGCTCTGCTTGATCATGCCCTTCTCGACCATCCAGTTCAGCGCATCCACCAGCGCCACGCAGGCACCGGTAATGGAGGCGGTACGGGTGCCACCATCGGCTTGCAGCACGTCACAGTCAACTGTGATGGAGTGCTCGCCCAGCGCTGTCAGGTCTACCGCCGCGCGCAGGGAGCGGGCGATCAGACGGGAGATCTCCAGGGTGCGGCCACTCTGCTTGCCGGAGGCCGCTTCGCGGTTCATCCGGGAGTGGGTGGAGCGCGGCAGCATGCCGTATTCGGCAGTCACCCAGCCCTGATTCTTCCCTTTCAGGAAGCGCGGCACGCTGGTGTCGACGCTGGCGGTGCAGAGCACGCGAGTGTTACCGAACTCCACCAGCACTGAGCCTTCTGCATGTTTGGTGAAATTGCGGGTAATGGTAACCGGGCGAAGTTGCGCGGCACTGCGATCGCTTGGACGTGACATGGAACGGACCTCTGGGCTGGCTCAAATTGGCGGGGGATTATAAGTGATCCCGCCCCAAATATCAGCCGCTAAAACCACGGCATCGGCTGACGAGCAGGGCCGGGCTGAGTATACTGGCCGCACACTTCATCAAGCCCGGAACAATCAATGATTCACAGCATGACCGCCTACGCCCGCAAGGAATTCAAGGGCGACTGGGGCACAGCCGTTTGGGAAATTCGTTCGGTCAACCAGCGCTATCTGGAAACCTACATTCGCCTGCCGGAGCAACTGCGCAGCCTGGAACCGGTTCTGCGTGAGCGTTTCCGCGCCAAGCTGCAGCGCGGCAAGGTGGAGTGCAACCTGCGTTTTGAAGCCGCTCAGGCCGCGGCCAGCCAGCTGCACATCAATGAAGAGCTGGCCAAGCTCATCATCGACAGCGCCAGCTGGGTAATGAAAGAAGCGGGCCAGGGCCAGCTCAACCCGGTCGACGTGCTGCGCTGGCCGGGTGTCATGGCTGCCGCCGAACAGGACATGGACGCGGTCGCCACCGAGCTGCTCGGCGGTTTTGACCAAACCATGGAAGATTTCCTCGCCTCCCGCGCCAGCGAAGGGGCCAACCTCAAGGCGCTGATCGAACAGCGTCTGGCCGGTATTCAGGTGGAAGTGAAGAAGGTGCGCGTCCACCTGCCGCAGATCATCGAGTGGCAGCGCCAGAAGCTCACCGACCGTCTGGCCGAAGCCAAGGTCGAGCTGGACCCGGCCCGCATCGAGCAGGAGATCGTGCTGCTGGCCCAGAAGATCGACGTGGCCGAAGAGCTGGATCGTCTGGAGATGCACATCAGCGAAACCAACAAGATCATGAAGAAAGGTGGCGCCTGCGGTCGTCGTCTCGACTTCATGATGCAGGAGTTCAACCGCGAGTCGAACACCTTGGGCTCCAAGTCCATCAATGCCGAAGTGACCCAGTCCGCCGTCGAGCTGAAAGTCCTTATCGAGCAGATGCGCGAGCAGATCCAAAACATCGAGTGATGGGTCGCTGACTATCCGGTTGTTGCCTGCGAAAGAGCCCTTGATTCCTCAAGGGCTCTTTTATTTTCAGGCCATCGCACCGGTCGCACGCCGCCAGTGAGTCAACTGGCGGGGAGCGCCCTAGCCTATCGGCATCACCAGCGCCGGTTGGTGAGGGTCGCTGAGGCGCTCGGCCAGATAGTCCACCAGCAGCCGCACCTTGGGGGAGAGGTGGCGGTTGTGGGGATAGAGGGCCCAGATCCCCTCCTCGGGGGCCCGCAGCTCCGGCAGCAGCTCGATGAGCTCCCCCCGGGCCAGGTGGTCGCTCACGTAGTAGTCCGGCAGCTGGATGATGCCGATCCCCTTGATGGCCGCATCCAGCAGGGCGTGGCCGCTGTTGCACTGCAGCAGGCCGCGCACCCGCACGCTGTGGGGTTTACCGTTCAGGGTGAAGTGCCACTCGTCCCCGTTGCCCACCAGACAGGTGTGACGGGCCAGCTCCGAGAGGCTGTTGGGCATGCCGTGACGGGCGGTGTAGGCCGGCGAGGCGCACACATAGGGCACCCGCTGCGCCAGCTTGCGGGCCACCAGGGTCGAGTCCTTGAGGTGGCCGAGACGGATGGCGAGATCGTACCCCTCGTGCACCAGATCCAGCAGCTGGTTGGTGAGGTTCAGGGTCACCTCCAGCTGGGGAAAGCGCACCATGAAGTCGTTCACCAGGGGCGCGATGCGGCTCTCGCCGTAGGAGACCGGGGCCGTGATGCGCAAGGAACCTTGCGGCACCGCCTGATGGCGCCCCACCGCCAGCTCCGCCTCGTAGAGGTTGTCCAGCAGTTGGCGGCAGTGGCGAAAATAGATCTCCCCGAGTTCGGTGAGACGCACCTGGCGGGTGGTACGCAGCAGCAGCTTGGCCTGCAGCCTGTCCTCCAGTTGCGCCACCTGGCGGCTCACCTGGGCCACCGACACCCCGAGCTTGCGCGCGGCCGGGGTGAAGCCCCCCTGCTCCGCCACGCTGACAAATTCACAGACCCCTTCCCAGCCGAACATTATTACCTGTGTGTAAAAGTGATTTGATACTTAGCGTTATTATCACCAAATCGGCGGAAAACTACACTGGATCTCCGAACTCATTTCCGTTCATCCAACCACTACGAGGACGTCATTCATGGCACAGGTTCAGAGCATCAAGTGCAAGGCCGCCATCGCCTGGGGACCGGGTCAGCCCCTCTCCATCGAAGAGGTCGAGGTCATGCCGCCCCAGGCGGGCGAAGTGCGGGTGCGCATCGTCGCCACCGGCGTCTGCCACACCGATGCCTTCACCCTCTCCGGTGAAGATCCGGAAGGGGTCTTCCCCTGCATCCTGGGCCACGAGGGTGGCGGCATCGTCGAGTCCATCGGCGAGGGCGTCACCAGCGTCAAGGTCGGCGATCACGTGATCCCCCTCTACACCCCGGAATGCGGCGAGTGCAAGTTCTGCAAATCCGGCAAGACCAACCTGTGCCAGAAGATCCGCGCCACCCAGGGCAAGGGGCTGATGCCGGACGGCACCACCCGCTTCTCCAAGGACGGCCAGCCCATCTATCACTACATGGGCACCTCCACCTTCAGCGAATACACGGTACTGCCGGAGATCTCCATCGCCAAGGTGGATCCGGCCGCCCCGCTGGAAGAGGTCTGCCTGCTGGGCTGCGGCGTCACCACCGGCATCGGCGCCGTGATGAACACCGCCAAGGTGAAGGAGGGTGAGAGCGTCGCCATCTTCGGGCTGGGGGGCATAGGCCTCTCCGCCGTGATCGGCGCCCGCCTCGCCAAGGCCGGCCGCATCATCGCCATCGACATCAACGAGAGCAAGTTCGAGCTTGCCCGCAAGCTGGGCGCCACCGACTGCATCAACCCGAACACGTTCGACAAGCCCATCCAGGAGGTGATCGTCGAGATGACCGACGGCGGCGTCGACTTCTCCTTCGAGTGCATCGGCAACGTCAAGGTGATGCGCGCGGCGCTGGAGTGCTGCCACAAGGGTTGGGGCGAGTCTGTCATCATCGGCGTGGCCGGCGCGGGCCAGGAGATCAGCACCCGTCCGTTCCAGCTGGTCACCGGCCGGGTGTGGCGCGGCAGCGCCTTCGGCGGGGTGCGCGGTCGCAGCGAACTGCCGAGCTACGTACAGCGCTACATGAAGGGGGAGTTCCGCCTGGACGACTTCATCACCCACACCATGCCCCTCGAGCAGATCAACGAGGCGTTCGATCTGATGCACGAAGGCAAGAGCATCCGCACCGTCATCCACTACTGATCCCATGAGCGCCCCGCCCATCGATGCATGGGCGGGGCAAGGAGTCCTTACATGAATCTGGAGATTATCAGCAGCAACAAGAGCTTCGGCGGCTGGCACAAGCAGTATCGCCACCGCTCCAATGTGCTGGGGTGCGAGATGCGTTTCGCCATCTACCTGCCACCCCAGGCCCTCACCGGCCAGAAAGTCCCGGTGCTCTACTGGCTCAGCGGCCTCACCTGCACCGACGAGAACTTCATGCAGAAGGCGGGGGCACAGCGTGTGGCCGCCGAACTCGGCATCGCCCTGGTGGCGCCGGACACCAGCCCACGCGGCGAGGGGATCCCGGACGATCCGGGCTACGACCTCGGCATGGGGGCGGGTTTCTACGTCAACGCCACCCAGACCCCCTGGCGGGATCACTACCAGATGTATGACTACGTTACCCGGGAGCTGCCCGAGCTCATCGAGACCCACTTCCCGGTCTCGACGAAACGCGCCATCAGCGGCCACTCCATGGGGGGCCACGGCGCCCTCATCGCCGCCCTGCGCGAACCCGGCCGCTACCGATCCGTGTCGGCCTTCAGCCCCATCAGCCACCCGAGCCGCTGCCCCTGGGGCCAGAAGGCACTCGGCGCCTACCTCGGCAACAACCCCCTGCTGTGGCAGGAGTGGGATGCCTGCCAGCTGCTGCGCCACCACGACAGCCCGCCCCTGCCGACCCTGGTGGACGTGGGGCTGGACGACCCCTTCCTGGCCGAGCAGCTGCATATCGATGCGCTGGCCGAAGTGGCCGCCAGCAAGGAGTGGCCGCTGGAGCTCAACCGCCACGAGGGCTATGACCACAGCTACTACTTCGTGGCGAGCTTTATCGAGGCGCACCTGCGCTTTCACGCCCGCCACCTCTGATCAAAACAGGCCCGTTGCGGGCCTGTTTCAGTTGTGGTGATCGGTTGATATCAGCTGCCCGCTCGGGTCACGCCGCCGGAGCCTGCGATCTGCTGCTCCACCTTGGGATCGCCCCAATAAGCGATGTTACCTGAGCCGGCGATGCCGACTTTCAGCGTCTCCTGCGCCCGCACCGCCACATCACCGCTGCCGGCGATATTGACCTCTACCTCCTTGCCGCGCATCTCGCTCCCGAGCACATCGCCAGCACCGGCAATGTTCAGCTCGATGGCCTGTGCCGAACCGCTGCCCAGCTCCAGACTGCCGGTGCCTGCGATATTCCCTTCCAGCCGTTTCAGCTCCAGCTGACTGGCGACGATGTCACCGGTACCGGCCACCGACAGCACCAGCGAATCCCCCTTGAAGCCGCTCAGATCGCCGTTGCCGGTCCCGGCCAATGCCAGTTCGTTCAACACCGGCAAGGTGATGGTCAGCTCCAGCGGCTCGGTAGGCTCGAGCCGGTAACCCTCCTTCACCTCGATCTCCAGCTTGTCGCCGCTCTCGGTCAGCACCAGATAGGGCAGCAGGTTCTCCTGCCCCTTGATCAGGATGCCGCGCGGCTCCCCCGCTACCAGATGGAGGGTGGCAGGCACACCCGCCAGCACCCGGGTCACCCCGTCACCGAGCACCTGCTGGCGCTCGACCACAGCCCCCGTTCCGGTCACTCTGGTCTGATCCAGCCAGTGACACCCACTGAGCCCCGCCATCAACATGACAACCATCATCCATTTCATCGCTACTCTCCTCCTTATGTGTTGGCCATCCAGGGCCAATTGGTTTTCATGCTTTGCAAAGCGTGAGCCAAAAATTAACTTAATGATTCAAAAGGAAATAACCATTAAACCCAGAACAAACCGAAGAATTCGGAGAGCCATTTAGACCATATTTTGGTGAAAATAACCATTCTCGAACGGATATGATTGTGGCTGATTGGCGGGTCGCCTTGCCGGTCACTATGCTGACAGCCCGTGGAAGTTTTTAATTGCCCTGCCGGTCTGTTGAGCCAATAGTGGTACTTCGTGCGTACCAAGCTCTCCATTGCGGTAATGTCATTACCACTGTCTTGTCAGTCTTCACTGCCAACAAGGAGCCAGAGCGTGACCCAAGCAAGCCCTCTCTATGCCACCGCCACCGGTCTGCCGGAACCGACTCGCACCCCGCTGCTGACCGGCAGCGATCCCGAGCAGAAACGGCGCGAACTGCTCGCCTACTTCTGCCAGACCTTCGATCTCTACGACTCGCTGTTCGACTGTCTGATCGATGAGCGGGCCTGGTTCAACAAGGCGATCCCGCTGCGCCACCCGCTCATCTTCTACTACGGCCACACCGCCGCCTTCTTTATCAACAAGCTGCTAGCGGCACGCCTGATCGATCAGCGGCTGGATGCCCGCATCGAGGCCATGGTCGCCATCGGGGTGGACGAGATGAGCTGGGATGATCTGGACGAGACCCACTACGACTGGCCAAAAGTCACCGAGCTGCGCAGCTATCGAGCCAAAGTCCGTTCGCTGGTGTGCGATTTTATTCGCCAGATGCCGCTCACTCTGCCCATCGACTGGCAGAGCCCGGCCTGGGTGATCCTGATGGGGATAGAGCACGAGCGCATCCACCTCGAGACCTCCAGCGTGCTGATCCGCCAGTTGCCGCTCGCCTGGGTGCGGCCGCAGCCTTATTGGCCCGCCTGTACCGAAGCCCGCCACCGTATTGATCAGGTGCCCGCCAACAGCCTGCTGCCGGTGGCTGGCGGCAAGGTGAGCCTTGGCAAGCAGGACGCCACCTACGGCTGGGACAACGAATATGGCGAGCGCAACATCGAGCTGGCCCCGTTTCAGGCCAGCCGCATGCTGGTGAGCAATGCCGAGTACCTCGCCTTCGTCCAGGCGGGGGGCTATGGCCAGCAACAGTGGTGGGATGAGGAGGGGTGGGGCTGGTGCCAGTACGCCAAGGCGCAGATGCCCACCTTCTGGGTGGGTGACCCCGCCGAGCCCGAACAATTGCAACTGCGGCTGATGACCGAGCTGGTCGCCATGCCTTGGGACTGGCCAGTCGAGGTAAACCAGCTGGAGGCGGCTGCCTTCTGCCGCTGGAAGGCGGCCCGGACCGGACTCCCCATCCAGCTGCCGAGCGAGGCGGAGTGGATGCTGCTGCGCGAGCAGCTACCCGGCGATCAGCCGGACTGGACACAAGCCCCCGGTAATATCAATCTGGCCCGTTTTGCCTCCTCCTGCCCGGTGGATGCCTGCCCGCAAGGGGAGTTCTTCGATCTGGTAGGCAATGTCTGGCAGTGGACCAGCACCGCCATCGATGGTTTCGACGGCTTTAAAATCCACCCGCTCTACGACGACTTCTCTACCCCCACCTTTGATGGCAAGCACACCCTGATCAAGGGCGGCAGCTGGATCAGCACAGGTAACGAAGCGCTCAAATCATCCCGTTACGCCTTCCGGCGTCACTTCTTCCAGCATGCGGGTTTCCGCTATCTGGTCTCCCGTTATCAGGAACCCGTTATCGTGAATCCCTATGAAACCGACACGCTGGTCGCTCAGTACCTCGACTTCCAGTACGGCCCGAGCCACTTCGGGGTCGCCAACTACGCCAAGACGCTTGCTGATCTTGCTGGCGAGCTGTGCAGCAACCACCAGCGGGCGCTGGATATCGGCTGCGCCACCGGCCGCGCCAGCTTCGAACTGGCCCGCTACTTCCAGCATGTGGACGGGGTCGACTACTCGGCCCGCTTCATCGATGTGGCGCTGGCCCTCGCCAATCAGGACAGCTTCCGCTACGCCATTCCGCTGGAGGGTGAACTGGTGGAGTATTGTGAGGCGCGCCTGTCGAGCCACGGGCTGGGGGCGAGTCAGGCTGAGCGCATCCACTTCAGTCAGGGGGATGCCTGCAACCTCAAGCCCAAATATGACCACTACGATCTGGTGCTCGCCTCCAACCTGATCGACCGGCTGCGGGAGCCCGCCCGCTTCCTGCGGGACATAGCTCCCCGGCTGCGCAGCGGTGGCCTGCTGGTGCTCACCAGCCCCTACACCTGGCTGGCGGAATATACCCCACCCGCCAACTGGCTCGGTGGCATTCGTGAAAACGGCGAGGCGCTCACCACCTATCAGGCGCTGCAACGGCTGCTGGCGGCGGAGTTCGAGGAGCACTGCCCGCCCCGGGATGTGCCCTTCGTCATCCGCGAGACCGCCCGCAAATACCAGCATACGGTGGCGCAGCTGACCGTCTGGCGCAAACGCTAATCCGCCGATCGGCATGCAGATGAGAAGAGGGAGGCCAATGGCCTCCCTCTTGTTATGGCAGTCAAAACGGCGCGAGTATCAATCTCCCTGCTCGTGATAGCGGCGCGCCAGCACGGCGCACACCATCAGCTGGATCTGGTGGAAGATCATCAGCGGCAGCACCATGACGCCGACGCTGGCGGCGGGGAACATAACGTTGGCCATCGGCACTCCGTTGGCGAGGCTCTTCTTGGAGCCGCAGAAGACGATGGTGATCTCATCCGCCTTGTCGAAGCCGAGACGACGGCTGATCCAGACGTTCCAGCAGAGCACCAGCGCCAGCAAGACACAGCTCAGCAGCACGATACTGGCCAGATCGTACCAGCCTACTTGATGCCAAATCCCCTGCACCACCGCCTCGCTGAAGGCGACATAGACCACCAGCAGGATGGAGCTCTGATCCAGCTTGCCGATGAGCGGCCGATGGCTGTCGACCCAGCGGCCAATGAGCGGGCGCGACAGGTGGCCCACCACGAACGGCAGCATCAGCTGCATCATGATGGACTGGATGGAGTGCCAGGTGTCGATCCCCTCCCCTTGCACGTGGATCATCATCCCCACCAGCACCGGCGAGAGGAAGATGCCGAGGATGCTGGAGGCCGAGGCGCTGCACACCGCCGCCGACACATTGCCCCCCGCCATCGAGGTAAAGGCGATAGCCGACTGCACGGTGGCTGGCAAAGCGCAGAGATAGAGGAAGCCGAGGTAGATAGCCGGGCTCAACCAGCTCGGTACCAGCGGAGTGAGCAGCAGCCCGAGCAGCGGAAACAGCACGAAGGTGCTGAGCATCACCACCAGATGCAGCCGCCAGTGGCCCAGCCCCGCCAGCAGGTTCTGGCGCGACAGCTTGGCGCCATGCATGAAGAACAAGAGCGCCACCGCCAGCTTGGTCAGCAGACCGAACCAGACGGCCACCTGCCCCTCGCAGGGAAAGAGGGAGGCCAGGGTGACCACCGCAATCAGCACAACAGTAAAGGGATCCAGACGCACGAAAGGTCTCCATCAGAAGGGCATCCTGCTGCCGTGGCGACAGTCAGGATTGGGGAGGACAAGAAACAGAGCGGGAGATGTCTGGCACCTCCCGCTAAAACGAACCTCCAGCTTACCCCGATAACGGAGAGGCGCAACGTTGTGCAGCGGTTAATTGTTCATCAATGCTTAACGCCTTTGCTTTGTCGAATAGCGGAAGTTGATGAGCCGCGGCCAGATAGCGCCAAACCGGCGCGAAATGGATAAAAAAACGGGCGACCCAGGCCGCCCGTCTCGTTTTTTCGCTCAGCCGATCAGCGCTGGCTGGCCAGCTGGCCGTTGCCGGTTTTCTTCTCATTGCCGGCGAGCTTGCGAGCCTGCCGCTTCTCGAAGCGGGAGATCCACCAGTAGGCCAGCGCCGAAAAGACCGCGGTCATAAAGACGTTGATGAAGAAGGCGCGCACCAGATCCACCCCGGCCGGGAAGGCGGAGGCGCTCATGCTCACCACGAAGATGGCGATCAGCACCGAGACCACCGCCATGCCGAAGGTGCGTGAGCCCATGCGGAAGTCACGGGGGGTATCGTCATGTTTCCAGCGGAACACGAAGTAGGCCACCATGATGAAGATCGGCGGCAACATGGCGGTGCCGGCGGTAAGGTTGATGGCGGTGTTCATCATCTGCTGCACCGACTCGGAACCGAAGCCGTTGACCACCAGCATCGCGAACACGAAGACAAACTGCCACCAGGCGGCGCGCACCGGCACGCCGTGCTTGTTGAGCTGGGTGGTCTTCTCGCCGTAAACCCCCTGCGGGATCTCGGAGAAGTGGATCTTCACCGGCGCCGAGGTCCACATCATCATGGAGCCGAACATGGCGATAAACAGCACCACGCCGACGAAGCGGCCCACCAGCGCCTCGGAGAGCCCGAAGTACTGCGCCATGCCGGTGAAGATCTCCACCATCCCGCCGGCATAGGTGAGGCTCTCGCGCGGCACGAACACGTTCACCAGCAGGGAACCGACCGCATACATGGCACCGATGACGATACCCGCACTGATGATCACCTTGATAAAGGACTTCTGGCCGCCCTTCACGTCATTGAGGTAGGCGGCCGCCGTCTCGGCACCGCCCGCCGCCTGAAAGATCCAGCACATGATTCCGAGGGTAGCCCAGTTGACGGTGGGAGTCATCGCCTCCAGGGTGATGGGCTGAGCCGGCACATGATCGCCACTCAGGGCCATCAGGGCGCCCAGCACATAGATGGCGAACAGGGCAAACACACCGTAGGCCACTATTTCGGCAATTTTGCCGAGCCAGCTCGCCCCCTTGGTGGATATATGGGTCGCCGCCGCAAACAGCACGATGGAGATGATCGAGGTGACCATGGGCGAAAAGCTGTACTCATAGCCCAGCATGGCGTAGGAGGCGTAGGCAATGACGTTGGGCAGCAGGGAGACGAACCAGAACAGGTTCACGAACCAGTAGAGAAACGAACCCAGATAGGCCATCCGGGTGCCGAGCGGCTTTTTCAGCCAGTCGTACATCCCCGACTCGGAGTTTTTGTTGGCCGAGACGAACTCGGCGATGATGAAGACGAACGGGATGAAGTAGACGATGGTCGCCAGCAGGAAGATAGGGGCGGAGCTGAGCCCCAGCTCGATGTTGTTGTTGACGATGTTGCGCACGTTGAACACGGCGGCAAAGGTCATCGACAACAGGGCAAACTTGCCTATGGTGCCGCGTACGGATTCAGACATGGTGTCCTCCAGTGGACTTGCGCTCCCTGCGGGTAACGCTGTGACTCTGTGATGTGTTCGGCAAGGGTCTGTCGGCCCCGCGCTTTACTCTCTTGTTATGATCGGGCCGCGAGGGCGGCCTCGTTGCTGAACCGGTGCCGTCTCCCGCACCGGCTCGCAATACCATTCAGACGATCGGGGTGCCCGGCGCCATCGGCACCCGCGGCTGCAGCAGCACGCTTTGGCTCTCGTCCGGGGTCTCGGCGCAGAGCAACATGCACTCGGAACGCTCACCGCGCATCCTGGTGGGCTTGAGGTTGGTCAGTACCACCACTTCGCTGCCCATCAGCTCCTCTTCGCTGTAATAAGGCACCAAACTGGTGACGGTCTGCAGCGGCCGCTCGCCACCCACGTCGATCTGGACGATGTAGAGTTTGTCGGCCCCGGGGTGACGAACCACCTCCAGCACCTTGCCCACCTTCATCTCGACCCGTTTGAATTCGGCAAACTCGATCGTCTCGCTCATGCTCTTTTCCTTTTATGGTTTAACGGTTTGCGGGTGGCCAACTGCCACCCGATTTGATTGGGATTCAATTCAGTGCCTATGGCGTCTGCATGGCAACCTGCGCCGCCGGCTGGGCCTCTTTGGCACGCGCTTCGGCACTGAGGGAGGCCTCGTATCTGTTGTATTTCCACCAGGCGAAGCCGAGGAAGATCACGATCCCGCCGACGTTGTAGAAGATGATGGTCATGATGTCGGCACCGGTCGGGAAGGTGGAGGCGAGGAAGCCCACCGAGAAGATGGCGATCAGCACCGAGACCACGGCGATGCCGGTGGTACGCGAACCCATCCTGAAATCCCGCGGCAGGTGATCGAGCTTCAGACGCAGATTGAGGTAGGCCAGCATGATGAACAGCGGCGGCAGCATGGAAGCGGCAGCGGTCATGTTGATGACGGTGTTCATCAGATCCTGCGCGGTGTTGGAGCCCAGGGTCGGGATCACCATCAGCGGCAGCACGATGAGGTACTGGATCCAGGCTGCACGGGCGGGCACGCCATTCTCGTTCAGCTCGACCGTCTTCTTGCCGAAGATGCCGGCCGGGATTTCGGAGAAGAAGATCTTCACCGGGGTCGCCGTCCACATCAGCAGGGAGCCAAACATGGCGGTGAAGGAGACCAGACCCACGAAGCGGTTCATCAGGATCTCAGGCAAACCGAAGTAGGCTGCCAGCCCCTCGAACACCTGCACCGAGCCGCCGGTATATTGCAGGGTGTCGCTGTGGACGAAGACGTTGATCAACAGCGATGCGATGGAGTAGAGCACCCCGATAAAGATCCCGGCGACGATGATCACCTTCACGAAGGATTTGGAGCCCCCTTTCACGTCATTGACGTAGACCGCCACCGACTCGGCGCCACCGGCCGCCATAAAGATCCAGGTGGTGATGCCCAGAAACGCCCAGCTGAAATCGGGGATCATGGCCTCTACCGTGATGGGGTCAGCCGGTTGCACGCCGCCCACCAGTGCCGCACCCGCCAGCAGAATGTAGGAGAGGGTCAGCAGCAGCATCAGGGACGAGGTCACCGAGGTGATGGGGCCGAGCATCTTGGCGCCGTTGGTGGAGACGTAGGTGGCAAAGGCGAACAGCACCATGCTCAATGCCGTGGTCGCCACCGGGGTGAGAATGTACTCGTAGCCGAGGAAGGCATAGGAGGCGTAGGCAATAACCCGCGGCAGCAGCGAGGTGAAGAAGAAGAGGTTCACGAACCAGTAGGTGTAGGCGGAGATAAAGGCCCAGCGACCGCCGAGGGAGCTCTTCACCCAGGCGTAAACCCCCGCTTCGGAGTTCTTATTCAGTGACACAAATTCCGCAATGATCAGGCAGAACGGAATGAAGTAGAAAATGGTGGCCAGAAAGAACATCGGGGCCGAGGCCAGACCGATTTCGATGTTGTTGTTGATGACGTTGTTGAAGCTGAATACCGCCGCGAAGGTGAGCGACAGCAGACCAAACTTGCCTATCGTATTGCGTTTGGAATCAGACATGGGGCATCTCCAGACCTGTAGTTATCTCAGCGAAAGGGCGGGGCATGGTTTGTAGGGTGTGCCCCGCCCTTCCGGCTTTTATCAGTGCAGAACCGGCGGCTTGTTATTTGTTCTTGAAGTAGCCGCCTTCGACGGTGACCTTGATGATCACCTTGCGCACCGGCCCGTCGCCGACAAACCGGTAAGCCTCGTCGTTCTCGAAGATCACCACCTGACCGTTGCCGACTTTCTGGCGCTCGCGCACCTCGCCTGCCAGCCACTCGCGGTCGGTGGTGTCGTCATAGGCCTGCTCGACCCGCAGATCCGGCTTGGCAGCCCACTCCACCGTCTCTTCCCCTTCCAGGTAGTAGTGGACGTCGAAATAGCGGCGCTGCCCCTCGAACAGTGAGGTGGCCGGGCTGGCCCCCTCCTGCAAGCGGTAAGTTAGGGAGTCACCGATGGAGTGGCAGATACCGGGCTTGAGGTTCGGCAGGTTGTTGATGGCCTCCACGCAGCGGCCCCACTTCTTGCCCTCCCGGTAGATGTTTTTGAACAGGGTCAGGTTGTCCAGGGTGATCATGCGAGGTTCCTCCCGCCGTTGATGGTGAGATCGAGCCCGGCCAGCGCAGCCGGATTGAGGTTGCCACGGGCGATGGGCAGCAGGGTCAGGCCGAAGCTGAATGGCTCGAAGCGCACCCGCCAGGAGTCCAGCACCTCGGAGCCCCAGGAGTTGGAGCCGAGCCCCAGTACCTTGTGATCCAGATTGAGGGTGAGATAACCGCAGGGCTCCAGCTCGTTGATGTGCTGCGCCGCGTGGATATGCTCCCAGCTGTAGGGCCAGACGCTCAGGTTGATGGGGGCATCGGGTCGCACGTAGAGACCGGCGCCGTGGCGGTTGGTCAGGGTCGCCCAGCGCACCTGCTGGCGGTTGCCGTTGTCCTGCGGGAAGGGGTAGTGCTCCCACATCTCGCCGACTGTGCTCTGGAAGCTGTCGATCCAGTTGCTCTGGCGGCTGTCCTGATAGTTTTCACCCGGCCCCATGCCGTAGTAGTGCACCCGGTCGAGATCCTGACGAATGCCCAGCTCGAAGCCGATCTTGGGGATGATGTCGTCATAACCGCCGTAGGGCTGGCCGGACAGTGCCACGTGCAGCTGGCCGTTCGGGCTCAGGGTGTAGACGTAGCGGCAGCGCATGCCGAAGTCGAACACCGGCGGCGCGATCAGGCTCTCGACCGTCACCTCGACCGCGTCACCCAGCTGACGCCAGCTCAGGGTACGGAAGTGCTCCTGCATGATCTGCAGGTGGTTCGGGTGCCACAGGCTCTCGTACTCCTGCTTGTGGTTGTCAATCATCGGCTTGAAGAAGGTGAGGCGCGGCGAGCGCTCAATCAGCTCGATACCATCCTGCTGCCAGCTCACCAGCTTGCCGTCGAGGCGCGAGAAGCGCAGGTCAAAGCCGCTGCCGCTCAAGGTCAGGTCGAGGCGCTCGTCGGCGATATGCAACGGAGTGGCGTTGGGGTTGGCAAAGGGTCGCAGCTGGCGAGTCGACTCTTTCAGCTGGAACTGGTACTGGCCCAGCTCGTGCTCCGCCGCGCTGTAACGGGTGGCACTGGCCTTGATGACCCGCAGCTGGACGAAGGTTTCCCGCCCATCGAAGGATGGCAGTTCGAGTTGCAGCTCATTGGTGGCACCGGGAGCAATCCCTTCCAGCCGGATTTGCTGGCTGGCCAGCAGTTCGCCCTCGGCCTTCACCTCGACCAGCAGGCGGATATCGTCGAGAGTGGAGAACCAGTAGCGGTTTTCCACTTCCAGCTTGCCGCTCGCCAGATCCAGCGCCCGCACCTTGACCGGGCAGATCACCTGCTTGTATTCGCGCAGGCCCGGCCCCGGGGTTTGATCCGGGTAGATGAGGCCATCCATGCAGAAGTTGTAGTTGTTGGGGTAGTCGCCATAGTCGCCACCGTACTTGTAAACGGGGCGGCCCTGCTCGTCCTGATCCAGAATGCCGTGATCGCACCACTCCCAGATGTAGTGACCCTGAATGTGGGGATGACGGTCGAACACCTGCTGATATTCGTTGAGGCCACCCGGGCCGTTGCCCATGGCGTGTGCGTATTCGCAGATAATGCGCGGCTTCTCCATCGGGAACTCGCCGAAGCAGTTCATCTGGGAGACGCGGGAATACATGGTACTGACCACATCCACCACCTCAGCATCGCGATCCTCTTCGTAGTGCACCAGCCGGGTCGGGTCGATCGCCTTGCAGCGCTGGTACATAGCTCTGATGTTGCAGCCGTAGCCGGACTCGTTGCCGAGCGACCAGATGATGATGGAAGGGTGGTTCTTCTGGGCGTGCACGTGGCGCTCGATGCGATCCACGAACACCGGCTCCCAGAAGGGGTCATCGGTGATGCGGCTGAGATCGCCGACGTTGGCAAAACCGTGGGTCTCCACGTCGGTCTCCGCCATCACGAACAGACCGTACTGGTCGCACAGCTCGTAGAAGCGCGGGTCGTTCGGGTAGTGGGCGGTGCGTACCGAGTTGAGGTTGTGCTGCTTCATCAGCACGATATCGCGTTCAACACGGTCCATGCCGACCGCGCGGCTCTTGAGGTGGTCGTTGTCGTGGCGGTTCACCCCGTGCAGCTTGAGGTAGTGACCGTTGACGTAGAAGAGGCCATCTTTGACCTTGATTTCACGCACCCCGACCCGCTGCGGGATCACCTCCAGCAGCTCACCCTGACCGTTGTAGAGGGAGAGTTGCAGCTGATAGAGGTAAGGGTCTTCGGCACTCCACAGATGGGGGTTGGCCAGATCCAGCGTGAAGCGGCAGTCACAGTTGCCGTCGATGGCGAGATGATCGAGCGAGCCGCTGGCGATCTCGCTGCCCTGATCCAGCAGCGCCCAGACCAGACGGTGATCACGGGTAGCCGCCCCAAGATTCTCCAGCTGGATATCGCAGCTCAGGGTGGCGCTTTGATTGTCATCGGCCAGCGTGGTGCGGATGAAGAAGTCCTGCACATGGGCGGCCGGTTTGCCCACCAGATAGACGTCGCGGAAGATCCCCGCCATCCACCACATGTCCTGATCTTCGATATAGGTGGAGTCGGCCCACTGCATCACCCGCACTGACAGCAGGTTCTCGCCAACCTTGGCGTAGGCACTGATATCGAACTCGGCGGTGAGACGGCTGCCCTTGCTGAAGCCGACGTAGTGGCCGTTCACATAGACCTCGAAGTAGGTCTCCACCCCGTCAAACTTGATGATCACCTGCTCGCCGTCCCAGGCCGGGCTCAGCGTGAAGCTGCGCTGATAGGCACCGGTGGGGTTGTTGGTCGGCACGAAGGGCACATCGATGGGGAAGGGAAAACCTTCGTCGGTGTACTGCAGCTGGCCATGTCCTTCCATCTGCCACATGTTGGGCACGGTGAGCTGGCCCCACTCGCTCATGGGGCTGTGATAGAAGGCCTCCGGCACCTGCAGGGGGTGGTCGAAGTAGTGGAACTGCCACTGGCCGCCAAGACTCAGAAAACGGCGGCTCAGCTCGCGCTGCATGGTGGCCGCCAGCGCGTGGTCGGCATAAGAGAAGAAGTAGGCACGCGGGGCCAGCCTGTTTTCACCAACGAATTGGACGTTTTCCCAGTTATTCACATGTCCTCCCGGAACAAGGCAACGTTAACTGGGTAAACTCTAGATAAACATTTACTAAATATCAGATTTGGATTGGTAAAGTTTTAACCTGATCACAATGAACAGATGGTTTTGTGAGCGAGATCAGAAGCGGGAGATAAAGGAGGGCAAGATATGGATGAGTGGCATAGATGTTGATAGCCGTTGGCTGAAATGCAATAAAATCAACTATAAAACAATACGATATGACGTCACGGGATGATATGGGAAATAAGTTTACTTGGGAGAGGAGTCGCACCACCGCAAGATGGCACGACTAAAAAGCAGAATGTTTTACTAAAATCAGCGAGTGGTGCCACGCAGGGTCAACTTGCTCGGTACCAGCACCCGAAGGGGAATATCCCGCTCGTCTCGCAGCCGCTCAACCAGCAAATTGACCCCCTGGGAGCCCATCAACTCGGAGTGGATCCGCACCGTAGAGAGCGGCGGGAAGGTGAACTTGGCGGTCGGGATATCGTTGACGCTGATAAGCTCGATCTGCTGGGGAATCGCCAGTCCCTTCTCATGAATGGCACGCAGCACACCGATGGCGATGGAGTCGGAGGCGACGAACAGCGCCTTGGGCCAATCCCCTGCCAGCATCTCCTTCGCCAACTGGTAGCCGGAAGCGCTGGAGAAGTCCCCACGATAGAGATCGCTCTCCTGCACCACCCCCAGCCGCTGACCATAATCCCGGAAGGCCAGTTCGCGCAGATCCGGATTCTCATCCTGGCCACCGATATAACCGATGCGCTGGTGTCCCTGAGCGATAAAATAATCCACCACTTGCTGGCTGATCAGGGCGAGATCCACATCGACCGAGTCGAATTCTCCCTGTGAACGGCAGTCGACAAACACCAGCTGGCTGGAACAAGCCCTGAGCTGGGCCAGACGTTCGGCTGTGAGGGTACCGACCACCAGAATGCCATCCACGGCGCTCAATTCACGCCCTTCACCACAGTTGTAGAGATGAGTCAGTTCGATATTGAGGCGGGCACTCTGGGTCTCGATACCATAACGGATGGCGAGATAGTAAGGGTCGTTGACCTCGGTACTCTGGGGATAGGCATAGACCACCAGAAAGTGCAGCTTGCTCTTGTGTACCCCCTTGCGGGCGCTGCTGGTCTTGTACTCCAGCCGTTCGGCAATCTCGAAGATCCGCTGCTTGGTCTCTTCCTTGACGCTCAGGCTGGGATCCTCGTTCAGTACCCGGGATACCGTCGCGAGAGAAACCCCCGCTTCCTGTGCAATTTCCTTCAACGTAGCCATCAATACCTCGCTGGCAGCATCACGTGTTAATCGGTAACGGCTAAAGAGTAACGGGCAATCCCTTGATAGCCCAGCACTTTTACTAAAATGCCGGCGGCGGTGCAGATTTTTGGAACCCAGAAATGCAAAAAGGCCTCCCGGATGGGAGGCCTCTTCTAAATAGGTGCCTGACAGTGTCCTACTCTCGCATGGCGAATGCCACACTACCATCGGCGCTACCGCGTTTCACTTCTGAGTTCGGCATGGGATCAGGTGGTTCCACGGCGCTATTGCCGTCAGGCAAAAGCTTTTAAAACTAACTTGAAAATGGTGCTGATACCCAGAATCGAACTGGGGACCTCATCCTTACCAAGGATGCGCTCTACCGACTGAGCCATATCAGCACACTAACCGGTAAAGACCACGCTGGGCGTAATCTTGAAATTGGGTGCCTGGCAGTGTCCTACTCTCGCATGGCGAATGCCACACTACCATCGGCGCTACCGCGTTTCACTTCTGA
>NZ_JAAKTY010000008.1:0-162336 GCF_049174875.1 Aeromonas sp. 600948
AGAGGGACTCGAACCCTCACATCCGTGGGACACTAACACCTGAAGCTAGCGCGTCTACCAATTCCGCCACCTTCGCATCACTGCGGAGGGGGATTCTATAGAGTTTTGGGGGAGCGTCAACAGCCAAAGGGGACTTTTTTCGCTGTTGACGCCCAAAGTGGCGCCAAGGGTACAAAACTTCAGCAATTAGCCGACGTCTGGCATTCAGTAACGGCCCAATGCGTTCTGATACATCCGTTCATACTGGGTGACCGAGTCAGGCCAGTTGAAGCGGGTGTTCATGGCATTGCGCTGCACCTTGGCAAAACGCTCCTTGTCCTGCAGGAAATAGAGCAGGCTGCGGCGCATGGTATCGAGCAGGATGGCGGCAGTCGGATCGTTGAAGCAGAAGCCGGTAGCATGCTCGGGATCCGCATCCCAATCCACCACGGTATCTTTCAGACCCCCCACGGCGCGCACCAGTGGCAGGGTGCCATAGGCGAGACTGTACATCTGGTTGAGGCCGCAAGGCTCGAACAGAGAGGGCATCAGGAAGAAGTCGGCACCGGCTTCGACCAGATGAGCCAGCCGATCGTCATAGGTGTTGATGAAGGCGAGCTTGCCCGGATAATCCCGGGCCATGGTTTGCAGTTGCGTGGCGAGCGCAGGATCGCCAGAGCCGACGATCACCACTTGTACCTGATGGTGGAGGAATTTCTCCAGCGCAGGGAGCAGCAGGGGAACGCCCTTCTGCTCGGTCAGGCGGCAAACCATGCCGTAGATGGGCAAGTCCGCCACGGCCAGCCCCGCCTCCTGCTGCAGGCTCTCTTTGCAGATCTGTTTGCCAGCCATGTTGTCGATGCTGTAGGTCGCAGGCAGGAATTCGTCGAACTCAGGATCCCAGTCCTTGTAGTCGCAGCCGTTGAGGATGCCGCAGAGATCTGCCGCCCGCTGCTGGAAGATATGCGCCATGCCGTGGGCGCCGAGGTGAGTCAACAGCTCCTGGGCATAGTTGGGACTGACCGCATTGATCTTGTCGGCGTAGAGCACCCCGCATTTGAGCAGATTGACGTGGCCGTAGTCGTAGTTGATGCGGCGTTCGTAGTCGGCGATCTCGGGCATGGCCCAGAACTGCTCCCGCCCGAATACTCCCTGAAACGCCGCATTGTGAATGCTGATCACGCTGCGAGTCTGCTGGAAGAAGGGGTTGTGGGCGTGACGGGTTTTCAGCAGCAGTGGCAGCAGGCCGGTGTGCCAGTCATTGCAGTGGGCGATATCCGGGGCAAAGCCGAGCTGCTCGCAGGCATGGAGGGCCGCGGCAGAGAAGAAGGCAAAGCGCTCGCCATTATC
Organism: Aeromonas sp. 600948; assembly: GCF_049174875.1. NCBI lineage: Bacteria > Pseudomonadati > Pseudomonadota > Gammaproteobacteria > Aeromonadales > Aeromonadaceae > Aeromonas > Aeromonas sp. 600948. Next base: position 1,330 of record NZ_JAAKTY010000008.1, read on the forward strand.
CGGATAGGCCTGATTGTTCTCGGCGTAGAGCTGGGGACGATCGAAATATTGCGGGCAATCGAGCAGATAGACGCAGACGCCATCCAGCTCCATCTGGTAGATGCGATAACCGATATCCGGCAGCCCGGGGTGGGTTGGCAACCAGCGAGAAGCGACCAGTCTGGCCTCATCCCGTCGCTTTATCGTCTTGTAGAAGGGGAGCATGATCCTGACATCATGCCCCTTCTGGGCCAGGTACATCGGCAGGGCTCTGGCGACATCCGCTAGGCCCCCGGTCTTGACCAGCCCCTCAACTTCCGAGGCAACAAACAGGATTTTCAGTGGGTTAATAGCCAACTCTTGCTCCCTTAGGTACCACCACGATACCGCCTTCGGATACGGTAAATCGCTCTCTATCGTGGTCCAGATTTTCACCGATAACGGTGCCGGGCGCAATTTCAACATTTTTATCTATAATCGCGCGCCGGATGGAGCACCCCTCACCAATCTTGATATCCCCCAGTAACACCGACTCACTGATGTGGCTGCAGGGGCCAATATTGCAGCGGAAACCGAGGATGGAGCGCTGGATCTGGCTGCCCTGAATGAAACAACCGGCGGAGATCAGGGAGTTGGCTATCTTCACCTTGCACTCGTCGCTGTCGATGAAGGTAGCTGGTGGCAGCGCCGGATAGTGGGTGTGCAGTGGCCACTTGCGGTTATAGAGGGAGAAGGGGGGATTGTCGGCCACCAGGTCCATGTGCGCTTGCCAATAAGAGTCGAGAGTGCCCACATCCCGCCAGTAGACGTGCGGTTTCTCGCCGGGGATGACGTTGGTGCTGTAGTCATAGACATAGACGGGGGCGCGCGGGTAGAGGCTCGGGATCACATCCTTGCCAAAGTCGTGGCTGGAGTTCTCCTCGGCGGCATCCCGCTTCAACTCACGGCAGAGGGCATCGGTCTCGAAGATGTAGTTGCCCATGGAGACCAGCGCCTGGGTCGGATCGCCGGGAATGTGCTTGGGCTGCTTCGGTTTCTCCTGAAAGCCGATCATCCGTCCTTCGGTATCTACCTCTATCACCCCGAAGGCGCTCGCCTCTTCGATGGGCATGCGCAGGGCCGCGACTGTCATGGCAGCATTTTTTTGTTTGTGGAAAGTGACCATCTGGCTCACATCCATCTTGTAGATGTGGTCGGAGCCGAAGATGCAGACGTGATCCGGTTCGGCCCGCTCGATAAAGCCGAGGTTCTGGTAGATGGCATCGGCGGTGCCGTCATACCAGCGTTTGCCCATCCGCATCTGGGCCGGGATGGGATCGATAAAGCGGTCGGTGATACCGACGATATTCCACCCCTTCTTCATGTGCAGATAGAGGGACTGGGATTTGAATTGGGTTAGTACATAGATGCGTAGAAAGTCTGCGTTGACGAAGTTGTTGAGGACAAAATCGATCAGCCGGTAGCTGCCACCGAAGGGGACGGAAGGCTTGCTGCGGGTGGTGGTCAGAGGCTGCAGGCGAGTACCTTCGCCACCAGCCAGGATCATGGTCAAAATGCCAGCCATCGTATTTCTCTCCCTGAATGAACAACATGAAAAGGTTTTCAAAGCTCGGTATAAAAACACCCCTAAAGGGGTGGTTTTTATCGTGCTCTTAGTACCTTACCAGATCCCGTATGGGGCTCTCTAGCTGTTTTCTTGTACTGCTTACACTTAATTACACTTTGCTCAGATAGACCTTGAATTTGGCATCACTGCTGATCACTTCAGTCCGTTTGAAGTGTGTCTCCAGTATAGGCTGGTAGCGCAAGAAGGCGTTGGCAACAATGGTCAGCGAACCATTTGGCAGCAAAAATTCCGGCGCCTTGGCCAGGAACTGCTCGGTCGCCGCATAGAAGGTTTTGAGACCCGCATGGAATGGCGGGTTGGAGACTATGTGCTGGAAACGGGTGGAGAGATCCGAATAGACATCGGAAGCGGTGACCTTGCCCTGCAGACCGTTGATCGCCAGGGTGCGGCGGCTCGATTCGAGCGCCAGCGCGCTGATATCCACCATGTTGACCCGCAGATCCGGATTGCGCTTGGCCAGCACAGACCCAATTACCCCGGCGCCGCAGCCAAAATCGAGCAGCTCGCCCTTCATCGGTGGCACGGCGGCCAGCAGCATCTGGGTGCCGAGATCCAGCTCGGCGGCGCTGAAGACGCCGGGCAGCGCCAGCACGGTCAGCTCGGTATCACCCGCCTTGCACTGATAGCGGCCAAACCAGCTATCCAGATTGAAAGGTTCAACCGGCTTGCTCAGCTCACCGTGATAGAGCGAGCAGCGGCGCGCCGAATCGCGCTTTATCGGCTTTTCGCCATAGGGGGCCAGCAGCTTGTCGGCGCCATTGATGCCGCCGCGGTTTTCACCGGCCAGGAACAGATCGGCACCCGCTTCCAGCAAGGGGGTCATCATGGCCAGCAGATATTGTGCCTCGGCCTTGGCCTTGGGCATCAGCAGCAACAGGGCATCGAAGCGGGGGGCACCACCTAGCTGGTGGTCAAACAGGATCGCCTCGCCGAGGGCGGCCTGCTGGCTGCGGTAGTAGCAGTAATCGGTGGTAAATACGGTCAGGGTCTGGGCCAGGCTCGCCAGTTGGCGGGGGTAGTCATCCTCCAGCGCGCCGCAGACAAGTAGCCGCTTGCCGACAAAGAGGGCTTGGTTTCGTTCCAGCATCTGGCTGACGGCACTGATTGGGCTGCTCATCGGGTCTCTCCACGCAATTTTGGGCGGCCATTATACATAGCCCCTTTCGCCTTGACATTTATGCCGTGTTCCCGAAATATGCCCAGACACCATTTTTTGACCAGAGATGACGAAATGCGGTTCAACGGGTTGAAACGAAAGCACAAAAAAAGCCTGAAATTCGGGCCTGCCGACGTTCGCGCGTAACCTCTCATCCCTGAGAAGCTTCAAACCCCGGTTGCGCACATCGTACCGGGGTTTTTTATTGCCATATGCGCGTCATTTAGGAGAAGGAGATCCCATGTTTCAAGGTTCAATCGTTGCGTTGATCACCCCGTTTCGACAGGGAAAGCTGGATGAAGAGGCGCTGCTGCGTCTGGTGGAGTGGCATATCGAACAGGGCACTCACGGCATTGTGCCGGTGGGCACCACGGGGGAAAGTCCGACCCTGACCCACGACGAGCACTGCCGGGTGGTGGAGCTGGTGGTCAAGCAGGTCGCTGGTCGCATTCCGGTGATTGCCGGGGCCGGTTCCAACAATCCGGTCGAAGCCATCGAGTACACCCTCCATGCAGAGCGGGTGGGGGCCGATGCCACCCTGCATGTGGCTGGTTACTATAACCGTCCCAATCAGGAGGGGCTCTACCACCACTTCAAGGCGGTACACGACGCCACCGCCAAGCCGATCATTGTCTACAACATCCCGCCGCGCGCCATTGTCGATGTGCAGCCCGCCACTCTGGCCCGTCTGGCCGAACTGCCGCGCATTGCCGGGGTGAAAGATGCCACCGGCGATCTGGCCCGCCCCTGGACCGAGCGTCAGCTGATCAAAAAGCCCTTCGCCTGGCTCTCCGGTGAAGATGCCACTGCCGTCGCCTACAACATCGGCGGTGGTCAGGGCTGTATCTCGGTGACCGCCAACGTGGCCCCCAAGCTGGTGGCCGAGGTGCAGAACCTCACGCTGGCTGGCAAGTGGCAAGAAGCGCGTGAACTGCAAGACCAGCTGATTCCGCTCCATCAGGCGATGTTTGCCGAGCCGAGCCCGGCCGGTGCCAAGTATGCCGCCTCTCTGCTCGGTTTCTGCAGCGAGGAGTGCCGTCTGCCGGTGATGCCACTGTCGGAAGCGACCCGCGAGCGCATTCGCAGCGCCATGCAGCAGCTCAACCTGCTGTAATGCAAAACGGGTGAGCCAAGGCTCACCCGTTTTGTTTTTGGCTTTTGTTTCCGGTCTTTATTTCCGACCTTTAGTACCGGTATGGCCACGCTCAGGCTGCGTGATGCAGCCATGTGGCGATGGCCAGCTGCAACTCGACATACGCCGGATAGAGGAAGAGATCGGCCAGTTCGGCAGGCCACTCGTTTTGCTCGTCCGATTGGGCTTGCAGATGGGCGTGCAGGCTGGTCAGAGCTGGCAGCCAAGGTGCGGGTTGTGGCAGCGCGGCCGCAGTGCGGGCGACCAGATCGATCCCCTGGCACAGGGCCGCGAGTGCCTGCTGTTGAATGCCTTTATCCTGAGGATGCTCCAGCCAGAGCTGCTCGTGGTGCTGCCAGTGACGCAGCCCCTCGCTTACCCCCGTTATGCCATCCATACCTTCATGCTCGACCAGCGCCTGCAGGGACAGCGGTTTGCCAAGACCAGCCAGTCGATAGCCGCGCTGGGCCTTGGATTGGGCGCCAAGGCGCAGCCCGCCGATCCTAGCGAGGCGTTGGGCCAGCGCAAACAGCGCCGCGGTAGCGCCTGATTTGAGCTCCAGTTCCAGTTCGTTGATGGTGGTGCTGCCTTGGCTGCCGACTATCTCGCCCTGATCCCAGGCCAGCTCAATCTTGGCCCCCTCGAAGACGATCAGCCAGTGGCGGCGCAGGAAGTCGGTGCGAAACTGGGCGACCAGCTGCTGCTGAATGTGGTCACGCTCGGTCAGGGTCGGCCAAATTTCATCGGGAAAGGCCGAGAGGGTCGGCAGATCGCCGCTCACGGGGGTGTTGTACTCGGGTCTGGCGTGCAGGCCGCCCACCACCTGGCCACGGCATTTGATGGTCTGTTCGGCGAAGGCGTTGCAGCGGCGAATGCGCAGCCCCATCTCCAGCTGGCGCAGAGCCAGGGTCGGCGTATCGAAATAGACGTTGCCGAGCTGCTGTTGTGACGATTCTTTAATCTCAAGAGAATTCAGCAGGTTGGATAACTTGGCTTGAATGTCGCGGGCGACAAAAAACTTTATCTCGATCTCAGTTTGCATAGTCATTCCGGGCTGGCAGGCAACTTTGGGGGGCAGGATTCGGGTCGCGGGGATATAATGCCCGCGAGACGACTAGATTAATTCGCGGTTTAATTGAGGGCGCAGTTCGGTTACCATGCGCGCCTCATAAAATCGTATCGAGTGTTTTTTCACCGACACAGGTTTGGCCATGCCAGTAAATACTATTTTGGGGCTTTTTGCCAAGTCCCCCATCAAGCCGCTGCAGAAGCATATCGTCAAGGTTCACCAGTGCTCCCAGCAGTTGGTTCCCTTCTTTGACGCCGTTGCCGAAGACCGTTGGGAAGATGCCGAGAAGATCCGGCAGCAGATCGCCCAACTGGAAAAAGAGGCAGATACCCTCAAGCGCGAAATCCGTCTGAAACTGCCTCGCGGCCTGTTCCTGCCGGTTGCACGTACCGACCTGCTGGAGCTGTTGACCCAGCAAGACAAGATTGCCAACCGTGCCAAGGATATCTCCGGCCGCATGCTTGGCCGTCGCATGGAGTTCCCCGCCGAAATGCGGACGGATTTCATGGCTTACCTCAAACGTTGTATTGATGCGACCGCTCAGGCCGAGAAAGCGATCGGGGAGCTCGACGAGCTGCTCGAGACCGGCTTCAAAGGACGGGAAGTGGAAATGGTTGCCGAGATGATCCATCAGCTGGATCTGATCGAGGACGATACAGACACCATGCAGATCGGACTGCGCCAACAGCTGCAAGCGGTTGAGCACAATTACAATCCGATCGATGTGATGTTCCTTTACAAGATCCTCGAATGGGTAGGTGACCTGGCAGATCAGGCCGAGCGCGTAGGCGCCCGTCTGGAACTGATGCTGGCTCGTTCGTAATCGACTGACTGGGTAAACACTACTAATGGACATTATCGCGAATTACGGCACCACTCTGGTGCTCGTGGCGGCCTTGTTCGGCTTTTTGATGGCTTGGGGTATTGGCGCGAATGACGTGGCCAACGCCATGGGCACATCGGTCGGCACCAAATCCCTGACCATTCGTCAGGCGATCATCATTGCCATGATCTTCGAATTTGCCGGTGCCTATCTGGCCGGTGGCGAAGTGACGGCCACCATCCGTAACGGCATCATCGACAGCAATGCGTTTGTCGATAGCCCGGACCTGCTGGTGCTCGGCATGATCGCCTCCCTGCTGGCGGCGGGCGCCTGGTTGATCCTCGCCTCCTACTTCGGCTGGCCTGTCTCCACCACTCACTCCATCATCGGCGCCATCGTCGGTTTCGCTGTGGTGAGCATTGGCCCGGAAGCGGTGCAGTGGAGCAAGTTTGGCGGCATCGTTGGCTCCTGGGTCATCACCCCGGCCATCTCAGGTGTCATCGCCTACTTCATGTTCATCAGCGTGCAGAAGCTTATCTTCAACACCGATGATCCCCTGAACAACGCCAAGCGCTATGTGCCGTTCTACATGTTCCTGACTGCGCTGGTTATCTGTCTGGTGACCATCAAGAAGGGGCTGACCCACGTCGGTCTGCACCTGAGCGATGGTGAGGGCATTCTGCTTTCCATCGCCATCTCCATCGCAGTGGCGTTTGCCGGCTGGATCTACATTCGCGGCCAGAAGTACAACCCGCAGGATGACAGCAAGATGCACTTCGCCAACGTGGAGAAGGTGTTTGGCATCCTGATGGTGATCACCGCCTGTGCCATGGCCTTTGCCCACGGCTCCAACGACGTGGCCAACGCCATTGGCCCGCTCTCTGCGGTGGCCTCTATCGTGGCTTCCGGTGGCGAGATTTCCAGTCAGGCTGCCATTGCCTGGTGGATCCTGCCCCTCGGCGGTATCGGTATCGTGATCGGTCTGGCGACCATGGGCGAGAAGGTGATGGCGACGGTCGGTACCGGCATCACTCACCTGACCCCGAGCCGTGGTTTTGCTGCCCAGCTGGCCACTGCCGCGACCGTGGTGATTGCCTCCGGTACCGGTCTGCCCATCTCTACCACCCAGACCTTGGTCGGTGCTGTGATGGGGGTTGGCCTGGCGCGCGGTATTGCGGCGTTGAATCTGGGTGTTCTGCGCAACATCGTGGTCTCCTGGATCATCACCCTGCCTGCTGGTGCCATTCTGGCTATCGCGATCTTCTACGTGCTGCAGGCCTGCTTCTCCTAATCGAAGCGGCATTCAGCAAAAAGCCCGAGTCATCGACTCGGGCTTTTTTATTGTGCGCGGGAGAGAGGTGCAGCTCCCTTTGCAATCTGCTTTAGAGGCTGGCGCAGATTTGCCACAGATCGTACTGGATAGCGGCGGCGGTCACTTCCCGACCCGCCCCCGGCCCCTGGATCACCAACGGGTTGGTGCGGTAGCTGTCGCTCTCGATGGCGAAAATGTTGTCGCACGGCAACAGGTTGGCAAACGGGTGGTGGGGCTCCAGCGCCTCCAGTCCGACCCGCGCCTTGCCGTCATGCTCGAAGCGGGCCACGTAGCGCAGCACCTTGCCGAGGCGCTTGGCCCCTTCGAAGGCGGTCTGGATCGGGCCATCCAGCTCTTTCAGTCTGTCCATGAACTGATCGGCGGTCACCTTGCGCAGCGGGACGGGCACCAGATTCTCCAGCTCGATATCGGCGGAGTCGAGCTCAAAGCCTGCTTCCCGCGCCAGAATAAGCAGCTTGCGCCGTACATCCTGACCGGAGAGATCCTCGCGGGGATCCGGCTCGGTCAGGCCGTGTTGCCATGCTTCGTCCACCAGCTCGGAGAAGGGGCGAGTGCCGTCATACTGCTGGAACAGCCAGGAGAGGGTGCCGGAGAAGATGCCGGAGACCCCCTGAATGCGGTCGCCGCTCTGACGCAGCATCTGGATGCTGGACTGGATTGGCAGCCCGGCGCCCACGGTGGCGTTGTAGCGCCACTGCACCTGATGGTCACGGCAGGTCTGCTTGATGCGCTGGTAGAACTCGCTGTCGGCGGCGCCGGCAAACTTGTTGGCGGCGATGATATGAATGCCGAGCTGGGCAAAATCCGGATAGTAGCGGCTCACCGTTTCGCTGGCGGTCATGTCCAGCGCAATCAGCGCATCGAAGCCGTGCTGCTCAAGCTGGGAGAGCAACTCCGGCCAGATCAGCGGCTTGGGGTTGAAGTTGTCCTGTACCTTGAGGGGGTTGAGCCCCTCTTCATCGAGCAGGCCCCCTTCCGAGCTGAACACGCCGTAGAGGGTGAGCGCCAGATTGAGCTCATGTTCCAGCCGTGCCTTTTCACGGGCGTAGAGGCTGAGCCAGTGGCCGCCGATATTGCCCTTGCCGAACACCACCAGTCCGACCCGGGTCGGGCGGCTGAAGAGGGCGCTGTGCAGGGCGATGAGCAGCGGCTCCAGCACTACCTGACGCAGCACGGCCACCAGACTCAGGCCATCTCGGGCCACCTGGACGAACTCCAGCGGTTGATCTGCCAGCAGCTGATAGAAGCGGTGACACTGCTCCGCGTTGTCGGTGACACCGGCGCCGACCAGCGCCACCAGACTGTACCCCTCTTTCTGGATGAGGCCGGTGAAGCTCCCTTGCAGCTGGAAGTCGCGCAGCAGCTCGAAGGCGCCCTGTGCTACCTCAAGGGTGTAGGCGAGGCGCAGGATCCGGCGATCCGGCTGGCGCTGCAGGGTGAGCGGGTTGAGACGGTGACGAGCCAGATGGGCCTCGATGGTGGCCACAGTCTGCTCATAGTTGGTCTGTGGCAGCACCTTCAGCTCGATGAGGGCGATCTGATCCACCGAGGAGACGATGCGGGCGCCGCCGGAGCGGGGGGCGCGGCGCAGGATATGGGTACAGCCCTCGTCCGGGTTGTAGCTGCAGCGCAGGGTGAGGCGTTGGCGGCTGTCGGCCACCGGTTGCAGGGTGCGCGAGTGCAGCACCGAGGAGCCAAGGCGGGCCAGCTCGTTGGCTTCGGCGAGGCTCAGGCGCTCCAGCAGACGCGCTTCTTTCACCCGACGCGGGTCGGCGCTATAGACCCCGGCCACATCGCTCCAGATGGTGGTGGATTCGCCGTCCGCCAGCAGGGCCAACAGGCTGGCGCTGTAGTCGGATCCATTGCGACCGAGCAGCAGGGAGCGCCCCTCCATGTCGGCGGCGATAAAGCCGGTTACCACGATGCGACCGGCATGCTCCGCCAGTCGCGCCTTGAGCAGCTCGCTGGAAAGCGCGGTATCCACCTTGACTAGAGCGCCATCCTCGGCGCGCAGGAAACTGCGGGCATCGAGCCAGATGGCCTTGTCGCCGCGGCTGGTGAGCAGGGCTGCCAGCAGGCGCGCCGACCACACTTCGCCAAAGGCGAGCAGGCCGTTGCGGGCGAAGCGATCAAACTGTCCCTCCAGCGTTTTGGCTATCAGTTGCATGTCGTCGGCCAGCTGCTTGCTCAGATCGAGCTGCAGTTCACCCTCCAGCAGGCCGTCGATCAGACTCTGCTGATAGGCCTGCAGGGCAGAGATGGCTTCACCGGCGGCTTCGTCCCCCGCTTCGGCCAGCTCCACCAGCTGGATCAGCCGGTTGGTGGTCTTGCCGGCGGCGGAGACCACGATCAGTTCATCCCCGCCCACCTGTTGTTCAACGATACTGGCGACCCGGCGATAACAGACCGGATCCGCCAGACTGCTGCCACCAAATTTGTGGACGTGACGCCGCTTCAATCCTGCTTCTGTGGCCACCGCGATCTCTCCTTGTTGCTGCTGTTCCATTACTTCGCTACCTGTTCTGCCTGCTGCGCCTGTTCAAAAGCCTGAGCCAGATCGGCCACCAGGTCTTCACCGTGTTCAATACCGACCGACAACCGCAGCAGTTGGGCGCTGATGCCTGCTGCTTGCTGCGCCGCCGGGGTCATGGCCCTGTGGGTCATGCTGGCCGGATGGGCCACCAGACTCTCCACCCCGCCGAGGGACTCGGCCACCGAGAAGAGGGTGAGGGCCGCGAGGAAGGCGCGAATGCCTGCCTCGCTGCAATCGAGTTCAAAACTTAGCATGGCGCCGAAGCCGGACTGTTGACGGCGCGCAATATCGTGGCCCGGATGGCTCGGCAGGCTGGGGTGATAGATGCGTTTCACCAGTGGCTGCTGTTGCAGGAAGGCGAGGATGCGATCGGTGTTCTCCTGATGGGTGCGCAATCTGGGGGCCAGAGTGCGCAGGCCGCGCAGGGTGAGGTAGGAGTCGAACGCCCCGGAGGTGAGCCCCAGACAGTTGGCCCACCACACCAGCGACTCGGCCAGTGCGGCCTCCTTGGCAATCGCCCCCCCCCCCACCACGTCTGAGTGACCGTTGATGTACTTGGTGGTGGAGTGCACCACCACATCGGCACCAAGTGCCAGCGGCTGTTGCAGCAGGGGGGAGAGGAAGGTGTTGTCCACCACTACCTGTGCACCCACCTCATGAGCTGCGCTGGCAATGGCGCTGATATCCACCACCCGCAGCAACGGGTTGGAAGGGGTCTCGACCCATACCAGCGCAGGCTTCTGGGCCAGAGCGGCGGCCAGTGCGGCCTCATCCCCCTGATCGACAAACTGCACCCGGTAGTGGCCCTTGGTCGCCAGATACTCGAACAGGCGCCAGGTACCGCCGTAGCAGTCGTGAGGGGCAATCAGCAGATCCCCAGCCTTGAGCAGGGCGGTGGTGACCAGATGGATAGCACCCATGCCGGTGCCGGTGACCACGGCGCCAGCGCCCCCTTCCAGTGCCGCCAGCGCGTCCGCCAGATTGGTGCGGGTCGGGTTGCCGGAACGGGCATAATCGTATTGACGGGGTTCGCCAAAGTCGGCAAAGGTGTAGTTGCTGGAGAGGTAGATAGGCGGCACCACTGCACCGTGTTGCTGGTCTGTCTCAATCCCGGTGCGAACCGCCAGGGTGGCCTTGTGGGTCATGTTTCTCTCCTTGATCTCTCTGGACGGTGGCCGCTCTTCCTGCCACGCTGCTTTTGCCACACGCAATCGTGCCAATGCTGGCATCATGATGAACCACACTACGCCAGCTTAAAAAAGCCGTCAACACTTCCAGACGTCTAAATGGCTTTGCTGTTGGATTGCCATTAATTTCCTTAAGGGTTAAAATCCGCGCTCACGGCTAAATGAGAACAGGTGAGTCATGGGAACAGAGTGGAACGGCGACTACGTCAGCCCCTACGCGGAACACGGTAAGAAGAGCGAACAGGTCAAGAAGATTACCGTCTCGATCCCGCTCAAGGTGTTGAAAGTGTTGACCGATGAGCGCACCCGCCGTCAGGTGAATAACCTGCGTCATGCGACCAACAGCGAGCTGCTCTGTGAAGCCTTCCTGCACGCTTTCACCGGCCAGCCGCTCCCTTGCGACGAAGATTTGCGCAAGGATCAACCAGACAGCGTCCCTGCCGAAGCGCGTGCCATCATGGAAGCGCTGGGCAAAGAGATCGAAGATTTCGACAAGGAATAACCCCCAATGACGCGGCCCTGGCCGCGTCATTGCTATCTGCCATGTCCCGCTTCAGCCTGCGCCACTATCACCACCACGTCTGCAGCCATAGCCACGACTTTGCCCAGCTGGTGATCCCCCTCGACGGCCCCCTCGAGATCGAGGTGCAGGGCCGGGGGCGCAGACTTGCCCCCGGTTCTGCCTGCATCATCGCTCCCGGCGAGCGGCACGACTACGCCGCCGATCCCGCGCTTTCGTTTCTGGTGCAGGAGAGCGACTGGCTACCCGGGGATCTGGCGGCCTGCCCCTTTATCGAGCTGGATGAGCCCCAGCGCCACTACCTCGCTTTTCTGCACCGCATGGTGGCCGAAGGGCGGCAGGTGGCGGGCATGGCGCAGGTGTGGCTCTCCCTGCTGGCGGAAGGGCAGGGGATGCAGAGAGCAGCCATTCCACGCCTTGCCGCTCGCATCCTCAAGGTGCAGCGCCATATCGATGCCAACCTCGCCGCCCCGCTGACCAATCAGCAACTCGCCACCATCGCCTGCCTTGGCCAGAGCCAGTTCAAGCTCGCCTTTCGCCAGCAGCTGGGGGTAAGCGTCTCCCACTACATTCGCAGTCGACGCATGGCGCTGGCGCGTACCCTGCTTGCCGGTACGCAACTGCCCGTTGGGGAGATTGCCAGCCGCTGCGGTTACCAGAATCAGGGGGCTTTCGGCGAGCGCTTCCTGAGTGAGACCGGGCTCACTCCGTCCCTCTGGCGCCAGCAAAACGGCCGCCTGCCGCAACGAAACGGCTGATCGCCGAAGACGAGATGCTCTCTTTGGGCCATGCTGCGGGTCATGCAAGGTGCACGATAAACAGGAGCAGAAATGGAGACGATTAGCTGGCAGGATTTCGAGGTGGTGGAGCTCCGGGTGGGCACCCTGGTGCGGGTCGAGCCGTTCCCCGAGGCGCGTAAACCGGCCTACAAGGTGTGGGCGGATTTTGGCCCTGAACTGGGGGTTCGCAAGAGCAGTGCCCAGATCACCGCCCTCTACCAGCCAGAGCAGCTGGTGGGCCGCCAGATCATCGCCGTAGTCAACTTCCCGACCAAACAGATTGGCCCGTTTCAGTCGGAGTTTCTGCTGACCGGTTTCTACCGGCCGGATGGCGCCGTGGTGATGGCCATTCCCGAGCGGGCGGTGGAGAACGGCGCCAAGCTGGGCTGAGTTCACGCCCGAACAGAGACAAGAGAGGCGACCCCGGGGTCGCCTCTCTTTTTTGTTTTCTGCTGCGAGTCGTTACTTCAACAGGCTGAAGATCAGCGCCGATACCGCCAGCGACCCGGTCAGCAGGATAAAGCAGTTGGTCCAGCCGTGACGGAAGCGGGCCAGCGCCTCCACCTTGTAGATGGCAATCACCGGCATGATGAACAGGATCATGGCGATAACCGGGCCGGAGAGGGTCTCCATCAGCCCCAGAATGCCCGGGTTGATGACTGCGGCACCCCAGATGGCGAAGAACATCAGGGCGATACCCAGTTTGTCTGCCTTGGCCAACGGCAGGCCGGTAGGCTTGGCGATCAGGCTTTTCAGGCTTTCACGGGCACCGAGGAAGTGGCCGAGGAAGGAGGAGCTGATGGCGATAAAGGCGATGAGCGGCCCCAGAGTCACAATCACCGGGTTGTCAGTGATGTTGGCGAGATAGGAGAGCACAGAGACGTTTTGGGCCTTGGCTTCAGCCAGCTGGGCTGGCGAGAGGCTCAGCACGCAGGAGAAGACGAAGAACAGCACGAAGCCCAACAGCATCACTGTGGTGTTGCGCAGGATCAGGCCGCTCTTGGCTTCCGCCTGCTCGCCATATTCACGGCGCTGCACGTTGGCAAAGCCGGAGATGGCGGCGGCGTGGCTGAAGGCGAACACGGTGACCGGCAGCGCCAGCCAGACGGTGTTGAGGAAGCTGACTCCTTCAAACGCGGTCACTTCCGGCCACTGCCACTGAGGGATCAGGTAGCAGGAGAGGGCCGCCAGAATGGCCGCCAGCGGATAGACCATAAAGGCGAAGGCGCGCAGCATCGCTTTCTCACCCGCCAGCATCACGGCGATCATGGCGAATACCAGCACGCCGGAGAGCATCACCCGATCCGGGGTCGCCATGCCGAGCTGGTTGACCATAAAGCTCTCCACCGTGTTGGTCAGTCCGACCCCGTAGATGAGCAGGATCGGGAAGATGGAGAGGAAGTAGAGCGCCGAGATGAGGCGACCGGCCATCTTGCCGAAGTGCTCCTCCGCCACTTCGGTGAAGTCGGCGTGGGGGCGTGACGAGGAGAGCACGAAGCGCGCCAGCCCGCGGTGGGCGAGGAAGGTCATGGGGCCTGCCAGTACCGCGACGATGACGAGAGGCCAGATGCCGCCCAGACCCAGATTGATGGGCAGGAACAGGATACCGGCGCCAACGGCGGTGCCAAACAGGCTGATAACCCAGTGGGTGTCGTGACGGCGCCAGCGGGTGATGCTGGCTGTGGTGGAGCAGGAACCGGATAGCTCCTTGGTAGCCTCTACAGATAAACTCATTACTAATTCACTTTTTGTCAGTGTTTTAATCTGAGTTAATTGTGGTTTATCGGGATTTAATTCTCAAAAAGCGGGGCTGAAACATATCACTGCCATTGCGGGGTTTAGCCAGCGAGATTGGGAATGGAATCTTGGTCACAGAATGCAACAAAACTGACAATGGTGATTTTTGTGAAATATAAAACCAAATTTTTATCTGCGATCATTTTTTTATTTTGGCTAATAAGGTGTTTTCAGAATTACGTGAAAAATCGCACCATTTCTCGCCGACCAATTGTGATGTTTCACTATCATTTCGCTTCTTTGCCAGCGTATCACGCTGTTCAAGAGCGCCTTGACCAGCGGATCACACCGGCCATCACCCGGGGCAACTTCCCTGAAAAAGCAGGCGGCCATCGGGCCGCCTGCTTGTCTGGTGTGATGACATCGCTATCCGCCTAGTGGGCCAGAATGTTGCCCCAGGCGAGATCCGGATCCCCCATCACGATAAAGTCAGGGTTCTCCAGCGACTCGGTTTCGTTGTAACTGAGTGGCTGCAACGCCAGGCTGAGGATACGGCCACCGGCTGCCTCGACGATGCACTGGGCGGCGGCGGTGTCCCACTCGCCGGTGGGGCCTAGTCGTACGTAGCAATCGGCAGCCCCTTCCGCCACCAGACAGGATTTGAGGGAGCTGGAGCCAAGCGGGATCAGCTCGTAGTTGATGGCCGGGTTGAGGCGGCGGGTGAGGTTCTCCAGCTTCTGGCGGCGGCTGATGGCTACTACCAGCGAGTCGGGCTGGTCATGCTCGTGATGCATAGCGCTGATGGGCAGTACCTCGCCATTCACCTCCTTGAAGGCGCCGTAGCCGCGCACCGCCCAGTAGAGCACGTTGGACTCGGGGGCGTAGATGACCCCGAGCACCGGCACATTGTCCCGCACCAGGGCGATCAGGGTGGCGAAGTCGCCGCTGCCCGCAATAAATTCGCCAGTGCCGTCGAGGGGATCCACCAGCCAGTACTGCCGCCAGTTGGATCGTTGGCTGAAGGGGATGTCGGCCGCCTCTTCGGTCAGCACCGGCACATGGGGAGTGAGCGCCGACAGCGCCTGTTTGAGGTAGGCATCGGCAGCAAGATCGGCACTGGTGACCGGAGTGGCATCCTCCTTCAGCTGACGCTCGAACTGACCGCCATGATAGATGTCGTGAAGGATCCTTCCGGCTTCGCGGGCAATCTCCTTGACCCCCGGCACCCAGGCCAACAACTCCTGCATCTCGTTATCCTCTGTCTGTTAACTGCCCGTCTGCGGGCTACTCTGCCTGCTCCGCCAGCCACTTTTGGGCCAGGAGCAGGGCACTGATGCTGCGCGACTCGGTGAAGTCGGGTCGCGCTAGCAATTCGTCGATCCGGTTCAGCGGCCAGGGGATCACTTCCAGCGGTTCGGGCTCGTCGCCGATCCGCTGCTCGGGGAAGAGATCCCGCGCCAGCAAAATGTCCATCCGGCTGGAGAAGTAACCGGGCGCCAGCGACACCTGTTTGAGCAGGGTCAGGCTGTTGGCGCCAAAGCCCGCCTCCTCCATCAGTTCCCGGTTGCCCGCCTCGAAGGCATCTTCGCCCGGGTCGATCAGCCCCTTGGGAAAGCCCAGCTCGTAGGAGTGGGTGCCGGCGGCATATTCGCGCACCAGCAGCAGGGTGTGGGCATCGAACAGCGGCACCACCATGACGGCGCCACGATTGCCGCCGCGCATCCGCTCGTAGACCCGCTCTTCGCCGTTGGAGAACTTGAGGTGTAGCGATTCCACCTTGAACAGTCGGCTCTCGGCCACGATATCGGCCTTGAGGATCTCCGGCTTGCTCTTGGGATGATCCAGTTGGTCGATCGAAATCTGTTCGGGGGGGCTTTTGTGGTGCTCACTCATCAGGGGTGACGGCTCGTTAAAAAATCGTGCTTCAAGAGTAAACGACTCTCACACCGAACACCACGGGCCAGGGATGGCAAAGGGGGAGGAAAAATCCGTTATACTGCCGCCCCGTTTTCCGAGATCCGCGCTCAAGAGGCCCGATGCCACACTCCCGCTCCACCACCTTGCCTTGGCACCAGATTGATACCGTCTTGCTCGATATGGATGGTACCCTGATCGATCTGCATTTTGACAACCACCTCTGGCAGCAGCTGGTGCCGGAGCGTTACGCCGAGCGGCTCGGCCTGCCGCTGGATGAAGCCAAAGCGCAGATCGACGTCCACTATCACGCCGTCAACGGCACCCTGAACTGGTACTGCGTGGATTACTGGAGCGAGACCCTGGGGCTCGACATTCGGGCCCTCAAGCAGGAGCTGCTGGCGAAGATCCAGTGGCGTCCCCACGCCATCCCCTTTCTGGCCGCGCTGCGCGCCGCGGGCAAACAGCTGGTGCTTTTCACCAATGCCCACCCCGCCAGCCTGTCGGTGAAGGATGCGCAGCTGGGGCTGAGCGACCATCTGGATCTGATGGTGAGTACCCACGAACTGGGCTGGTCGAAGGAGAGCCAGCACTGCTGGCAGGCACTGGCCGAGCGGCTGGCGTTCGATCCGGCCCGCACCCTGTTTGTGGATGATAGCGAGCGGATCCTGCGGGCTGCCGCCGACTATGGTATCGGCTATCAGCTGGCGATCCAGAATCCGGATAGCTGCAAGCCGGAGCAGAGCATTACCGCTTTTCCGGCGATCCGCGACTATGCCGAGTTGCTGCCGCTGGCAATCTGAAGCAGTTCAAACAAGAGAGGGCTGCATCATGCAGCCCTCTTTCTTTGATTTGAATTTTGGTTATCTGACGCCTGATGGCGAAAAATCACAGCTCCCGAAACGGGCGCCGCTTCTCCTCTTCGATGACGATCGCCTCCAGATTGGCGATCCGCTCCTGCAATTCTCTGATGATCATATCCTGCTTGCCGAGGCGGTCGGTGATGCGTGCATCCCCCATCTGGTAGCGGGCTCGCTTGCCGAGGTATCCGAACAATAGGCTGATAAATACGATCAGGACTATGCCTGTCCACATGGTCATGTCACGACTCCTTGTCGTCTATAAACGGCGAAAACGCTGATGGGATCTGTTCTGTTTTCTCACAGCCGCCAATTGGCCGCAATGGGTCCCGTTTCGCCTTTGTGATGCAGTTGGCTATTGCTGCCAGAGTGGCCGCCCGACCCAGAGCGCCCACAGGGTGAGGTGCAGCAGCACGATAAACCAGAAGACCAGCCGGTAGCTGCGCTTCTGGGTCTTGTGACGCAGCCACTGGCGGGCCACCAGTGCCCCCGGCCAGCCGCCGCACAGCTCCAGCAGGTGCAGGCGAGATTCGGGAATGCGCCATTCACCGCGCACCGCCTGCCGCTTGTCCCAGGCGTAGGCGACTACCGTGAGCAGGCTCATGAAGAGCAACACGGCCAGCGGCCACCACTGCTGCTCGCCGAGGCCGAGCCAGAGGGCGGCGCCCAGTGGCAGCAGTGCCAGCGCCATCACTGGGCCAGCTCCCAGCAGCGCTCCTCATCCTGCTTGAGTTTGCGGATCACCTTGGCCGGATTGCCCACCGCCACCGAGTCGGCCGGGATGTCGCGGGTGACCACGGCGCCGGCGCCAATGATAGAGCGAGGCCCTATGGTGACGCCGGGGCAGATGATGGCACCACCGCCGATCCAGCAGTCATCGCCGATCCGCACCGGCTTGTTGTAGGCGGTCCAGTTGCGTCGCTCCAGATAGTTCATGGTGTGGGTGGCGGTGTAGATCTGCACGTTGGGGGCCAGCAGCACATGGCTGCCGATGTGCACTTCACCCACGTCGAGAACGGTGATGTTGAAGTTGAAGAAGGTCTTCTCGCCGATATGAATGTTGCGACCAAACTCGCAGGTGAACGGCGTGCTGATCCAGCAGGAGTCGGGGCAGTGGCCAAAGAGCTCGCGGCAGATCTGCTGGCGCAGAGGGCCATCGCCTGCAGGTGAACCATTGAGCCGGGCCAGCAGCGCCTGACCGCGGATCCGGTCGTTGGCTATCTCCTCGCTCTGGCTATCCAGTGCCCCGCCTGCCAGTACCTTGTCCCAGTCGCTCGCCATTGCTACCTCCTCATGCTGCAAGAGCAGGCAGTATACGTGACTGTCAGGGGCGCCGTCAGTCTGTCACTCGTTGCAGGTGATCCCGGTCATCCTGCTGGCCAGAGGAGGGGCAGGATCAGCAGGGCCGAGACGAAGTAGGGGAGCAGCACCCGCAGCCCCAGACTGCGACCGCCGATGCCGAGGGCAAGCAACCCCTTCACCAGCGAGTTGATCAAACCGGCCAGCAGGATGCCGCGAGCGGCGACCTCCAGTGCCAGCTCCTTGTGGGAGAGCTGGGAGAGCGACAGCGTGATGGCGTCCACATCGGTGATCCCCGACACCAGCGCCAGCAGGTAGACCCCCGAGTTGCCCACCTTGCTCTGCAACAGTGTGGCCATAAAGCCGATCAGTGCCAGCAGCAGGCCGAACTTGATGGCGGTGGCCAGATCGAGCGGGTTGCTGGTTTCCGGTTTTACCGGGCCGTCGGTCAGCTCTTCGCGTTGGCGCCAGAACCAGAAGGCGAAGCCGTAGACGGTGGTGGCCAGCAGCAGCAGGGGGGCGACGAGGCGCATCGCCAGCTCGCTGTGAATGAGCAGCACCAGCACCAGCAGCCGCAGCCACATGGTGGCCCCTGCCAGCAGGATACCGGTGGCCAGCAGCCGCTCCAGCCCGCCCTGCTCCTTGTTTAGGCGGGCGAACTGCAGGGTGAGGGCGGTGGAGGAGGCCAATCCCGCCAGTATGCTGGTGAGCACCAGTCCGGCGCGGGTGCCGAGCAGCCGCACCGCGAAGTGGCCACAAAACGAGATGCCGGCGATCACCACCACCATCAGCCATATCTTGAAGGGGTTGAAGGCATCGAGGGGCCCCATCTCCTCGTTGGGCAGCACCGGCAGCAGCACCAGCGAGATAAGCAGAAAGCGCAGGGTGGCGTGGAATTCGGTTTCGCTCAGAAACAGCATCCCCTGCTGGATCTGCCCCTTCAAGCCCATCAACAGGGCGGCCAGCACGGCGCAGGCCACCGCTTCGCTCGGGCTCAGCAGCACCGACATCAGCCCCAGCAAATAGGTGAGCAGCATAGCTACCGAGCTGGTGAGGCCAAACTCCCCTTGCCAGCGCTGGGCCAGCCAGACCGAGAGGCCGCAGCCGATCACCACCGCCAGCAGGCCGAGCAGCGGCAGCCAGGGGCCCAGGGTGGGCAGTAGCAAACCGCACACCCCGCCGAGCAGGCCGATGAGACCATAGGTCCGCATCCCGGCGATGCGCTGGTTGTCCCCCAGCTGGCGCACCTGCCAGCCCCGCTCAAGTCCAATGATAAGGCCGATGGCCAGCGAGACCAGGGCACCGTTGACCGGTTCTGCATTGATCCACATAACGACTTCCTTTTCGTCATCTGCCTGCCTTGTTCCCATGATGGCACAGGACGTAAGGAGGCAGAGGGGCATGGCTCACAGAGTCTGCGTCCGACTCCCGGTGCGGGTGGCTGAGCTGATATGAGCAAAAGAGATAAGCAAAGAGTTATTTCTTTCTTCTGGGCATAACAACTCCACGGCATGCTGTTCTCAACCCAACGATATGGAGGTTCACCATGAAACTGCGAATGACCGCCCTGACCCTGCTCTCTCTGCTGGCATTTGGTCAGGCCAATGCCGCCGAGATCCGCCTGCTCAACGTCTCTTACGATCCGACCCGCGAGCTGTTTCAGGAGTACAACGCCGCCTTTGCCAAGGAGTGGAAGGCCAAAACCGGTGACGACGTGGTGGTGAGCCAGTCTCACGGTGGTTCCGGCAAACAGGCCCGCGCCGTGGTGGATGGACTGGAGGCCGACGTGGTATCGCTGGCGCTCGCCTACGATGTCAACGCCATCGCCAAGGCGGGGCTGACCGCTGCCGACTGGCAGAGCCGACTCGGCAACAACGCCTCGCCCTATACCTCCACCATTGTCTTCCTGGTGCGTAAGGGCAATCCCAAGCAGATCAAGGATTGGGATGATCTGGTGCGCAAGGATGTCGCCATCGTGACTCCCAACCCCAAGACCTCCGGCGGGGCACGCTGGAACTATCTGGCCGCCTGGGGGTATGCCCTGAAGAAGAGCGGCAGTGAAGAGGGGGCCAAGCAGTTTGTCGGCGATCTCTTCAAGAACGTGAAGGTGCTGGACTCAGGCGCCCGCGGTGCCACCACCAGCTTTACCGAGCGCGGTCTCGGTGACGTGCTACTGGCGTGGGAGAACGAAGCCCTGCTGGTGCTTGGTCAGGCGGGTGCCAGCGACAAGTTCGAGCTGGTGGTGCCTTCGGTCTCCATTCTGGCGGAGCCGCCGGTCGCGGTGGTGGACAAGGTGGCCAAGAAGCACGGTACCGAAGCGGTGGCCAAGGCCTATCTCGATTATCTCTACTCTGACGAGGGGCAGCATATTGTCGCCAAACATCACTATCGCCCCAGCAACCCGGCGATCCTGAAGGAGACCGCGGCCCAGTTCCCGCAGCTTGCCCTCTTTACCGTCAAGGATCTGGAAGGGGATTGGGAGAAAGCCCAGAAGAAACACTTCGCCCAGGGTGGTTTGTTTGACCAGATCTATCAGCCGGGTCGTTGATAGCTTCGTTATCCATCACTGAACTGGCCCCTGTGCCAGCCGATAGGAGCACCAAGATGAACAAGATCCTCCTGGTTCCCGGTCTGCACAACAGTGGGCCGGATCACTGGCAGAGCCGCTGGCACGATCATTTTCCCCAATGGCAGCGGATGACCGGGCTACCGTGGGACAAGCCGGACCTCAGGGTCTGGAGTGCCAAGCTGGCGAGCAAGCTGAAACGTCGCCGCAGCCGGGTTCATCTGGTGGCTCACTCTTTTGGCGCGCTGACTGCCATTGCGGCGGCCCGCTTGCAGCCGGAGAAGGTGGCCTCGATCTTTCTGGTGGCGCCCGCCGATCCTGCCCGTTTTGGCATTTCGGATGAGGCCTTGGCCGGGCCGCTGCAGGTGTCGGCCCAGCTGGTGGCCAGCCGCAATGATCCCTGGATGAGCTTTGAACGGGCCGAATACTGGAGCCGTCAGTGGCAGGTGCCGCTGTTCGATGCCGGTGAGGCGGGCCATATCAATGCCCAGTCCGGTCATGGGGATTGGCATCAGGGGCTGCATTTGCTGGGGGCTCTCTACCGCCGTGGTGAGCTGGTAGTGGCACCGGTCAAGGCCGCATCGCCCCGGCCGGTCGTATTGGGCTTTCGCTAGGTATCTGTGAAGTGGTTGGAGGGTTGTCGGGCGCGCTGTTCGCTGGCTACTCCATGCCCCCGTTCTTTGAATGCTCCGCTCCGTATTGCTCCATTTCTTAGGTCTTTTATTTATATAAAAGACCTTTTTTTATCTGGAGTGCGCCAAGAGCCTTGTGACTCTGCGGTTAGACAAAAAAGTGATTAGCAAAGTCGCAATTGATGTTTGTTGCCGATGAGGGGAGTGCGCAGAATCACCATATCGAAAATTCTTCATAACAGATGGATGTGTTATGCGATTTGGTTCTTATTCTGTCCTGCCCGGTTTTGGCCCCACCTTGGGGTTCAGCCTGCTCTATCTGGGCCTGCTGGTGCTGTTGCCGCTCTCGGCCCTGGTGCTGTTTGCGATCAACAACCTGACCGCCGCCGAGTTCTGGCAGGTGATCGGTTCACCCCGGGTGCTCGCCTCCTTTCGCCTGAGCTTCGGTGCGGCCTTTGTCGCGGCGCTGCTCAACAGCCTGTTTGGCCTGATCCTGGCCTGGATCCTGGTGCGCTACACCTTCCCCGGTCGTCGTCTGGTGGATGCGCTGATCGACCTGCCATTTGCCATGCCGACTGCTGTATCCGGCATCGCCCTGTGCGCCATCTTCGCCCCCAACGGCTGGATCGGCCAGTTGCTGGCGCCGCTCGGCATCCAGCTCGCCTACAACCCCATCGGCGTCGTTATCGCACTCACCTTTATCGGATTGCCGTTTGTGGTGCGCACCCTGCAGCCGGTGCTGCGGGAGGCTGAAACCGAGCAAGAGGAGGCCGCCGCCAGCCTCGGCGCCGATCGCTGGCAGACCTTCCTGCGGGTGCTCTGGCCAACTCTGGTGCCAGCTCTGCTCACCGGGTTTGCGCTGGCATTTGCCCGCGCGGTGGGGGAGTACGGCTCCGTCATCTTCATCGCCGGCAACCTGCCTATGGTCTCGGAAATCGCGCCGCTGATGATCATGAGCCACCTGGAGGAGTATGACTACGCCGGTGCCTCTGCCATTGCCGTGGTGATGCTGCTGATTTCGTTCATTTTGTTACTGCTAATCAACAAGTTGCAGGCCTGGAGCTGGTCTCGCATCGGAGGGAGCCGGATATGAGTTCATCTGCTATCGCCATTGAGGCGGCCTCTGTGGAGGCAACCCCCGCTCGCAAGGCGCCGGTCGTGATCCGCGAGCCCCAGTGGGTCAAATGGCTGCTCATCACGGTGGGTCTCGGCTGGTTTGCCGCCCTGTTGCTGCTGCCGTTGGCCACCGTCTTTATTCAGGCGCTGACGCCGGGGCTCGCCTTCTTCTGGCACGCCATCAGCGAGCCGGATGCCCTGAGCGCCCTCGGTCTGACAGCACTGGTGACGCTCTGCGCCGTCCCACTCAATCTGCTGTTCGGGATCGCGGCGGCCTGGGCCATCGCCCGCTTCCGCTTCCCGGGTCGGCAGCTGCTCATCACCATCATCGATCTGCCCTTCTCGGTGTCGCCGGTGATCGCCGGTCTGATGCTGGTGTTGATGTTCGGCAGCCGCGGCTGGTTCGGTGACTGGCTGAGCGAACACGACATCAAGATCATTTTCGCCACACCAGGGATCATCCTGGCCACCACCTTCATTACCGTGCCCTTCGTAGTGCGCGAGCTGCTGCCCCAGATGGAGGCGCGCGGCCCGGAAGAGGAGGAGGCGGCCATCATGCTGGGGGCGAGCGGTCTGCAGATGTTCTGGCGCGTCACCCTGCCCGGCATTCGTTGGAGCCTGATGTACGGCCTGCTGCTCTGTACCGCCCGCGCGGTCGGGGAGTTTGGCGCGGTGTCGGTGGTTTCCGGCCATATTCGCGGCCAGACCAATACCCTGCCGCTGCATATCGAGATCCTCTACAACGAGTACCAGACCGGCGCCGCCTTTGCAGTGGCAAGCCTCTTGGCTCTGTTCGGGATCTTCACCCTGCTAGGTGAAACCCTGTTGGCCCGGCTGCGTGCCCAGCCCACCAAATCTCAATGAATTACCGTTTTAAAGAGGCAGCCATGAGCATTCAGGTTCAACAACTCAACAAGCATTTCAATCAGTACGCGGCGCTGGCAGACATCAACCTCGACTTTCACGACGGTGAGCTGGTGGCGCTGCTCGGCCCCTCCGGTTGCGGCAAGACTACCCTGCTGCGGATCATCGCCGGGCTGGAGCAAGCCGACAGTGGCAGCGTCATCATCCGCGGTGAGGATGCCTCGGATCTCCATGTGCGCGAGCGTAACGTCGGCTTCGTGTTCCAGCACTACGCCCTGTTTCGCCACATGACGGTGTTCGAGAACGTGGCGTTTGGCCTTAGGGTCAAACCGCGCAGTGAACGCCCGGCCGAGGCGGCCATTCGTGCCCGGGTCAAAGAGCTGCTGGATCTGGTGCAGCTCAGCCACGTGGCCGAGCGCTATCCGACCCAGCTCTCCGGCGGTCAGCGTCAGCGGGTCGCGCTGGCCCGCGCGCTGGCGGTGCAGCCCAAGGTACTGCTCTTGGACGAGCCCTTCGGCGCCCTCGATGCGCAGGTGCGCAAGGAGCTGCGCCGCTGGCTGCGCGAGCTGCACGACGAGCTGCACGTCACCAGCCTGTTCGTCACCCACGATCAGGAAGAAGCCTTGGAGGTAGCAGATCGGGTGGTGCTGATGAACGCCGGACGGGTCGAGCAGATTGGCACCCCGGCCGAGGTCTACGACCAGCCCGCCAGCTCCTTCGTCCACAGCTTCCTTGGCAGCGTGAACCAGTTCCGCGGTCGGGTGGCGGAGCAGGGATTCGGTGTCGGCGAGCAGCTGCTCGGCGGGCCGTCGGCTTCTCATCTGGCCCACGGCAGTGCCGCCATCGCCTATGTCCGTCCCCATGAACTGGAGATTCTGCCAGCCGATGCGCCGGGCGGGATCCGCGCCACCATCACCCGTCTGCTGCCCATGGGGCCACGCATTCGGGTGGAACTGCGTGGCGATGGCGAAACCAAAGGGGCCCACTATGAGGCGGAGCTGAGCAAGGAGGCGGCCAAGCTGTTTGCTCCGGGACAGGGGGTGAGGCTGGTGGCCAGACAGGCGCAGTTCTATCCCGATTATCAGATTTGATGCTGTGTTGCGGGCGGTGTGGTCGCCCGTTTCAGGCTGTTAGCCGGGCATGATCCCGGCCAAATAACAAAAATGAGAGGGGCGGGCAGATTGTGTCGCCCACTCTTCGCAGGAGGCGACAAGGTGAATTTTCAGCAGTTACGCATTATCCGGGAGGCAGCGCGGCGGGATTACAACCTGACCGAGGTGGCCAACGCCCTTTTTACCTCGCAATCCGGGGTGAGTCGCCATATCCGCGAGCTGGAAGAGGAGCTCGGTATCGAACTATTTATCCGCTACGGCAAGCGGCTGCTCGGTATGACCGAGCCTGGCAAGGAGTTGCTGGTGATTGCCGAGCGCATTCTCAATGACGCCAACAACATCCGCAAACTGGCCAGCACCTTCGCCAACCGCGACTCGGGCCGCTTGCTGGTGGCGACCACCCATACCCAGGCGCGCTATGCCCTGCCGCGGGTGGTGAAGGCGTTTCGCGAGCAGTTCCCGCTGGTACAGTTGGAGCTGCGTCAGGGCAGCCCGGAGGAGATAGTGCGGCTGGTGCAGACCGGCGAGGTGGATATCGGCATCAGCAGCGAGCAGCTCGACAAGAGCGAAGGGGTGGTGGCATTCCCCTACTACCGCTGGCACCACAATATCGTGGTGCCCGAGCAACATCCGCTGACTGGCGAGCGGGATCTGACGCTGGCGGCGCTGGCCAACTGGCCCATCGTCACCTATCAAGCCGGGTTGACCGGGCGGGTGCGGGTGGATGAGGCGTTTGCTGCGGCTGGCATCGAGCCGCAGATCCTGCTGACGGCGCAGGACTCCGATGTCATCAAGACCTATGTCGAGCTGGAGATGGGGGTCGGCATACTGGCCGATATGGCGTTCGACACCCAGCGTGATCAGGGGCTGGTACAGCTTGATGGCAGCCATCTCTTTGCCCCCCACACCGCCTGGATTGGCCTCAAGCAGGGGCAGTTCCAGCACAACTTTGCCTGGCAGTTTATCCAGCTCTGCAACCCCGAGCTGGCGCTGGCGGATATTCAGGCCCGCGCCATGGGCAGCGAGCCCGCCCTCGACTTCCAGATTTGAATAGGAAGAGATGACAAAAGGGGAGCCAATGGCTCCCTTCCTTATTGCTGGCAGATGAGATTGCCAGCGAAAACAGACGGCTTCATATGAATTTTTTCACTTAGGTTTGCCAGTTAATTTTGTTTGTTATCCGGTACTTGGGTTGCAGGATGGAATAAGTGACTGACCAAAGTCGATCCATTCAGGATAAAGCATGCCGTATAGCTACCTATCACATCTGCGTTGCAGCAAGAGTGGCGAGATCCATGAGGCTGACCAGCCCTGGCAACTGAGCCGGGCAGGTGCGCCACTGCTGGCCAGCTACGATCTCGATGCGCTGAAGCGAGCATGGCACCCGGCGGCATTGCTGGGGCGCCCGGCCAGCCTGTGGCGTTATCACGAGTTGCTGCCGGTACGGGATCCCGCCCACGTTGTGACGCTGGGGGAGGGATTCACCCCACTGCTACGGCTGCCTACGCTGGGCAAGCAGATCGGTATTCCGGATCTCTGGATGAAGGATGAGAGCGTCATCCCCACCGGCTCCTTCAAGGCTCGTGGTGCAGCGGTGGGCATCTCCCGCGCGCGTGAACTCGGCGTCACTCACTTCGCCATGCCGACCAACGGCAACGCAGGCGCTGCATGGGCGCTCTACGGTGCCCGTGCTGGACTGCGCAGCACCATCGTTATGCCGCAGGCAGCCCCCGCCATCACCCGGCTGGAGACCTCCCTCGCCGGTTCCCGTCTCTATCTGGTGGATGGCCTGATCAGCGATGCTGGTCGTCAGGTGGCGCAGGCGGTGGCGGAGCACGCCCTGTTTGATGCCTCAACCCTGAAGGAGCCTTACCGGATTGAGGGCAAGAAGACCATGGGGCTGGAGATTGCCGAACAGCTGGGCTGGACCCTGCCGGATGTGATCATCTATCCGACCGGTGGCGGGGTCGGCCTCATCGGTATCTACAAGGCGCTGCGCGAGCTGCAGGAGCTGGGCTGGGTAAAGGGCGCGTTGCCCAGACTGGTCGCGGTACAGGCGAGTGGCTGCGCGCCCATTGTGCAGGCGTGGCAACAGAGAGCCACCGAATCGAGCTTCTGGCCCGACTCCCGGACGCTGGCGTTCGGCATCAATGTACCCAAGGCGTTGGGGGATTTTCTGGTGCTGGACGCCCTCTATCGCACCGAGGGTTGCGCCATCGCGGTGGATGACAAGGCCATCCAGAGCGAGATCCGCCAGCTTGCCTCTCGCGAAGGCAGTTTTGTCTGCCCTGAGGG
Organism: Aeromonas sp. 600948; assembly: GCF_049174875.1. Lineage (NCBI taxonomy): Bacteria > Pseudomonadati > Pseudomonadota > Gammaproteobacteria > Aeromonadales > Aeromonadaceae > Aeromonas > Aeromonas sp. 600948. The sequence continues at coordinate 27,863 of NZ_JAAKTY010000008.1, forward strand.
GGCCGCCGCGTTTGCTGCTGCTCGGCAACTGCGCGAGGCTGGCTGGATCCGTGGGGGAGAGCAGGTCGTGGTGCTCAATACCGGTACCGGCATCAAGTACCCGGATGCGATCACTGTCCTGCCCCAGCGTCTGCAGCGTGACGGGAGGATCCCGGCATGAATCTGGATCTGCCTTTCATCCTCACGACGCTGCCCGCCTTCGGCAAGGCGGTCTGGGTCACCTTGCAACTGGGAGCCATAGTGATCCTCACTTCGCTGGCGGTCGCCCTGCTCAACGTCGCCCTGTTGAGCCTGCACAAGCGGCAGCTCAGCGCACTGATCCGCGGATATGTCGAGCTGGCTCGCAACACGCCGCTGCTTATCCAGCTCTTCTTCCTCTATTTCGGGCTGCCTGCGCTCGGTTTGTCGCTCTCCGGGTTTACTACCGCGGTGATTGCCATGACCTTCCTCGGCGGTGGTTATCTGACCGAGGCGCTGCGGGCGGGCATTCAGGCGGTGCCCGCCAGTCAGCTGGAGGCTGGCCGGGCCATCGGCCTCTCCCGCTGGCAACTGCTGCGCCACGTGCAGTTGCCCCAGGCCTGGCTCGCCAGTCTGCCCGCGTTGTTTGCCAACTTCATCTTTCTGCTCAAAGAGACAACCGTGGCTTCGGCGGTGGCGGTGCCAGAGCTGCTCTACACCACCAAGAATTACATCGCCCTCTACTACAAGACCTACGAGATGCTGGCGGTGCTGACCTTGATGTGCGTGCTGATCTTTCTGCCGCTCTCCCTCGCTCTGCGCGTCGTTGAAAGGAGGCTGCAACATGGTCAGTTCGGTCACTGAATCGCTAATGCAGGCGAGGATCCCGATGTGGGCACTTATCTTCCAGCTGCCGCAGTCATTCGCCACCGAGGCGCAGGAAAGGAGGGCTCAATATGGTCAATTCCGTTACTGAGCAGCTGACGCAGGCGTTGCCACTGCTGGCGGTGGGCGCAGGCCAGACCCTCGCCATCTCGCTGCTGGCCATCCTGTTTGCCACCCTCGGCGGTATCGCTTACGGCGTGTTGGCACAACAGGGCGGCCGGTTGGTGCGGGGTCTGCTGCGGCTTTATCTCGAGCTGTTTCGGGTAGTGCCGGTGCTGGTGTGGCTCTATCTCTTTTTCTTCGGGTTGCCGATCTTTTTCGGCCTCGATATTCCGGCCTTCTGGTGCGCCGTGCTGGTACTCGCCCTCTGGGGCGCCAGCGAGGTGGGAGAGGTGGTGCGCGGTGGCCTCAACTCCCTCGCCCGTGGTCAGCAGGAGGCCGGGTTGGCGCTCGGGCTCTCGACCTGGCAGCTCTATCGCCATGTGTTGCTGCCGCAGGCGTTGCAGCGGCTGACACCGCCGACCATCAACATCTACACCCGCATCATCAAGACCAGTTCGCTGGCGGTGCTGATCGGGGTGGTGGAGGTGATCAAGGTGGGCCAGCAGATCATCGAGCGCACCTATGGCTCGCTGCTTATTTACGGTCTGCTGTTTCTGTTCTTTTTTCTGGTCTGCTATCCGCTCTCGCTCGCCTCGCGCCGGCTGGAGCAACAATGGGGTAATGCGGTATGACACCTCTGCTTGAACTCGGTTCTGTCAGTAAACAGTTCGGCCCGAATCTGGTGCTGGATCGGATCAGCCTCAGCGTGCGCGCCGGGGAGGTGATCGTCATCCTGGGGCCAAGCGGTTGCGGCAAGAGCACACTGCTGCGCACTCTCAACGGGCTCGAGCCCATTCAGGGGGGCGAGATCCGCTTCGATGGTGTGCTGCTGGATGGCTCCACCGACTGGCAGCGGGTGCGCCAGCGGATCGGCATGGTGTTCCAGAGTTATCACCTCTTCCCCAACCTGACGGTGCTGGAAAATGTGCTGCTCGGCCCCCTGCAGGTGCAAAAGCGGGAGCGGGCAGAGGCGCTGCTGCAAGCCGAGCAGCTGCTGACCCGCATCGGCCTGTGGGAGCGGCGCCATGACTATCCGCGCCAGCTTTCCGGCGGCCAGCAGCAGCGCATCGCCATCGTGCGGGCGCTGTGCATGAACCCGCAGGTGATGCTGTTTGACGAGGTAACCGCCGCTCTCGACCCCGAGATGGTGCAGGAGGTGCTGGAGGTGATCCGCAATCTCGCCGGTAGCGGCATGACCCTGCTTATCGTCACCCACGAGCTGGCCTTCGCCCGGGCGGTGGTGGATCGCATCGTCTTCATGGATGGTGGCCACATTCTGGAGCAGGCCGCGCCCCACCAATTTTTCGACAATCCCAGGAGCCAGCGTGCGCGCCAGTTCCTCGCCAAGTTTTCTTATACAAATGTCATCAAACGAAAGGAGTCAGCATGAAAAAAATCACCTCGGTTCTGCTTAGTGCCTTATTGGGACTGGGTATCGCCAGCGGCGCTGCCCATGCGGCGGACGGTTCTCTCGACAAGATCAAGGCGCGGGACAAGCTCATCGTCGGCGTTTTCACCGACAAGCCGCCGTTTGGCTACGTGGACGAGAAGGGCAACTACGTCGGTTTTGACACCGATCTCGGCCGCCGCTTCGCCAAGGATCTGCTGGGGGACGAGAACAAGATCGAGTTCGTGGCGGTGGAGCCAGCCAGTCGCATCCCCTTCCTGCAGAGCGACAAGGTGGATCTGATCCTCGCCAATATGACGGTGACCCCGGAGCGGCGCGAGGTGGTGGATTTCACCAACCCGAACCTGCGAGTGGCGGTACAGGTGCTGGTGCCGGAAGGGAGCCCGGCCAAGAAGCTCGACGATCTGGCCAGCAAGACCCTGATCGTGACCACCGGCACCACGGCCGACATCTGGCTGACCCGCAACCACCCGGAGTGGAAGGTGCTCAAGTTCGAGAAGAATACCGAATCCTTGCAGGCGCTGGCCCAGGGCCGTGGCGACGCCTATGCTCAGGACAACCTGGTGCTGTTCAGCTGGGCCAAGGAGAATCCGGGCTATCGGGTACTGCCCGAAAAACTGGGCTCGGAAGATCCCATTGCCCCGGCGGTGAAGAAGGGCAATATCGAGCTGCGTGACTGGGTCAACGACCGTCTCGCCAAGCTGGGGGAAGAAAAGTACTTGCTGAAACTCTATGACCAGTATGTGCGTGACAAGCTGAGCCCTGATACCGATCCGAATGATGTGATCGTCGAAGGAGGAAAATGGCAGGGTTAATGGACAACCCCTGTTTTGAAGAGTGTGTTGAGTGTGTGAAGTAAGTGAAGAGTGAGGTCTTGGTTCCGTTGGTATGCAAACCGCAAGGTTTGATTTTTCCGGGCGTCCCCTGCTAGAGAGGACGCCCTTTTTTATGTGCCCAAGCGTGGGTTAGTGTACTTCATCCCACGCCATCTGCCAGTGGGAGCCGATGCCCGGCTCATACTGGGTGGCTGTGGTGGTCCACTGCTGGCAGTAGCCGCTGTAGGGGAAGGGCTTGCACTGATAGACCTTGCCATTTTTCGGCTGCTGCACCTTGGTGCCGGCGGCATAGGATTTGAGCGAGTTCGGGAAGACGAAGTCGTATTCGCCGCTGCTCTGATCCTTGAACATCAGGTCCATGGTCTGCTGAATGGTCTCGCCGCCCGCTTTCGGGGTGGCCTTGATCACCAGCTGGTGGTGACCTGCCTTGAGCCCTTCCAGCGCCATGGTAAAGGTGTGGCTGCTGTCCTTGATGTCGGCACTGCTTTCACCCTTGGCCACGCCGCCGTGGTCATAGAGGGTGTTGGTGACGGCCAGATCGCCCTGTGCGGTGACGGTGAAATCGAGGGTGGCCTGGCCGTTGTCCAGCACATAGTCGCTGGCCAGACCGCTGACGCTGATGCTGTCCACCACTGGCGGTTGCAGCTGTTGCAGGTCAATCTCGACTCGTTCCAGCTTGCTGTTTCGCTTCAGATAGACGGGGTTCATACCGTAGACCGGATTGAACTGGCCATCGGCTCCTTGCTGACCGGCGCGGATCTGGCTCTGCTCTGCGTTGATCTTGCTGGCGAGGGCATGGGTCCAGTTGTTCTTCTGGCCCTGTTCGGCGGTGGTGATGGTCAGCACGGTCTGCAGATCGGGGCGCTCGCCGTTGGCATCGAATACCCGGGTCATCGCCTTGTCACCCACTGCGAGATCGATGGAGGGGTAGATGGTGCCTGCCTGACTCCACTCCAGCGGTGGCTGGCTGCCATCTTTGAACTTGGCATCGATGATGTTGTAGAAGCTGTTGCTGGTGTCGCCCACTTCCCACACGCCGAGGATCACCTGATAACCGGTGCGCTCCGGCAGCACGCACTGATGGGTCATCTCCTTGGGTGGCTGCACCATGTTGCCGTCGATGACGCAGAAGGGAGTCAGATCAAACGAGGCGCGGGTGAGCGGCTGGTTGGGGTTCCAGTCCTGCTTGGTGAGGTAGTAGCGCCAGTTGCGGGTGACATGGTTGGCGGTAAAGGTCCAGCTGATGGCGAAGGGGCCGGGCTGTACTTCACGCTTGGTCCAGCGGTCGCTGGTCTGGATGTTCAGCTCGCTCCAGCGCGGGCTGCCCGCCGAGGCGATTTGACCATCCTGCGGGCCGGTTTGCGGGAAGCCTGAGGGGCCCTCCACGCTCTGGGGCTCCCACTGCACGCCGCCACACTGGCTGTTGCCACCGGTTTTGCACAGGTAGTTGCGGCTCTCGGGCTGGCTGATGTAGCCGTGGGCCAGGGCGCTACCGCTGGCCAGCAGGGCCAGCATCGCCGCGATGTGATTGAGTTGGATTTTTGCTGCCATACATTCCTCTGTTCGATAGATGTGGGCAGTCAGTTGGCCGGGGAGTTCCCCGATGCACACTTGCGTGTGGCAACCCCGCTATCCTGGACAAAACGTCTGTAGACCGGAGGCTTTGCGTCCCGACCTTTCGGTCAGTTTGCCAAATGACTAGATGGTTAGTGATGGGCCAAATGTTCGGCCATCAGCATTGTGCACTGCATTGATTAATTATTTGAAGTTAAATGTTTAAATGCGCCATTCAATGGCGCGCAAATCATTCTAACTGGCTGTTTTTAAATTGTTCTCTTATCTGTGAATGGCACCGATTAACGTTGAATATGCCGATAAGATGCATGTTGATTGCATGTTGCTGACGTAAAAAAAACCTGCCAGCTTGGCTGGCAGGTTGGGTGACAAGGCGACACGGATTGACGCCATCAATGACGGGCGCGCTGCTCGCTATTGGTGTGATGTAGAGTTGGTGCCATCGGGGTCTTGGTGGACTCCTTGCCCAGTTTGAACACCGCAAGCCGCTCATCCAGGCTGCGAGAAAGACCGGCCAGCAGTTCGCTCTCCTGCGCCAGTTGCGAGGCGGACTGGGACATCTCCAGCGCCGAGTCGTTGATGCCGCTGACGTTGCGGTTCATATCCTCGGCCACCATGCTCTGCTGCTCGGCGGCGGTCGCGATCTGGGTCGCCATGTCGCTCACATGCTGGATATGGTTGACGATCAGAGTGAGATCCTGCCCAGCCTGTTGTGACTGGTTGACGCTGCTTTCGGCCAGTTTTCGGCTGGCATCCATGGCATTGGCAGCAGTGACGGCCCGTTGCTGCAACTGGGCGATGGTGCTCTGGATCTCTTCGGTGGACTGGCGGGTACGACTGGCCAGCTGGCGCACTTCATCGGCGACCACGGCAAAGCCACGTCCCTGCTCGCCAGCACGGGCTGCTTCGATGGCGGCGTTGAGCGCCAGCAGATTGGTCTGATCCGAGATGGAGCTGATGACGGCGGTCACTTCACCGATCTGCATCACCCCCTCTTTGAGCTGGTTGACCTGCAGGGTGGCCTGCTCCACCTCGGTAGCCAGCGCCTTGATGCCGTGCACACTGGCGTGAACGTCACGGTTGCCGAGGCCAGCTTCTCCGGTCGCTTCCTGGGTATCCCGCGCGGTATTTTCGGCATGCCCGGCCACATCGGAGATGGTGGCGCTCATCTCGTTCATGGCGGTGGCGAGCTGGGCCAGCTGATCCCGCTGGCTGGTCACCGCCTGATTGGTCTGCTCGGCGGAGGCGGCGATGCGCAGGGCTGCATCGGCCACGTTGCGGGCACCCAGACTGGCCTCCAGCAGGGCGTGACGAATGGCATCGAGACTCTGATTGGTACAGCGGGCGACCATGCCCAGCTCATCCTTGCCATGTACCGGGATGCTCACCACCAGATCCCCCTGGGCGACCCGTTGCATGGCGTTGTTGATCTGGTTGAGGGGTGAGACGATGGAGCGGGTGATGCGCCAGCCCAGCAGCCCCATCAGCAGGGTCACAATGGCGGTGGCGCTACCCATCTTCATGTACTGGGCCCAGATGGTCTGCTGGATATCCTGCAGCAGCATGCCGGAACCGAGGATCCAGCCCCAGGGTTGATAGCCTGACACCATGGAGAGCTTGTCAGCAGTTTCGCCCGATGGGCCGCTCCAGACATATTGCAGGGTGCCCTGTTTGCCTCCCTTGGCAATATCGACCATCTGCAGCCAGAACTGCCCGGCGGTGGCACCTGTTCCTTCCCCCATGGTCTGGCCGACCAGCTCCGGCCGGATGGGGTGCACCAGCATCTGGCGGTTCTCATTGATCACGAACAGATAGTTGTTGTCGTCAAAGCGCATATTGGTCAGCAGCTTGCGTGCCTCTTGCTGCGCCTGCTCCATAGGCAGGGTGCTGGCCAGAAACTGGATCTGGCTCATGGCCTGGCTTAATACCGCATTGAGCCGCGCCTCTCGCTCACTCATCAGATTGCGCTGGAGCGCGTTGGCCGAGATGAACAGCAGCGAGACAAAACCGACAAACGCCAACGTGAGCAGCAAAAACAATTTGCGGCTCACGGTGATATCACCGAGCTTGAACATGACGAAACCCTCATTCCCTGTTGATTTTCTATGGCTCGTTACTGCGGCAGCCAATTGCTTGATGTAACAACTTATTTACTATTAACCAGTGGTCGCGCGCCCTTAAATGAGCGTTTTGACAACAGTATAGCCAGCAGACAGCACTCCCCATTTTTTGGTAGCGTGTTCAGGCGCATCCCTGCGCAATTTTTGCCAAAGAGTGTGAATCATTTGGCATTTCACTAAAAAAGGAGTGGGCCCCGCTGCGGGTGACCCCATAACAAGAGGGAATTTATGAGTTCCATTGCCAGGAATTACTTCAACCAGCTCAACGCCGACTATCTGCAGGTACACAGGCGCAAGGAGGATCTCTTCTGGTCCACCTATATGGGTACCAGCGACGATCAGGCCGGTTTTACCGCGGCCGAGCAGGCCTACAAGGCTTTTTGCGCCAATCCGGCCCGTCTGCCCGAATTGCGGGAGATGCTGGCGCAGGCCGACGAGGATGATATCAAGCGCGGTCTGCAAGGCTGGATCGCCTTCTTCGAGTGCAATGTGATTGAAGATCCCGCCGCTGCCGCCCTGATGGATGAGCTGGTGGCTGCCGAGGCGGCGCTGTTCGCCCGCCGCAAGGGGCTGAAACTGACCCTGCTGGATGAGCATGGCCAGCAGGTGGCTGGTAGCCTACCCGCCGCCAGTACCTCCCTTGCCGCCAGCCCGAGCGAGGCGGTGCGCCAGAGCGCGCTCGCCATGTTCCACACCCTGGAGCAGTGGGTGGTCGGCAACGGCTTTCTCGAGGTGGTGGCGCTGCGCAACCGCTTTGCCAGCGCCATGGGCTATCGCGACTACTTCGATTACAAGGTGCGCAAGAACGAGCAGATGAGCCCGGAGCAGTTGTTCGCCATCCTCGACGACTTCATTTCCCGCACCGACGCCCGGCTGCAGCAAAGCCTTGCCGAGCTGAAAGCTGCCAAGGGGGAGGCGGCCCTGATGCCCCATAACCTGCGCTACGCCATCAGTGGTGATGTAACCCGCCAGCTCGATCCTTATGTGCCCTTCTCGCGGGCGCTGAAGGATTGGGTCGAGAGCTTCCGTCGTCTCGGCATCCAGTATCGCGGGGCGACCCTCACCCTGGACTTGCTGACCCGGGAGGGGAAATACGAGAACGGCTTCTGCCACGGCCCGGTGCCGAGCTTCTTCCAGCAGGGGGAGTGGATACCTGCGGTGGTCAATTTCACCAGCCTGGCCGATCCGGCGCAGGTGGGCAGCGGCTGGAGCGGGCTCAACACCCTGTTCCACGAGGGGGGCCACGCCGCGCATTTTGCCAATGTCACCGGCAATGCCCCCTGCTTCTCACAGGAGTTTCCGCCCACCTCTATGGCTTATGCCGAGACCCAGTCGATGTTCTGCGACAGCCTGCTGGACGATGCCGACTGGCTCAAACGCTACGCCAGAAATGCGGCAGGAGAGGCGATCCCCGATGCGCTTATCAAGGAGATGATCGCCGCCCGTCAGCCGTTTCGCGCTTTTAACGAACGTCAGATCGCGCTGGTGGCCTACTTCGAGCGGGATCTCTACGCCATGGATGAGGCTGAACGTACTCCCGAGGCTGTGCTGGCGCTGGCCCGCAAGTGGGAGCGCAAGATCCTCGGTGTCGAGAGCCCGCGCCCGCTGCTGGCCATTCCGCACCTCCTTAATCAGGAGTCGGCCTGCGCCTATCACGGCTACCTGCTGGCGCTGATGGCGGTGGAACAGACCCGCGCTTACTTCCTCAAGCGCGATGGCTACCTCACCGACAACCCGCGCATCGGGCCGGATCTGGCCGCCCACTACTGGGGGCCGGGCAACGGCATGACTCATGATGAGACCCTGCGCAGCCTGACTGGTGAAGGCTTCAGTGCCGTGCCGCTGGCCGAGGCGTGCAACCTGAGCGCCGCTGAGGCGTGGCAACAGGCGCAAGCCTGCATGGCCGCAGCCCAGCAGCGCCCCGCGGCTGGCGAGGGAAGCCCGCTCGATGCCCATATCCGGGTGGTCCACGGCGCCGAGCTTATCGCCGACAACAACGAGTCGGAAACCCGCATGCTGGCCGACTTCGAGGCGTGGATCGTCAACCATTACCAACCGGTTTCAGCCGAATAATCCGCACAGCTCCCGGTGATCAGGCCGGGAGCTGTGCTTTTCATGGTTATTCGTTGTCGTAACCGTGGCAGACGCTGCCATATTATTGGCAGGTGCGCGACACAGTTTGTCGCCTTGCCGATTGGGTCCGCATTTTGCCATCAGATATGTATTCATATGAACATGAATAGGAATTGTAGGCTGCAAGATAGTAGATTCACTGAGTTACGCTCTTTTGTCTTTTCTGTTAATAGTGCTTTTTGTAGTCATCTTTGTGCATAAAGATTGATCCATTCAACTATCTGCTAGTTATTCTCATCTTTCCGGGTTGACTAAATTGTCCACAACTGCAAAATCGCCCACCTTGCCACCCCCGATGTGAGTCGGGCTCGGAAAGCTTCAGATCTCTTCCCCCGAGATGGCTGAGCCGCACATGAAAATGGCGTCAGCTCTCAACTCTTTCTGCGCGTTCGCCTGCTTCATGCTATCCGTCGATAACGTTGACACTGCTGTTGTGCTGTCCGTGCAGGGCAATGCGCATCTCGCGACATTGCCTGAGTCTGCCGATGCATGGCAACAGGCGGGTCCGTTTTATTGGCTTGGTATCTATTTGTCAGTGAATGGAAAGAGGTTATTTCCCCATGATGAGCACGAGTGAACACCCCGGTCAGATTGCGCTGCTGGGAGGCTCGGTGGATCGTGTTGCCTTGCCACTTCTCGATCTGTCCTGCTGGGATCCATTGCAGCAGCCGGTATTACTGCTCAACCTGCCTGCAGATGAGCAGGACAGGGTATTGCAGGCTGTGCGGCGTGACCCGATACGTTATTTGCAGCCGGTATTTTGTGTTGTGAAGAGCCCGCTCTCTCCCATGTTGGCCGACGGTCTCCTGACACAGCTGGATGAACGGGCCTCTGACATGCTTGAACGGTTGGCGTTGTTGACCCCTCGAGAGCATCCGGATGACATGGAAAAGCTGGCTTGGTACAGCTGGCCTCGCTCCCATTTTCGCTTGTTGCCACGTTGGCAGGCTGGTTGCCGTCAGGGGTACAGCTATCCCCTGCTGGATTGCCTGCTGGGCAGCGAAGCAGGGGATGCCCTCCCGCAGCTGGTTGCAGAGCGTTTATTGCAGAGTGAGCAGCTGGTGGACCGGGTACGTCTTTGTCACAGTTGCAACTCGGCACATCTCAATTTTGTCGATGTGTGTCCCGAATGCGCTCATATCGCCATCCAGGCCAAGCCAGCTGTGCACTGCTTCACCTGCGGGCACGTGGATGATCAGGATGCATTCATGCGACAGGGTGTGCTGCGTTGTCCCAAGTGCGTCACGACTCTGCGTCACATCGGTGTTGACTATGACAGGCCCCTTGAGAAATTCCGTTGTTTGTCATGCCATGCCCGTTTTATGGAGGCTGCCGTCCAGGCGCGTTGCCATGAATGTGGCCAGGCGCACAAACCCGATGATCTGGTGGTTGCGCCCATCTATGAATATCGCATCGGCAAGCTGGCCCGCCACATCGCACGGGAAGGAACTCAACAACTGCATCTGCCGTTGACCTGGGGTACCCCTATGGCCATGGAGCACTTCCCCTGGTTGCTGCAATGGAACAATAGCTTGCTGCAACGCCATGGTGGCTGCCATACCTTGCTGGCTATTCGGGTTGAGCATCTGGCTGAGTTGCGGGCCGAGTTGGGCATGCTAAAGACTCAGCAGCGACTGGCCGCTCTGCTCAGCCGTTTGCAAGCTCTATTCCGTGATACCGATGTCGTTTGCCAGTATGCCGATGACCGATTGTTATTGCTGTTGCCGCATACTGATGCCGACGACTGGCGCATTCTGCAGGAGCGCATTCAGGCATTGAATCTCATCGAAGGACTGGATGCTCTGACGCTGGCGGTGAAAGTACAACCTTTGCCCGCCCTGTTGGGCGACGATACAGCGGTATGGCTCGGCCAGTGGCTGGATGGAGATAGCCCGGATGCATGAGTGGATGAATACGGTGCACTACATCCTGATAGAGATACTGGGTAGCCTCCAGTTTTCTCCCCGGATGATTCTGTTGCTGTTGCCCATGTTGCTGTTGATGGAGGTGCCACTGATGGCGCTGACGTTGACCGGGATCCTGAAATGGTATGCGCGCCAGGTTCCCAGGGCATCTGAACTGCCGCGCGCTCGGCGCTGTCCCAAAGTGTCTTGCATCATCACCTGTTATGGGGAAGGTGAGGCGATCCGCTCCACCATATTGACGCTCAAGGAACAGCTTTATCGCGGTCAAATGGAAATCATTGCTGTGATTGATGGCGCCAAGGCCAACGCGCATACCTATCAGGCTGCGCTCAATTGTGTTCGTGAATTCGAGGGGTGCGAGAACAGAAGTTTGGTCCTGCTACCGAAATGGCAGAGGGGAGGCCGGGTCTCCACTCTCAATGCCGGTCTCTCCGCTGCGACTGGCGAGATAGTGATGAACGCGGACGGAGATACCTCCTTTGACAACAACATGATCGATGAGATCGTGGCTTGTTTCGATGATCCTGATGTGCCTGCTGTGGGAGGGGCATTAAGGGTGCGAAATCTGAACGATGGCGTACTGACCCGGATGCAGAGCATTGAGTACATGATCTCCATGCAGGGGGGCAAGACGGGACTGAGCGAGTGGAACCTCATCAACAATATCTCGGGAGCCTTCGGTGCGTTTCGTCGTGATTTTTTGCGCCAGATTGGTGGGTGGGATACCCATACCGCAGAAGATCTGGATCTGACAGTCCGTATTAAGCATTACCTCAAACGCCATCCGGCTTTAAAGATAGGGTTCGCCCCTCGTGCCATCGGTCACACCGATGCGCCCGCAGACGTGATCACGCTTGCCAAGCAGCGTTTACGCTGGGATGGAGATCTGCTGTTTCTCTATCTGCGCAAGCACAAGCTCTCCCTGACGCCGCGTATTCTGGGCTGGAAGACCTTTTTGTTTACCTTGATCTACGGGGTGGCGCAAAACGTGGTGCTGCCCCTGCTGGTCATGGGTTATAGCTGGTGGTTGGTGCTTAGCTATCCGGGGCAGTTTGTCGCTGCGTTGATGATCTGTCTCTATCTGGTTTACCTGTTTCTTACCCTGGTTAATTTCGCCGTGTTTTTGCTGGCTATATCTGAACGCCCGAAGGCAGATCTACGTCTGCTGCCATGGTTGTGTCTTTACCCGGTGTACACCTTGCTGATGCGCTTGTGGTGCGCCATCGCACTGTTGAATGAGATGTTCCGGCGCGGTCATGAAGAGAGCAGCATGGCCCCCTGGTGGGTATTAAAACGAGGAAATAAATTCTGATGAAAGTCACATTCAATCCCCCCAAGAAGCAGGATGCCACGTCGGATGAAGGGATCCGGGTATTGTATGCCCCCGCCAAGCGTGTCGCCTTCAAGGCTCGCTGGTATCTCATCCTGTTACTGGCATTCAGTCCCGTTATTATTCTGCTGTGGTATCTGGGGCGCGAGTGGTGGCTGACCCAGGCGCCAGCCATCATTACCACCGAGCCGCAACTGGTTGTTGCCAATGGGGATGGCTTTATTCGACACATCTACACGGCTCCCGGCCAGGGGGTGTCACAAGGCGATGCCCTGATGCAGTTTGAATCTCCAACCCTCAAGGCCAACATGGCGGAACGAAAAGCGCGCAGAGCGGCCATCGAATTGAGCAAGGCTGAGGCTGAACAGGCTATCTTGCGCAATCTGGACGAACAGATTGGTATTGCCGAACGGGGGAGCCGGGAGCAGGAGGTCATCTATCAGGAGTATGCCGGTTATAAAAAAGAGAAGCTGGTATCCAGTGCAGAGTACGCAACGGCCCTGCTGAATTGGACTCAGTCACGCATAGCTCTGCAGAAGGCAAGGGCAGAGAAGATAGCGCAGGAACTGCAAATCAGTGAGGACCAACTGACCGGACCGCTAGCCAGTGCTCGTCACTTGCTCGATCAGGAGCTGACCGAGATGGAAGCGATGGCGTACCATCAACAGCCAAGAGCTCCGGCGACTGGCAAGGTTTCAGATGTGCTGGTACAGGAGGGGGACTGGGTATTCTCGGGGGCTCCTCTGGCACTTATCTCGAAGCGAGAAGACCCGCTGGTGATAGCCTATGTGCAGCCCAAATATCTCTCTTCAATGGCTCCTGGACACAAGGCTGTCGTCAAGCTGCCCAGCGGGGAGCGTCTGGCTGCCAGGGTCGCCAGACAGGTCGAGCTGGCGGACAAGTTGCCGGCTCAGTTAGCCGCTCCGTTTGAAGGGGAGAAAGCAACCCTCAAGGTCGCACTCTCGCTGGATGAAAAATTACCCCCGAACCTGCAAGTGGAAGGGTTGCCGGTGACCGTGTTGTTTGATTGACGTCTATGGCGTTGTGATCCTGAATCGCAACGCCTTCTTTTGGGTTTCGGCCATAAAAGGTGGCTGGTGTATGGAAGCCCGCGATTGCCTCTCCCTTTTTCATTCATCAATGACTTTATTTCCGCAATGCTCGCAGATGGCATGTCGTTCAAAGCGATCCATGTTGGCCAGAAAGGGGCTGGCGGCCCAGCCGTTAATGAAGTCTTTGATAAAGGCTTTGCGCTTTTGCTCTGGTGTCAGCTGCTGGCCAAAGGATTTGTCGACCAGCACCACGACATGGTTGGTCTCGCGCTGACAGCTTGAGCAGACGCGTTGTTCGGTGGATGAAAGCAAGGGGGAGCTCCTTGTCCGGAAGGTGGGCAGCAGGGTTTCCGCCGCAGATATGTGTCGTCCCCATTTGATTCCTTTTGCAGGCGGGTCGTCAATCACGGCAGAGGTGGATTTTGCGCTATTCCCCATGAAGAGAGTGCCAGTCAGCAAGGGTGACCAGAGGGGCCGGCGGGCCCCTCTGCTGTTGCCGTTTGTCACACATTGCCACACAAGCTTCCCCCTCTGGCAAAGTCTTGTGACCGGACGGGGTTGTAATGGAACCATGAGCAGGGGTAAGGCCCTGCCGCGATGGAACCAGGGGGCATGTTATGACGAGTAAACGGGTGTGGTGGCTGTTGCCGCTGCTGGCGGTTGGAGTCTGGTGGCTGGGTTATGCGGGGGACGCCAACGGGGTGTGGCCCTGGCGCCATGAGATGTTGCTGCTGACGGGCCTGCTGGGGATGGCCTATATGGCCATTTCGCTGTTGCTGGCGTTGCGCCTGCCGCGGCTGGAGGTGTGGTGTGGCGGTCTGGACCGGATGTTGCGATTGCACCGTCAGACGGCCATTGGCGGCGCATTGGCACTGACCGCTCACTGGCTGCTGGTGGAGGCGCCCAAGTGGGCGGTCTCGGCGGGTTGGCTGAGTCGTCCCGCCCGGCGTGGGGCCAGTGCAGCTGGCGCTGGTGCAGGTAATGGCATCTCGCTCCATGCCCTTGGCAATACCCTGGGTGAGTGGAGTTTCTATCTGCTAATCGCGCTGGTGGTAGTGAGCTTGTTGGCCCTGGTGAGTTATGGCCGTTTTCGGCTGATCCACCGGCTGGCACCGCTCATCTATCTGGCGGGGTGGGGACACGGGCTCTGCCTGCTGCCTCAGATTGGGGCCATGACCCCGGTGGGGGTAGCGATCTGGTTAATCGGTGGGCTGGGAGCTATCGGGGCCCTCTACTCCCTGCTGGGGCAAGTGGGGGCGCGGGATCGCCATCCCGGCCGGGTCATTGCGGTGCGGGCGCTGGCGGATCACACCTGCGAGCTGACCATGCAGTTGGGGCGGCCGCTCGCCCATTACCGCCCGGGTCAGTTTGCCTTTTTCGAATTTGACGCCAAGGAGGGGCCGCACCCCTTTACTCTGGTGCGGGTGTCGGCGGATCGGCGCCAGCTGGTGATCGCGGTGCGGGCGCTCGGGGATCATACCCGTCAGCTGGTGGCAGAGGCGCGCGTCGGGGATGGAGTGGTGGTGACCGGCCCCTATGGCGCCTTTGTCGCCCCGCAGAGGGGAGGCCGAGCCCTCTGGCTGGGGGCCGGGATAGGTATCACGCCGTTCGTCGCCTGGCTGGAGGGGCTGGCTGACCGTGGAGAGCGCTGCGAGGGGGGCACCCTGATCCAGTGCGCGCCGGATCTGGCGGGGGCTGTCTACCACCAGCGGTTGGTCGAGCTCTGTCATCGCACCGGTGTGCGTTATCAGCTGCATCTGGACAAGGCGGCCGGGCGGCTGGATCTGGCCCGCATCGCGCAGGATGCGCCCGAGCAAGTGTGGTTTTGCGGGCCGGAGGGGATGGCAGATGCCCTGACCCGGCTGTTGCCGGACGGGCATCTGCATCGCGAGCTGTTTCGCTTTCGTTGAGCTTGATGGGCGCTGTTATTTGGCGCTGGCTGGCAACTGCTTGAGGGCGGCCTGTACCGCGGCCTCCAGTTGCGGATCCCGCCCGGCCACCATGTCGGCGGGGGTGAGAGGCGCCTGCAGATCCGGGATCAGCTCCTGATTCTCGTAAAAGGTGCCGTCCGGCTTGCGCAGCCCCAGGGTCGGAATGCCGTAGGAGAGGCCTGGGATCAGCCGGGAGTCGTGGCTATAGACCATGGTGCCGGTGCCGGGTATCGGATCGCCGACGATGGGGCCGACCTTGAGGGCGCGGTAGTACTCGGGGAAGGCGGAGCCTTCCGAGTAGCTGGCGGCGTTCACCAGCACCACCGAGGGCTTGGTCCACTGGCGAGTGGCGGCGTCGGTTTCCCCCTTGCCCTGACGGGGCCAACTGCTGGCCATTCCCTTGGTGCTGCCGCTGCCGGTCAGAAACTCCACCAGGGTATTGGCGAGATAGCCGCCGCTGTTGAAGCGGACATCGACGATCAGCGCCTCGCGATTGCGCTGTCTGCCGAGGGCATCCGCCACCACCGCATCGTAGACCTCGCTATTCATTGCCGGCAGATAGACGTAGCCGACCCGTCCTCCGCTCAGGCTGGCCACCAGCTCCCGCCGTTTCTCAATCCAGCGATCCTGTTGCAGCTGGTACTCCTGCAGCTTGTTGATGGCGGTGAGCACCACCTCGTCAGTTTGCTTGTTGCCCTCCTGCTGGAAGGTGAGGGCAAGCCGGGCACCGGCCTGATGGTTGAGGGCCCGATCCAGCTCGGCCAGATTGGCAATCGGGACGCCGTTGATGGCGAGCAGGCGGGCGCCCGGGGCGATATCGCTCTCCTGATCCAGCGGGCCGCCAGAGAGCAGGGCGGTGAGCATCACCCCCGGCTCGCCATCCTGCCAGTAGCCGCCAAGGCTGGCGGTCTCGTCCGCCATGCGCGGGAAGGGGGCGGGGCCGCTGCCCCAGGTGTGGGAGACATTGAGCTCGCCAGCCAGCTCCGCCAGCAGGTTGCCAAAGTCCCGCGGGTTGCCGATGCCCGGCAGCAGGCGGCGGTAAGCGGCGACATAGCTATCCCAGTTCACCCCGTTCATATCGTCCAGATAGAACTCGTCCCGGGTTAGGCGGGCGATCTGATCGAAGGCGGCGGTCATGCGTTCCTGCCAGCGGCTGGTGGGTTGCAAGGCGAAGGGGGCGCTGGTGGCCTCGCCGGAGTCGAGATGGATCCGGGTGATATCCCCATCCCGCACCAGGGTAGCCAGGGTGCCCTGCTGGTTGAGGCTTGCCAGCGCTGGGCCGGGCTGCTCACCAAACAGTTCGCTGGTTTTGCCTTTGCGCAGATCCTGGCTGTAGCCCTTGATCTCGCTCTCGCTGTTGACCCCCATCTCTTCCACCAGATAGATCACTTGGTCGCCGATGATGCGGCTGGCGAGCAGGGTGCCGGTGGGTTGCAGCAGCAGCGCTTCTCGATGGTTGAGACGATCGCTTTCAAATCCGTATCCCCCTTTCGGCGGCTCCAGTTCGGCAATCGCATCGGCTCTGGCGGCGCGGCTGCTGTAAATGCCGAGCAGGTTGGTGACGAGGGGCTCGCCATCGGGCCCCAGTGCGCCAAATCGAGTCGATTGCCAGTAGAGGATGGCGCCATCCTGGCTCCAGCCCGGTTGCCCATCCTGATAGCCGTTGAGGCTGACATTGACCGGTTTGGCCTTGGGATTGGCCGTATCGATCACCGCGATCTCCTGCTCTGCCGCATCGGGGCGGAAGGTGAGCGCCAGATGGCGGGAGTCGGGGGCAAAGGCGAGATGCACCTCGTGGCGCGAGGGGTTGAAGCTGGCAGGCACCAGCTCCCGCTGCTTGTTGCTCGCCAGATCCAGCAGATGGATGGCCTGGCCATCCACCACGAAGGCGAGCTGTTTGCCATCGTGGGAGAGCACCGGACGGCTGATCCCCTTGCCGGGAATCGCCAGCAGCAGGCTCTCGGTCAGAGTGCCGGGATCGCTGAACAGCAGATCCGGATCCCCCTTGCGCAGGCGATAGAGGGCAGCGTGCCCCTGCTGCTCCGACAGATAGATGAGGGCGCGGCCCTGCTCGGCGAAGAGGGGGCTGGACTGCTCGCTCGGATCTCGGGTCAGCTGGCGCACCCGCTCCCGCTCGGGGTCGACGGCAAACAGGTTGCCCTCGCTCACCAGGATCTGCTCGTCCGCCTCTTCGCTGACCAGCGCTTCGTCTGCCAGGGTCAGGGTCTCGCTCGCCTCATCCGGCGTGCTCGCCACTTGCGGGGTGAGGGTCAGCTTGCGTGGCTCGCTGCTACCGGCATCGAGGCGATAGAGTTCACCCAGCCATGACCAGACCAGATCGCCATTGCGAGAGGCGCTGAGCCCCCGCACCGGATGGCCCTGATAGTGGGTCAGCTGTTGCTCCTTGCCGCTGGCAAGATCCCGACGCCAGACGTTGAAATCGCCGCTGCGCTCGCTCAGGTAAAAGAGGGTATCTCCCTTGTCGCTCCAGACCGGATCGGTGGCCGCCACTCGATCTTCGGTCAGCTGCTTGTGCTGCTTGCCATCAAACAACCAGAGACGGGGCACCGCAAACGAGTGCTGATGCTTGCGAAAGGGTTGATCCGCCGCGGGCATCTGATAGGCGAGCCGCTCTCCGTGGGGACGGGCCAGGGTCGCAGGCAGCGGCAGATCGGCCTGCAAGGTGCCGCCGGTGATCGGGGTCCAGTAGAGCTCGCCCCATTGGTAGCCTTCCGCGATAAAATGGTCGGCATCGGGCGCACCTAGGCGCTGGCTGCTCAGCAGCAGTCGTTTGCCATCGGCGCTGAAGGCTTGCGGCAGATCGGTGCGCGAATCGCGGGTGAGGCGCACCATCTCGCCGCCGCTGGCAGGCACCACGAACACATCCTCGTTGCCGTAGAGATTGGCGGCAAAGGCGAGCTGTTTGCCATCCGGCGACCAGATTGGCCGCTGGCTCAGGTAGTCGCTGCCGGTGAGCGCCGTGGCGGGGCCACCCCCGGCACTGGCGACAAAAATGCGCCCCTGCCAGGTGAAAGCAAGCTGCTTGCCATCGGGGGAGAGGGCGGGCTCGCGCAGCCAGAGTGCATCGGCGGCGACACTGGCGGGTAGCCAGAGCAGTGCGCTGACCAGCAGCAGGCGGGTCAGCGAAGAGTTCGGCAAGAAGTGCAGAGGCATGATGTCATCCTGAATCAGGTTCAATTGTTACATATTTACCGATCTGCGGCATCATGGCTAGCCAGAAAGTGTAAGCTATGTTTTTGTTTTTATTGTCAATTAGTCATGTTTGCGCAGGTCGTTCATGGACCATTCACCGTTCGCAGCCAAGATATGTTTTATTGGGTCTATTGAGTATTGATGGCGATCCAATATCATGGCGCTCGCTCGCCAACGGGCGAGCCTATTCAGATGATGTGACAACCATAAAAAGCCCTGCCAGAGGCTTGTCGAGGGATGGAATGAGAGCCGTATTGTTGTGTGTGCTGGGGCTGTGGCCCGCGCTGAGTTTTGCCTTTACCGAAAAAGCCGATTTGGTGGTGGTCAAGAAGTCTACCTACAGCCTCACCCTGATGAAGGATGGCAAGGAACTGAAGCGCTACTGGGTTGCACTGGGCCCGGCTCCCAAGGGGCACAAGCAGCGGGAAGGGGATCAACGTACCCCGGAGGGGCGCTACACCCTGGATTACAAGAAGAGCAACTCCGGCTTTTATAAAGCGATACATATCAACTACCCGAATCTTGACGATATCAAGCGCGCCAATGAGTTGGGGGTGAACCCGGGTGGCATGATCATGATCCATGGTCAGCTTAACCGGATGGGTAACCGTCGGGTACAGCCCTCCAACTGGACCAACGGTTGTATTGCGGTACTTAACCACGAGATGGATGAGCTCTGGAATGCCATTGACCCGGGTACGCCCATCATCATCGAGCCCTGATCCGCAGAACGGGGGCCTTGTCGGCAGACAAGGCCCCCGTTCTGTTCTGGTTGTGATCCCCTTTAACGGATGTCTTTTTGAGACATTCGCATTGTTGTGAATGTCACTTCAAAAAAAGCCTGTAAATGGTAAGGATATGGGTTCTATCCGTGAAGGAGTGTCCCATGTCTTTGATCGAAACCTGTCAGCGCATCGTGCGCGATCCCCATCTCTCCGCTGCCCAGAAGAGCCACGCACTGGCGCTGGCCGCCGAGAATGCGTTGCCCTACCCCGACCTGCCTGCCGCAGTCGCCGAGGCGATGGAGCAGGGATTTATCTGCGACATGTTCGAAGGGCACGCCCCCTACAAGCCGCGTTATGTGCTGCCGGACTATGAAAAATTTCTGACTCAGGGCTCTGCCTGGCTGGAGCTGGCGGCGCCGCAGGATTTCGACGAGGCGCTCAATGCCCTGCGCATCCTCTATCACCATGTCCCCTCCGTCACCGGCATGCCGGTCTGGCTGGGGCGGCTCGACCATCTGCTGTTGCCGTTTGTCGGCGAACTGGATGACGAGACCCTCTATCGCAAGCTGAAGGGGTTCTGGATCTATCTGGACAGGGTGCTGCCGGACGCCTTCATGCACGTCAACATCGGGCCGGATGACAACCGTATCTGCCGCCTGATCTTGCGCATCGACAACGAGCTCAAGCAGGTGGCGCCGAACCTCACCTTCTTCCACGATCCGGAGCAGACCCCGGACAGCCTGCTGCTGCAGGCGGTGAAGAATATCGCCGAGTGCAGCAAGCCGCACATCGCCAACTACCCGATCCACCGCGATACCTTCGACCAGCGTGGTTTTGGTATCGTCAGCTGCTACAACGCCCTGCCGCAGGCCGGTGGCGCTAATACCCTGGTGCGCATCTCCCTCAAGCGGGTCGCCGAGCAGTGTCAGGGGATCGATGATTTCCTCGGTTGCCTGCTGCCCCATTACTGCCGTCTGGCCTCCCAGTTGATCGAAGCGCGGGCCGCTTTCTTGCATCAGGAGTCCGGCTTCTTCAACAGCTTCCTGGTGAAAGAGGGGCTGCTGGATGAGGATCGCTTTGTCCCCATGTTCGGCATCTACGGCATGGCGGAAGCGGTCAATATCCTGATGGATAAAGAGAATCTGCCGGATCGCTACGGCCATGGCGAGGAGGCGAACCAGCTTGGCTATCGCATCTCGGCCCAGCTCTCGGAATATGTCACTGCGACGCCGCAAACCCATGCCTGGGGTGGTCGCGCCCTGCTGCACTCGCAAGGTGGCCTCAGCATCGATGTGGCAGTCACCCCCGGGGTGCGCATCCCCTACGGGCAGGAGCCGGATCCGGCCAGCCATGTGCTGGCGCTGGCGCCGCACCACACTTATTACCATTCGGGGATCAGCGAGATCCTCACGCTGGATCCCACCATCCGCCAGAACCCGCAGGCACTGCTGCAGCTCTGCAAGGGAGCGCTTGCCATCGGCATGCGCGAGTTCACCGCCAACGTGGCCGACAGCGAGCTGGTGCGGGTGACCGGCTATATGATCCGCAAGAGCGACGTGGCTCGCTTCGCAGAGGAGGGATCGCGCTTGCAGACCACCTGTCTCGGTGCCGAGGCGAGTGAAGTGACCGCCATTCGTCAGCGGGCACCGCGGGTAGTCGCCCACGAATCGACCATCGGCGAGTATTGAGTTCGCACCGATGGCTGATGTCTTGCCAACACGCAGCGCTCTGGTGAGTAGGGTGCTGCCGTTCTCCTGTGTCGACGGGCCGGGCAACCGGCTGGTGCTGTTTCTGCAGGGGTGCAACTTTCGCTGCCCCGGCTGCCATAACCCGCACACCATAGGGCTGTGCGACGATTGCGGCGACTGCCTTGCGGTCTGCCCGAGCGGTGCCCTCTCTCTGGATGAGGGTCACTCTGGCGAGCACAGAGTGCGCTGGCAGGCGGCGCTCTGTACCGACTGCGACGCCTGTCTGGATGTCTGCCCGCGCAGTGCCAATCCCAAGACCGCTACCATGACGGTGGCCGAGGTGCTGGCCCTGCTGCGCCGCTACGGCCCATTGCTGAGCGGGATTACCGTCTCAGGCGGTGAGGCGACTACTCAGCTCCCCTTCGTGGTTGCGCTCTTTACCGCCATCAAGGCCGCGCCGGATCTGGCCCATCTCACTTGCCTGCTAGACAGCAACGGCTCGCTGGCCGAGAGCGGTTGGCTGCGGCTATTGCCGGTGCTCGATGGTGCCATGCTCGATCTCAAGGGGTGGCGTGACTCGGTACACCTCTCGCTGACCGGTTACAGCCGCGAACGGGTGCTGGCATCGCTGCAACTGCTGGCAAGTCACGGCAAGCTGACCGAACTGCGGCTGCTCCACGTGCCGGGCAAGAGCGATTTTCTGGATGCGAATGGTGAGCTGGACGCGGATCTCGCCGCCTTCTTGCAGCAGCTGGGGCCTGTGCCCATTCGCCTCAATGGCTTTCGCCACCACGGGGTACGGGGGGAGGCGAGGTTTTGGCCAGAGGCGACCCGCAGCGAGCTGGAGTGGCTGGCGAGTCGGTTGCGTGCTGCGGGAGTGGGGGCGGTGACCTTGCCACCGCTGATCTAAAGAGGTCTGATCGATTCCCTTGCTGTGTAGTAAAAGCACACAACTGTGACTTCTGTCTATTGGAGGGGGCCTTGGGGCTCGTTATGATATTGCCCATCCGTCCCTCCTCCATCACAGATAAATCATGAGTGAAAGCAAGGCGTTATATCGGGTTCAGTTTATTTGCCACAACGAGCGCTACGAGGTCTATGTGCGCCAGGTGAATCAGGGCCAACTGTTCGGTTTTATCGAGATCGCCGATTTTGTCTGGGACAACCACACGGCGCTTATCGTCGATCCCAGCCATGAAAAGCTCAAGAGCGAATTTGCCGATGTGCGTCACACCCTTATCCCCATGCATCAGGTGTTGCGCATCGATCAGGTGAAAAAGCAGGGGGCTGCCCGCATTACGGATCTGGGTAGCAATGTCGCCTCTTTCCCCAGTCCCATTTATACCAAACGTCCCTGATCCCTCATTGCCGTGGATGTTTCGCCGTGGCGAAACATCCATCTCTTCTCGCTGTCACCTGGCTCAGGGCTCGACCAGCTCGCGACCCAGTTGCAGGATCCGCTGGCGGAACCAGTGGCGGGCCGAGCCATCACCGGCCGGGCCATACCAGACCAGACTGTGACTCACCTTGCCGTAATCGAACGGTGCCGGACGCAGCTCCAGATCTGGCTGGCTGGCGATGCATGCCGCCCAGCCACCGATGGCGGTGAGGATCAGATCGGTCTGGGGCAGCAGGGCAGCTGCGCTGGCAAAATCGGGCAGGGTGGCGCCAATCTGGCGACGCACCTGTTGCTGGGCAAGGCTCTGCTCGAAGAAGGGGTTGGCCAGCTCCTGATCCCGGATGGCGATATGGCGCCAGCTCAGGTAGGCATCGAGATCCCAGGGCTTGGCCAGCGCCGGGTGGTCTTTGCGCAGCAGACAGACCAGTTTCTCTTCCCGCAGGGTCTCCCACACCAGCCCAGGCTGGCGCGGTAACGGCTGGCTCTGGTCATGGGGCAGGATCACGAAGTCGAGTTTGCCCGCTGCCAGCGCCTCCAGCCCCTGCTCATCCTTGTTCCAGATCTCCGGCACCATGCCCGGGACTTCTTTCATCAGCTGACCCAGAATGGGGCCCACCGGCCAGGTCATCACGCTCTCGCGCAATCCCAGCCGCAAGCAGCCCTGCCACTGCTGGGGGTTGAAGGCATTCTGGCGAGTGAGGCCGTTCAGCTCCCCCAACAACCGGTGCAGGGTGGGAGCCAGTCGCTCGGCCATGGGGGTGAGCAGCAGCTGGTTGCCCTGGCGGTAGAGCAGTTGATCCCCCAGCAGACCCCGCAGCTGGTTGAGGGTCTTGCTAACGGTGGAAGGCGTGGTGCATAGCCGCTCGGCGGTGCGGGTGACGCTCTGGTTGTCGAGCAGCAGATGCAGGGTGACCAGATGGCGACCTCCCAGCCGAGAGAGTGCGATCAGATCCATAAGTACTCCACAAGCGAAGGGAAGAGACAAGACAAAAAAGCCCCGCCAAAGCGGGGCTGGTGCGGATTAGCCCTTGAGCACCGCGGCCATGGCGTCGGCTACGTAGTCGACGTTGCGACTGTTGAGGCCCGCCACGCACATGCGACCGGATCGCACCAGATAGACGGCGAACTCCTCGCGCAGCCTGTCCACCTGCTCCGGGGTGAAGCCGGTGTAGCTGAACATGCCGCGCTGGTTGATGAAGTAGCTGAAGTCGCGGCCCGGCACCTTGGCGCTCAGCACCTCGAACAGCTTCTGGCGCATGGCCTTGATGCGGGTGCGCATCTCGGTCACCTCGCCGACCCACAGGGCGTGCAGCTCCGGCTGGCTCATCACCGCCGCAGTGATCTGGCCACCGTGGGTGGGAGGGCTTGAGTAGTTGCGACGTACGGTGGCCTTCATCTGGCCCAGTACGCGGCTCGCCTCTTCGGCATCCTGACAGATGACCGACAGACCGCCGCAGCGCTCGCCGTAGAAGGAGAGGTTCTTGGAAAACGAGTTGCTGACGAAGAAGCTGACCCCTGCGGCCACCATGGCGCGAATGGCGTAGGCATCCTCTTCCAGTCCGTCACCGAAACCCTGATAGGCGATATCCATAAAGGGGATCAGGTTCTTCTCGACCACCAGCGCGATCACCCGATCCCACTGGGCGCGGGAGAGATCCACCCCGGTCGGGTTGTGGCAGCAGGGGTGCAGCAGCACGATGCTCTTGGCCGGCAGAGTGCTCAGGCAGTCGACCATCGCATCGAACTGCACGCCGCCGGTGGCCGCATCGTAGTAGGGGTAGTCGTGCACCTTGATGCCAGCTCCCTCGAACATCGCCTTGTGGTTGTCCCAAGTGGGATTGCTGACCCACACCTCGGAGGTCGGGAAGTAGCGCTTGAGCAGATCGGCGCCGATCTTCAGCGCGCCGGAGCCGCCGATGGTCTGGATGGTGGCGATACGTCCCGCCTTGACCGCTTCATGGTCGGCACCAAACAGCAGGTGTTGCACTGCGGTGCGGTAGTTGGCGGCGCCTTCCATCGGCTGGTAGGGGCGCGGGGCAGGGGCGGCCGCGCGCTGGGCTTCGGCCTGCTGCACCGACGGCAGCAGCGGAATGCGCCCCTGCTCGTCGTAATAGAGGCCGATCCCCAGGTTCACCTTCTGCTCGCGGGTGTCTTTGTGGAAGGTCTCGACTAGCGTCAGGATGGGGTCGCCAGCATAGGCATCGACGTGTTCAAACATGGGGGATCCTTGAAATTGACTGTCCAGTAAAACCGGCGGTCAGCCGGGCTGGACATCATGGCGCAAAGCTGGCGGTGGCTCAAGCCCGAAAGGGACGGGGGCTGGCGGGCAGACGCCACACAGCCGTAAACGGAATGATGCGGGGTCGCCCGCAGCCTCATTCACCGGTCCTACTTCAGATAGGATCGCAATACCCGCACTACTTGATCCAGATCTTCCAGCCGCTCGGCCGGGGTCGCCTCTTCGGCACCCAGATGCTCACGCATGTGCCCTTCCAGCACCTCCAGCATCAGGCCGTTGACGGCACCGCGAATGGCCGCGATCTGCTGCAAAATAGCGGCGCAGTCGCTCTCCTGCTCCAGCGCGTGCTCCAGCGCACCGGCCTGTCCCTTGATGCGACGTACCCGTGCCAGCAGCTTCTTTTTACCGTGAATGGTGTGTGACATGCAGGATCCTCTCGATCAATAAAACTATACTGGGGTATAGTATATTGCATCGTCGCTCTCAGGAGAAATCCATGTCATCCCTTGTCTCATCCCACTGCCACCAACCCGTCGTCCACGAAGGGAATCCGCTGGCTGAACAGAAAACCCGTTGGGCCGTGCTGCTGACCGTCATCATGATGGTGGCGGAGATCGGCGGCGGCTGGTTCTACAACTCCATGGCGCTGCTGGCCGATGGCTGGCACATGAGTTCCCACGCGCTGGCGCTCGGCCTCTCGGTGCTGGCCTACCGCGCCGCCCGCCACTTTGCCCGCGACCACAGATTCAGCTTCGGCACCTGGAAGATCGAGGTGCTGGGTGGCTTCACCAGCGCTCTCCTGCTGGTGGGGGTGGCCGGGCTGATGCTGTTCGAGTCGGTGTTCAGGCTGCTCGATCCCAGCCCGATCCACTATCAACAGGCGATCGCCATCGCGCTGGTGGGGCTGCTGGTGAATCTGGCCTGTGCCTGGCTGCTCAAGGATGATCACGGCCATCATCACCACGGCCATGGGCATGACCACCATCATGGGCATCACGACCACGATCATCATGACCATGACGATCACCACGGCCATCAGGATCTCAACCTGCGTGCCGCCTATATCCACGTGCTGGCGGATGCGGCCACTTCCGTGCTGGCGATCCTGGCACTGGTGGGGGGCATGCTGTGGGGGGCCGACTGGCTGGATCCCCTGATGGGCATAGTGGGGGCCGTACTGGTGGCGGTGTGGGCCTGGGGTCTGCTGCGCGACTCCGGTCGGGTGCTGCTGGATGCCGAGATGGATACCCCGTTGGTGGGTGAGATCCGTGAGGTGATTGCCGACCTGCCGGATGCCGAGATCCGCGATCTGCACGTCTGGCGGGTGGGCCAGCAGCAGTATGCCTGCGTGCTCTCCCTGCTGATGACTGCGCCTGTCTCCGCCAGCGAGATCCGCGCGCGGTTGGCGATACATGAAGAGCTGGTCCATGTGACCATAGAGATAGCCACTCCATAGCCAGATTTATGGCTGTCTATGCCAGATAGCGTGCAACTTGTACTCTGCAACACGAGTAAATCGAAGCAGTTTTTTCTGGGGAGGCCTGTGGCAGGCACGTGCTGACTATGTGCCTGGTACAAGCCTCACCGGGGCTAGGGGTGAGATGTGACGGTTTGAGTTAACGTTCGAAGAAGCGAT
Source organism: Aeromonas sp. 600948 (assembly GCF_049174875.1). Taxonomy (NCBI): domain Bacteria; kingdom Pseudomonadati; phylum Pseudomonadota; class Gammaproteobacteria; order Aeromonadales; family Aeromonadaceae; genus Aeromonas; species Aeromonas sp. 600948. The sequence continues at coordinate 54,018 of NZ_JAAKTY010000008.1, forward strand.
AGAGGTGTTCTACCTGCATCGGGCAGTCAGCTACCAGATGCACATGATCGCGGGCCTGTTCGACCGTATCGAAACTGACTGGGCAGCCGAGGGTATCGGTCAGCTCGTAGAGAGCGCCATCATTGCCTCTGAATTCGATGATCCAGCCGGGGATGGCCACGTCGTGGAGTATTTCGGCCTCTTGCAGGATCTGTTGTTGATAGAGCTTGCGAAGTTCACTGACTGTCATGATGCTCTCCTGTGAAGGGGGATTCAGCTCCAGTCTATGCCTCTCTTTGTGCGGACGGCAACCGGATCATCCCCACAGGACCTCCCAGGCCCAGCGGATGCGGATAAAGGTCTCGGCATTGCCACCCCGATCCGGATGGTGCTGCAGTGCCAGCTCCCGCCAGCGGCGGCGGATCGCCTCCTGACTCGCCCCCTCATTCAACCCGAACAGGGCCAGCGCCTCGGCTTTGTGCCCCTCACCGTCATAAGCGCGCCAGAAGCGGTTGAGCAGGGCTTCAACTTCGGCACGGTCGGTCTGCCAGAACACCTGCCAGTCGAGATAGTAGCTACGCAGATTTTCGCCAAGGGCAAAGCCGTGGTTGGCCTCCTGATTCCCGGCCAGCGGTTCGAGCCGGATATCCAGGGTGCTGATTACCAGCCACCATCCCTCTTGCCAGAGCTCGGCCTGCAACTGGTAGAGGGCGTTCATGATCAGGAAGTTGACCCGAAACAGCTGTAGTTGCTCATCGTCGGCCAGCCGGGGGATCTCCCCCTGCTGGCGCAGAGCGGCCATCAGTTCATGCACCTTGTAGCTTCCCGCCGCCTGTTGCAATAGCACCAGCAGAGGGGCGATCAGCGGATTGTGGTTGGCTTCGCTCATTCGGCACCCTGCTCTCTGGGTGGCTGCAGGGCGATCAGCAGCTCACCCGCCTGCGGGGTGACAGGGCCGGTAACGATCTGGGGCTTGCCCTTGCCATCCATGATGAACAGCGGGATGGCGCCGGGATTGGCGGTCTGATACTGGGCCCAGTCGAACGTCTCGCTCAGGCGGGTCGCCTTGATCTGGCCGCCCCGGCTCAGCAGGCTGCTCAGCTTGGCATAGTTGATGTCGGGGCCGAACAGGTTCTGGCGAGCGCGAAAGGTGGCGCTCTCCCGGTTGGCCTTGCCGTGCTGCTCGCTGGATCGCAGGGAGTAGACCTGCTCCTCGCCGTAGAGGTGGGCAAAGTGCAGCACCCCGAGGGCGTTGTTGTGGCGGTTGGGGGAGAGTGCCAGCACGGTACTGATGCTGGTAAGCGGCAGGTGCAGCTCGGCATGTTCCGACTGGGGGTTGCCGAAGTAGCAGGGGAGGTTGCTCATCCGCGCCTGTTTGCAGAACTCCCAGGCGGGATCGCAGAGCTGTACCGGCACCCCCTGATCCGCCAGCGCCTTGCCAATGGCCCGCGCCACCGAGTTGGCCCCTATGATGAGCCAGGTGTTGGGGGCGCTCTGGCGCATCTTGAGCAGGCTGGCCAGCGGTGCCGAGGTGAGGCTCTGCAACACCACGGTGGAGATGATCACCGCAAATACCAGCGGTACCAGCTTGTCGGCATCGGGGATCTCGGCCTGATGCAGGCTGATGGCAAACGAGGCACTGACTGCCGCCGCGACTATGCCACGCGGGGCGATCCAGCTCAGCAGGGCGCGAGCTCGCCAGGAGAGATCCGAGCCCCAGGTCGAGACCAGAATACAGAGCGGACGCGCCACGAATTGCACCACGCAGAGCAGCGCCAGCACCATGGGGCCGAGTTGCCAGAGCTGGGCCAGATCGAGGCGCGCTGCCAGCAGGATAAACAGGCTGGAGATAAGGATGACCGCGAGATCCTCCTTGAACGCCAGCACCTCCTCCAGATCCAGCCCCTCCTGATTGGCGAGCCAGATGCCGAACACGGTCACCGCCAGCAGACCGGACTCGTGGCTCAGCCAGTTGGAGAGGCTGAAGGTGAGCAGCACCAGCGCCAGCACGCCGAACTTGTGCAGGCTGACCGGTAGCCAGTCCTTGCGAATGAGCAGGGTGGTGAGCCAGCCTGCTGCCACCCCGATCAGGGAACCGACCAGCACTGTCTTGCCCAGCGCCAGCAGGGTATGGCTGATGAGATCTCCCTGACTGCCGAGGCGGACCGCCTCGAACACCAGCACCGCAAACAGGGCGCCGATAGGGTCGATGACGATCCCCTCCCAGCGCAGGATGCGGTCCACCTCCCGGGTGGGGCGGATCACGTTGAGCATGGGGGCGATCACCGTCGGGCCCGTTACCACCAGTACCGCGCCGAGCATGGTGGCGACCCGCCAGTCCAGCCCCAGCAGGAAGTAACCGGCGCTGCCGATGACGGCGAAGCTGACCAGCATGCCGGTGGAGCAGAGATTGCGCACCACCTTGCCGATCCCCTTGAGCTCGGCCAGATGGAGGGTCAGCGCCCCCTCGAACAGGATGATGGCCACCGACAGGGAGACCAGCGGAAACAGCAGATCCCCGAGCAGGGCATCGGGGTCGAGCAGTCCGCTGACCGGGCCCAGAGTCAGGCCGGTGAGCAGCAGAAACAAGATGGCGGGCACCCGCAGCGACCAGGCGAGCCATTGGGCCAGTACGGAGACCAGGGCGATCCCGGCCAGAGAGAGGGCAATCATGCAGACCTCGATTCAGGCAGTGAGTATGGAGCTAGTGTAGTGGCTAAGTTGGTCAGATTGACACCCGAAGGAGCGAGCATCATGGCCGGGATGGGGAGATGTGCGACAGTCGGCGTCATGGTGGCTGGCGGTGGTGTGCAGGGCGCCAGCCAGACGCCAACCGTGGTGATGGGGTGGCCTTGGGGCCGGATTAGATGGGGCTCTCCTTGTGGAGCTCGCCGACACAATCGGCCAGCGCCAGTACCAGTGCGGAGCGCACCATCTGATCGAGCCGGTTGAGCTGCATCTGGTAGAAGGCCCAATCCTCTTCGCTGGCGGGGGGCTCCAGCTTCATCATGCCGCCCTGATTGACCCCGTGCAGGCGGTCGAGCAGATCGCGGATCGGCTTGTCGCTGAAGCGGTAATCCTTGGGGTCGCGCACCAGAAAGTCGCGGATCTTGATATAGGCTTCGATATCCTGATAGCGCTCAAGGGAGATGAGGCCGAGGGCGAAGATGAGCTTGAGGCGCACCTCCAGCTGGCCGAGGGGGCCGCTCTGGTTGAGCAGGGGTTCGATGGCGTATTTGACGGCATACTCCTCCTGACGGAACGCGCGTCGCATCAGGGAGTCGACCGCCTCTTCCAGGATGGTCACGGCTTCGAGAAAGAAGCCGCGGGGGCCATCCTGCTCGTTCAGTCGTTCCAGTACTTCATCTTCCTGGTGTGTGGTCATAGGTGCATTGGGTCCAGCTGACAGGGAGAGAGTCAGCCTCTCTCCCGGTTTTTATCATATGGGGCACATTCCCTTGCCATTCAAGCGCTTGGCGCGCTATCAGTGGTGGCTGAATGCGCCGCAAGCAGGGTCATTACAGGGTTTCGTAACGGGCGACGATGGCGCGAACCACCTCGCTCTCTTCATCCAGTCCGGTAACGCGGGCCAGCGCTTTGGCCGGGCCAAGCTCCGCCAGCAGGGCTTGCAACTCCACTGCCTGTGGGTCATCGGCATTGCGATAGTGGAGCGCCGCGGCGATCCCTTCCTGCAACTGATCGCTCGGCAGGCCGTACTCCAGGGTGCCCAGCAGCGGCTTCACCAGTCGATCCCCCGCCGCCAGCTTGCGCAGTGGCTGACGACCGACCCGGTCAATCTCGTCCACCAGATAGGGGTTGGCGAAGCGGGCCAGGATCTTCTCGATGTAGGCGGCGTGCAGACGCGGGTCGAAGCCGTAGCGTTTCACCAGCACGGCACCGCTCTCCTCCATGGCGCGGCGCACCTTGCTGCGGATCACCGGATCTTCGATCGCCTCGCGCACTGTGCGATAGCCCCGCAGCTTGCCGAGATAGGCGGTGACGATGTGGCCGGTGTTGAGGGTGAACAGCTTGCGCTCGACGAAGGCCATCAGGTTGTCGGTGGGCTCCATGCCCGCCACCTGTGGCAGTTCCCCCTTGAACTGGGTCTGGTCGACGATCCACTCGCTGAAGCTCTCTACCGTCACTTCCAGCGGGTCATCGTTGGCAGCCGCGGCGGGCGGCACGATGCGATCCACCGCCGAGTCGACGAAGCCGATGCAGGATTCGAGCGTGGCATGATACGCGACCGGCAGGTACTTGAGTACCTCCCGCTTGAGGTGGCTGGTGCCGCGCACCATGTTTTCGCAGGCGATGACGTTGAGTGGTGTCAGGTTGCCGGCATCGAAGCGAGCTTGCAGCCCCTTGGCCAGGGTGCTGGCAATCTTGTCCAGAATGTTGGGGCCTACTGCCGTGGTGACCAGATCGGCAGTGATGATACGGGCGATCACCTCGTGACCGGCGGAACTGACCGCCGCCACGTTGCGCACCACGTCCAGCTTCTGATCCGCCCCTACTACATGGACCTTGTACTCCTGACGGTGGTTGAGCTGGTCGATCAGGGTGTCGTTGACGTCGGCGAAGGTGACCTGATGGCTGGCATCCGCCAGCACTTTGCCGATAAAGCCGCGACCGATGTTACCAGCACCAAAATGCAATGTTTTCATGATATTAACCTCTTGAACCAAAGACGATGAAAGATGATTACGCAGCCTGTTCGGCACCCAGCAGATCCAGGAAGGCCTGGGGATCCGTGGTGCTGGCCAGCCGGTCGATGAGACCGGGTTCATCCAGTGCATTGGTCAGGCGGGTTATCACCTGCATGTGTTCGTCGTTGCGGGCGGCGATGCCGATCACCAGCCGTGCTACCTCATCGGCAGCCTCGCCAAAGGCGACCCCGGCCGGGTACTGGCAGATGACGATGCCGGTACGTTTCACAAACTCCTTGGCGGCGATGGTGCCATGGGGCACGGCGATGGACTCGCCGAGGTAGGTGGAGACCAGTTGTTCGCGCTCCAGCATGGCGTTGACGTAGTCGGGGGCCACGTAGCCGCGCTCGGCCAGCAGTCGGCCAGCGGTCAGGATGGCGGCCTCCTTGTTGTCCGCTTTCAGTCCCAGATGCACGTCATGACGGCTCAGGGTAAAGACTTCGGCTGCCTGCGGCTCGTAGCTGTCGTCGTTGGCGGCCACCAGCAGTTGCGGGTTGGCGACGTCATCGTTGGCGGCGCGGCTCAGGCTCTGTACCAGCTCCTGATAGAGGCCGTTGTCGAGGAAGTTGGTGAGCGAGATATGGTGAGCGTTCGGCGCATGGCGACGGGCCCGCTCGGTCAAATCCTTGTGGGTGATGACCCAGTCCACCTGATCGTCGAGCTGATCGATGGCGCGGTTGGTGACGCTGATATCGAGGCCAGCGGCCTGTACCCGCTTGCGCAGCATGCCGGCTCCCATCGCGCTGGAACCCATGCCCGCATCGCAGGCGACCACGATATTGCGCACCGCCATCAGTTCGCCGCCCGGCTTCTTGGCCGCTGCGGTTTCGGACTTGCCGCCCTTCATGGCTTTCATCTTGCGAGTGGCTTCACCGAGGGCATCGGCCTCGTCAGCTTCCGGCTGCTGGGCGCGAACGAACACGGCGGCGACCAGGAAGGAGACCAGAGTGGCGCTGATGATGGAGAGCGCGACCCCGATCAGGGAGGCTTTCGGCGTCATCAACAGCACAGCGAAGATGGAGCCCGGCGATGCGGGGGAGACCAGACCGGCGTTGAACAGGGTCAGGGTAAAGACCCCGGTCATGCCGCCGGCGATCACAGCCAGAATGAGGCGCGGGTTCATCAGCACATACGGGAAGTAGATCTCGTGGATGCCGCCGAAGAAGTGAATGATGGAGGCGCCAGCCGCAGACTGCTTGGCGGCGCCGCGACCGAACACCATGTAGGCCAGCAGCACGCCCATGCCCGGGCCCGGGTTCGCTTCAATCAGGAAGAAGATGGAGCTGCCGTGCTCGGTCGCCTGCTGGATCCCCAGTGGTGAGAAGATACCGTGGTTGATGGCGTTGTTGAGGAACAGGATCTTGGCCGGTTCGACGAAGATGGAGGTGAGCGGCAGCATGTGGTTTTCCACCAGGAAGCCGACGCCACCGGCCAGCACGCCGGAGAGCACCTTGACGAAGGGGCCGATCACGAAGAAGGCGAGGATCGCCAGCAGCATGCCGATGAGGCCAGCGGAGAAGTTGTTGACCAGCATCTCGAAGCCGCTCTTGACGCGCCCTTCCATCACTTTGTCGAAGCGCTTGATGGCCCAGCCACCGAGCGGGCCGACCATCATGGCGCCCATGAACATGGGGATGTCTGTCCCCACGATGACGCCCATGGTGGTGATGGCACCGACCACGCCGCCGCGCTCACCGCCCATCAGTTTGCCGCCGGTGTAGCCAATCAGCAGCGGCAGCAGGTAGGTGATCATGGGGCCGACCAGCTTGGCCAAGGTTTCATTGGGCAGCCAGCCGGTGGGGATGAAGAGGGCGGTTATAAAGCCCCAGGCGATAAAGGCGCCTATGTTGGGCATGACCATATTGGACAGGAAGCGTCCAAAATTCTGTATCTTGACTTTGGTATCCGGTGATAACATGTCGGGACCCCGTTTTAAGCCTGTTTGATTAAAAGTGGTAGTCGGGATGGCCGGTTTTGCCGAACCTCCATCCCGGTCGTCTAAGCAACTTCAATCTACCAGCTTGATATCAAATTAGGCTGAAAACGGGGTGTCTTGTGATCCAGCTCTCAGATACCCAGCCATACCCCCTCCATAACCAGTGATCAGCATCACATACCCATGCTGTAATTCGGCTACATTTCGATCTTTTCTGTTTTGAATGACCATTTTTTGTGATTAAGATCACCAATTCAGCTTTGCCGTTCATTCGTGCAAATGTGATTTGTATCACAAATTCAATTTTTGTATTCGAATGGGACAAATCACTCAGTCACTCATCAGCGGGTAGTGACGATGGATCTATCGAAACACTCCATTGCTTACCAATGAATCAATAAATTTGTAACCCGCTTTCAGTTTTTACGGTCGGCGATGAGGTCTCTTTTGCTGCTGGTTGGTGGGAATGGGCGCCAACATGCAGGATGTTATCGAGCGGCAGATGTTCGGGGCGCTTGCTTGCCGCGCAGGCCAGACAGCAGATAAAAACAAACCGCCAGCAGGCGGTTTGTCGGTTTTTACGAGCTATCCCCTGTCGGGGCTGCGGTTTAGTAGAAACCGGCATCCTCGGGGGAGGGGCGGGTCTTGAAGCGGCGATGGAGCCACATGTACTGCTCCGGCGCCTTGCGCACGGCGGCTTCAATCTCGCGGTTGGCGCGGGCGGCATCAACCATGTCATCCCCGCTGGGGTAGTCGGCGAGCGGCGCCCCGATATGCAGGGTGTAACCCTCGCTGGTGCGGATGTTGTAGCAGGGCAGGGTGACGGTGTTCTTCACCCGCGCCAAGGTGGCGGTGCCGGTGATGGTGGCGGCCTGCTCTACCGCGAAGTAGGGCACGAACACGCTGGCGTGGCTGCCGTAGTCGTGATCCGGCGCGTACCAGAGGGCGTCGCCGTTGCGCAGCGCCTTGATCATCCCCTTCACGTCCATACGGTCCACCAGATATTTGTTGGAGGCGCAGCGACCGTGGTACTGGGCATACTCCAGCACCGGGTTGGTGTTGGGGCGATAGACCCCGACCCCTGGGCGCACCAGCCCGAAACAGCGGGCGTTGAGTTCCAGCGTCAGGAAGTGGCAGGAGAGCAGCAGCATGCCCTGACCTTTTTCCATGGCGGCGATGACGTGCTCTTCCCCTTCCACTTTCATCAGGTTGCGCATCCGCCAGTCTGGCCAGAACCAGGCGATCCCCACCTCGAACACGGCACAGCCCACGCTCTCGAAGTTTGCCTTGAGCAGTTTCTCCCGCTCATCCCGGGTCAGCTCGGGCATCGCCAGCTCCAGATTGCGACGGGCAATCTTCACCCGGGACTTCAATATCCTGGCGGCGAGGCGACCGAGCTGACGGCCCAGCCACATCTGGCTGCGCCACGGCAGCAGGGTCAGCAGCCAGAGCAGGCCGAGGCCGAACCAGCTGGCCCAGTAACGGGGATGAAACAGGCGGGGCTCGAGGCGGGGAGCGTTGTCGTGGGCCATGGCTAATCTCTTATTCGCAAACACAATCGGGGGATTCTAGCCGAAAAGGGGGGGCGGGGGCGAATGGCTATGTGCTGGTCAGAGGGGCTGATTGTGGTTCACTGGTGTTACGGGAATCCTAACTATCGGTTTCCTTTAAATGGAAACCGCAGGTTTGCTTTTTCTCCCTCAAATAAAAGAGTGTGATAAAATCGGCGACTGATTTTTCAGGTTTTGAGAGTCGATACAGATGAAGATCACCCTGCCCGAGTTTGAAAAAGCCCGCGTTCTGGTCGTTGGCGATGTCATGTTGGACCGTTACTGGCATGGCCCCACCGGCCGGATCTCCCCCGAGGCGCCGGTGCCCGTGGTCAAGGTTGAACACATTGAGGAGCGCCCGGGTGGCGCGGCCAACGTGGCCCTCAACTCCGCCGCACTTGGCGCTCACGCTGTGCTGCTTGGCCTGACCGGTCAGGACGAGGCAGCCGATGCCTTGGCTGGCCAGATGGCTGGCGTCAAGGTGGCCTGTGATTTCGTTCGTCTGGCCGACTTCCCGACTATCACCAAGCTGCGGGTGCTGTCCCGCAACCAGCAGCTGCTGCGTCTGGACTTTGAAGAGCCCTTCCACTCCGTCGATGCCACCCTGCTGATGAGCAAGGTCGAGCAGGCGCTGCCGAATAGCGACGTGATGATCCTCTCCGACTACGGCAAGGGTGCTCTCAACGACGTGCCCGGCATGATCCAGCGCGCCCGAGCCGCCGGTATTCCGGTGCTGGTCGACCCCAAGGGTACCGACTTCGAGAAGTACCGCGGCGCCACCCTGCTGACCCCCAACATGTCCGAATTCGAAGCCGTGGTGGGCAAGGTGAAGAGCGAAGAGGAGCTGGTCGCCAAGGGGCTGGATCTGGTCAAACGCTTCGAGCTGGATGCTCTGCTGGTCACCCGTTCCGAGAACGGCATGACCCTGATCCGCGAAGGTCAGCCGGAGCTGCATCTGCCGGCTCAGGCTCACGAGGTTTATGATGTGACCGGTGCCGGTGATACCGTCATCTCCACTCTGGCTACCTCGCTGGCGGCAGGCAAGAGCCTGGACGAAGCCTGTGCGCTGGCCAATACCGCAGCCGGTATCGTGGTCGGCAAGCTGGGTACCTCTACCGTCAGCCCGGTCGAGTTGGCCAATGCCCTCTACACCGAGCAGGAGACCGGCTTCGGCGTCATGTCCGAAGCCCAGCTGAAAGTGGCGGTTCGTGCCGCCCGTCTGCGCGGCGAGAAGGTAGTGATGACCAACGGTTGCTTCGACATCCTGCATGCCGGCCATGTCTCCTATCTGGCCAACGCCGGCAAGCTGGGGGATCGCCTGATCGTGGCGGTCAACACCGACGAGTCGGTTCGCCGTCTGAAAGGGCCGGGTCGTCCGGTCAACCCGACCGAGCGCCGTATGGCCGTACTGGCTGCGCTGGGCGCGGTGGACTGGGTTGTGCCCTTCTCCGAGGATACCCCGCAGCGCCTGATCGCCGAGATCCTGCCGGATCTGCTGGTCAAGGGCGGCGACTACAAGCCGGAAGATATCGCCGGTTACGCCGAAGTGACTGCCAACGGCGGTGAGGTCCGCGTCCTCAACTTCGAGGATGGCTGCTCCACCACCGACATCATCAAGACGATCCGCGAGCGCGGCTAACGTTCTGCTAGCCCCGCAATCTGGCGGGGCTCACTATCGGCGGTAGCAAACCGGCAGAAATACGGATAACAAAAAGGCGACCTTGCGGTCGCCTTTTTCATGTCCGATAACGGCTATCAGCCTTTGGCTTTTGCCGTGGCAGGCATCAGACCCTGGTTCACTTCCACCAGGTCCTGCGCTTCCAGAATACCGGCAGCCTGTTTCAGGCTCAGGATATTGAGGATGTAGTTGTAACGGGCTTCGGAGAGTTTCTGCTTGGCTTCATACAGCTTGCGAGTGGAGTCCAGCACGTCGACGATGGTACGGGTACCCACTTCGTAGCCGGCTTCGGTCGCCTTCAGGGCGCTGTCGGCGGAGACCACAGACTGGCTGTAGGCGCGCACCGAGCCGATGCTGGCGTTCACGTTGTTGTAGGAGGAGCGCACTGTGCTCTGCACCGAGCGGAAGTTCTTCTCCAGCAGTTCGCTGGCCGCCACGTAGTTGTATTGAGCCTGTTTCACCTTGGAGCTGGTGGCGCCACCGCTGTAGATGGGCAGCTTGAAGGTCAGACCGATATTGGCCTGATTGTCATTGCCGCCGCTCTGAATACTATCCAGCTTGTAATCGGTATTGCTGGTTTGCAGTCCGGCACCCAGATCCAGCGTCGGCTCATGGCCGGTTTTGGCCAGATCGATCTGCTCCTTGGCAATGTCCTTGCTGATGCGGGCACTGTGCAGTTGCAGGTTTTTGTCCAGCGCCAGCTCCAGCCACTTGTCGGAGCCGAAGGCGGTCTTTTGCGGGCTGAAACGATCGGTGTTCAGCACGTCCAGATTGCGGTGATCAACACCGGTCAGCTCGCGCAGGGTCTCGTAGCTGTTGTCCAGCGAGTTTTCTGCATTGATCTCGTCGGCCAGCGCCTGGTCACGGGAGGCTTCTGCTTCATGGACGTCGGTGATGGCGGTCAGGCCCACTTCGAAACGCTGCTGGGTTTGCTCCAGCTGACGCTCTACCGCAACCTTGTTGGCACGGACGAACTCCAGGGTATCCATCGCCTTGAGCACATCAAAGTAGGCTTTGGCGGTGCGCACCATCAGGTTCTGGATCTCGAGGTTGTAGGCGACATCTGACTGGGTGGCCTGCTTCTCGCTGATATCCAGATTGACCCAGTTACTGCGACGATAGAGGGATTGCGACAGCGTCACCTCGCCCTTGGCGTTGGTATTGCTCTGGGTATCGTTCTTGTTTTGCAGATAATTGAGCCCGGCACCCAGATCGATCTGGGGCAGCAGAGGGGCACGGGATTCGTTGATCTTCTCGAAGGCCTGGTCGCGAACGGCTTTGGACTGCAGCAACTGCGGGTCTTTGATCTGGGCTTGCTGGTAGATGTCGAGCAGGTTTTCGGCATGGGCACCGGCACTGACGCCCAGCAACACCATGACTGACAAAAGTGTTCTTTTCATAGATCGTTTTAACCTTATGTAGTAACCCAAACTGGTTGCTGGAGAGGCAAATATTGTCACCGACCAAGCTTGATTGCAGCTTAATCACTCTACTATAAGCAAAATTTAATGCTAAGAGTCTCAGGTCCGGTGACGGGAACGTCAAGAACCGGACGCAGTTTTCTCCCCGCGCGCCTAGCCAAATGGTCTGTGGCTGCTAAAATCCACCCCTCATTACCATGGCACGCCGAGTGAATGAACGTTCATTCATGTTCCTCGGATTTTATGGTCAAACTGATACAAGTCAAGCTGACGGGAGCCCCGGATGTCGCAGCAACCCTTGCCGCAAGATCGGCATTACGCCGCCGATGATGTGAAAATCATTGAAAAATCAGCTGGATATAACGGCTTCTTCAAGGTGAATGTCTATCGTCTGCAGCATCGGTTATTTGCTGGCGGCTGGAATCAGCCCATCGTGCGCGAGCTGTTCGAGCGGGGCCATGCTGCCGCGCTGCTGCCCTATGATCCGGTGCGCGACCAGATCGTGTTGGTGGAGCAGTTCCGTATCGGCGCCATGGAGACCAGCCCGACCCCCTGGTTGCTGGAGCTGGTGGCCGGCATCATCGACGAAGGGGAAACCGCCGAGGCGGTGGTGCGCCGCGAAGCGGTGGAAGAGGCCGGGATCGAGGTGGCCCGCTGCGAGCATGCCATCAGCTATCTGGTGAGCCCGGGCGGCAGCACCGAGCGGATCGAGGTCTTTGTGGGCGAGGTGGATGCCAGCAAGGCCGAGGGGCTGCACGGTCTGGCGGATGAAGGTGAGGATATCCGGGTGCACGTGGTGAGCCGCGAACAGGCCTATGCCTGGCTCAAAGAGGGGCGCATCGACAATGCGGCCTCGGTCATTGCCCTGCAGTGGTTAGCCCTCAACCATGGCGAGCTGCGCGCCCGCTGGCTGGCGGATCGCTGAGGTGGCGCTGACCCTGCAACAGAGCAGGCGCTATGTGCCTGATCTGATGTCCTTGCAGCGTACCTGCGAGGTCAACTACATGGCATTGATGAAACTGCTGCCGCCTGATGGGGAAGTCGGCGCCGAGCGCCGCTATCGGGTCGGCAACGATCTGCAGTTCCAGCTCACCATCATTGGCGAGAGTCGCTTCACCAATCAGGTGATCCTGAGCCAGCACAACCCCGAATTGCCCGAATATTTACAAGCTCAGATAGAGATTCGTTTGTATCATGATGTGCGGATGGCGGAAGTGTGTGCAGCGCAACAGATTTCTCGTTTGCAACCACGTTATGATTATCCCAATAAAAAGATGCACCAGCGGGACGAAAAGGAGCAGGTAAATCTGTTTCTGGCCGAATGGCTAAAATTTTGTCTCAGACATGGTACCAGCCCGATCAATATCTCCAGTTGAACAAATAAAAAGAAGCGTGATTTTGGAAACAGAGCTCCCCCAGGCGCAGGACGGCAGTGTGCGCCTGTTGCAAATTACCGACACCCACCTCTTCGCGAGTGCCGAAGGGCGGCTGTTGGCTGTGCGCACCGCAGAGAGTCTGGCCGCCGTGCTGGAACAGGTGCAGGCCAATGAACACCCCTACGAGGTGATTCTGGCGACCGGCGATCTGTCGCAGGATCACAGCCCGGAATCCTATCAGCGTTTCGCCTCCATGATGGCGCCCCTGGGCCGCCCCATCTACTGGCTGCCCGGCAATCACGATGACAGCCCGCTGATGACCGAATATCTCCATGCCGCCGGGATCAGCGAATCCAAGCAGCTGGTGGGCGACCACTGGCAGGTGATCCTGCTCGACACCCAGGTGCGCGGCAAACCCCACGGCATGATTGGCGATCACCAGCTGGCCGCCCTCGACCGTGCCCTGCGTCAATATCCTGATCGCCACGCTCTTATCACCCTGCACCATCAGGCAGTGCCGGTGGGCTGTGCCTGGCTGGATCAACACAATCTCAAGAATGCCGATGACCTGTTCGCCGTACTGGCCCGTCATCCGCAGCAGAAGACCATCCTGTTTGGCCACGTCCATCAGGAGTTTGACGAGGTGCACCGCGGGGTGCGGCTGATTGCCAGCCCCTCTACCTGCATTCAGTTCAAACCGCTATCTGACGGCTTCGCGCTGGATGAATCCGGCCCGGGCTGGCGCTATCTCACCCTCTATCCGGATGGGCGGGTAGCCAGCGAGGTGTGGCGCCTGCCGGTGGGGCAGTTCGTGCCCGACCCCGACGCCACCGGTTATTGAGGAGCGCATTCCATGAAGTCGGTTCTCCTTTATCTGCACGGTTTCAACTCCTCACCGGGCTCCGCCAAGGCGCAGCAGATGGCTGTCTGGGTGGCCGCCAATCGGCCCGACATTGAGGTGATCATTCCAGCCCAGCCCAATACGCCAGCGGCGGCCTGGGCGGCTATCGAGCAGACCATTGCCGATCTGCAGGGTCGTTATGGTAGTGAATTCAAGCTCGGCGCCGTGGGTAGTTCCCTCGGCGGCTTTATGGCGACTCGGGTGAGCGAGCGGTACGGCTGCCGCGCTGCGCTGATCAATCCGGCGGTGCGCCCGCACGAGCTGCTCTGTGACTACCTCGGCCCCCAGACCAATCCCTATACGGGTGAGCAGTATGTACTGCTGCCTGAACATATGGATGAGCTGCGGGCACTGGCGGTACCGGTGACGGCGCCGGAGCGACTCTGGATCCTGCAACAGCAGGGGGATGAGGTGCTCGACTATCGCAAGGCGCTGGATGAATACCGCTTTGCCCGCCTCTCGCTGGAGTGCGGCGGAAACCACGCCTTTGTGGCGTTCGAGCGCTACCCCGCCCAGATCATCCGTTTCCTCGGGCTGTAGCCAGGTTACGGCGGCTGACTATCTCCAGTCAGTGTCGGGCATAGTGGCAATCTGATACCAGCAAGGAGGCTGGATGATAAAGCGTATCGGTAATACCCTCATTCAAGAGCAGCACAAGGCCAGTTGTCACTGCGGGGCCGTGGTGCTGGAGCTCACCCTGCCGGATGGGGTGGTGGATCCGCGCCGCTGCGACTGTTCGCTCTGTCGGCGGCGGGGGGCCATTGTCGCCTCGGTGCCGCTGTCGGGCATCCGAATTTTGCAGGGGGAGGAGGTGCTGCGCTGCTACCAGTTCAACACCCGCACCGCGAAACACTACTTCTGCGCTATCTGCGGTATCTATACCCATCATCAGCGCCGCTCCAACCCTGCCCAGTATGGCTACAACCTCGCCTGTCTCGAGGGGGTCAATCCGTTTGAGTTGGGTGAGGTACCGCTGCGCGACGGGATCAACCATCCTGCGGATCGCGAATAAGAAGATACGGGGCGACCCGAGAGTCAGCCGTTGAGTCAAGCTTGACCCTTCAGATCAAGCTTTCGGTGCGGGGAGTTTGTTCTACCCCCGCCTAGCAGTTAAGATTCCCTCCAAACGTCAATTCGCAAGGCCCTCCATGTCTACTCAATACAATGCGGATGCCATTGAGGTCCTCAATGGCCTTGAGCCGGTGCGTCGCCGCCCCGGCATGTATACCGACACCACCCGGCCCAACCACCTCGGCCAGGAGGTCATCGACAACAGCGTCGATGAAGCGCTGGCAGGTCACGCCCGCAATCTGGAGGTGATCCTGCATGAAGACCAGTCCCTCGAAGTGATCGACGACGGCCGCGGCATGCCGGTCGATATCCACCCGGAAGAGGGGGTCAGCGGGGTGGAGCTTATCCTCTGCAAGCTGCACGCGGGCGGCAAATTCTCCAACAAGAACTACCAGTTCTCCGGCGGTCTGCACGGGGTGGGTATTTCGGTCGTAAACGCCCTTTCCGATCGGGTCGAGGTGACGGTGCGCCGCGACGGTCAGGTCTATGACATCGCCTTCGAGCGCGGCGAGAAGGTGCAGGAGCTGACCATCACCGGCACCTGCGGTCGTCGCAACACCGGCACCCGGGTGCGCTTCTGGCCGCAGGCGAGCTACTTCGATTCGCCCAAGTTCTCGGTCACCAAGCTGGAGCACCTGCTCAAAGCCAAGGCCGTGCTCTGCCCCGGCCTCACCATCAAGTTCCTCGACAAGAACACCGGCATCAAGCTGGAGTGGTGCTACGAAGATGGCCTCAAGGATTATCTGGTCGACGCGGTCAAGCAGTTCACCTGCCTGCCGGAGCAGCCCTTTATCGGTTCGTTCAGCTCAGAACAATCGGCGGTGGACTGGGCGCTCTGCTGGTTGCCGGAAGGGGGCGAATGTCTCGCCGAATCCTATGTGAACCTCATTCCCACCGCGCAGGGTGGTACTCACGTCAACGGTCTGCGTCAGGGGCTGCTCGACGCCATGCGCGAGTTCTGCGAGTTCCGCAACCTGCTGCCGCGCGGGGTCAAGCTGACCCCGGAAGATATCTGGGATCGCTGCGCCTACATCCTCTCCATCAAGATGCAGGATCCGCAGTTTGCCGGTCAGACCAAGGAGCGCCTCTCCTCCCGCCAGAGCTCGGCGTTCGTCTCCGGCGTGGTGAAGGATGCCTTCAGCCTCTATCTGAACAGCAACACCGAGCTGGCGGAGCAGATCGCCGAGATCTGCATCTCCAGCGCCCAGCGCCGGATGCGTGCCGCCAAGACGGTGGTGCGCAAGAAGATTACTCAAGGCCCGGCGCTGCCCGGCAAGCTGACCGACTGCGGCTGTGCCGACCCCATGCAGGGGGAGCTGTTCCTGGTGGAGGGGGACTCCGCGGGCGGCAGTGCCAAGCAGGCGCGGGATCGCGAGTTTCAGGCCATCATGCCGCTGCGCGGCAAGATCCTGAACACCTGGGAGGTGGAGGCCGGTCAGGTGCTCGCCTCGCAAGAAGTGCACGACATCTCGGTCGCCATCGGTCTTGACCCCGACTCCAACGACCTCAGTGGCCTGCGCTACGGCAAGGTGTGCATCCTCGCGGATGCGGACTCGGACGGTCTGCACATCGCTACTCTGCTCTGCGCCCTGTTCGTAAAACACTTCCGTGCGCTGGTGGAGAAGGGCCATGTCTATGTGGCCATGCCGCCCCTCTACCGGATCGATATCGGTAAAGAGGTCTACTACGCCCTCGATGAGGACGAGAAGAACGGGGTGCTGCAGCGGGTCGAAGCCGAGAAGAAGAAAGGCAAGGTGATGGTGACCCGATTCAAGGGCTTGGGCGAAATGAACCCGAAACAGCTGCGGGAAACCACCATGGATCCCAACACCCGCCGTCTGGTGCAGCTCACCATGGATCCGGCAGGGGAGAGTGAAGGGGATGCGGCTGACGAGACCCTGCAGCTGATGGACATGCTGCTGGCCAAGAAGCGGGCGAGCGATCGTCGCGAATGGCTCGAAGAGAAGGGCAACCTCGCCATCATCTAAGCCGTCGGCCAGCCCTCTCGGGGCTGGCAAGCATTTAGCCGGAGTCGCCCTGTGGCGGCTCCCGAACCGAAAGAGAAAATCACATGAGTGATGCTATCGAGCTCAGTCTGGACGGGGTAGAGCGCCAGCCAATGCGCACCTTTACCGAACAGGCTTACTTGAACTACTCCATGTACGTCATCATGGATCGGGCCTTGCCGCATATCGGCGACGGCCTCAAACCGGTGCAGCGGCGCATCATCTACGCCATGAGCGAGCTGGGGCTGTCGGCGCTCTCCAAGCACAAGAAGTCTGCCCGTACCGTGGGTGACGTGCTGGGTAAGTACCACCCCCACGGTGACAGCGCCTGTTATGAAGCCATGGTGCTGATGGCCCAGCCCTTCTCCTACCGCTACCCGCTGGTGGACGGTCAGGGCAACTGGGGTGCGCCGGACGATCCCAAATCCTTCGCCGCCATGCGTTATACCGAGGCGCGGCTGTCGCGCTTCTCCGAGCTGCTGCTCTCCGAGCTGGGGCAAGGCACGGTGGAGTGGACGCCGAACTTCGACGGCACCATGAAGGAGCCGGTGGTGCTGCCTGCCCGTCTGCCGCACATCCTGCTCAACGGGGTGACCGGTATCGCGGTGGGGATGGCGACCGATATCCCGCCCCACAACGCGCGGGAAGTGGCCTACGCCTGTGCCGAGCTGCTCGACAACCCCAATGCGGGGCTCGATGTGTTGATGCAGCACATTCAGGGGCCGGACTACCCGACCAACGCCGAGATCATCACCCCGCGCGACGATATCCGCAAAATCTACGAGACCGGCAAGGGCTCCATCAAGCAGCGGGCGGTCTGGAGCGAGGAGGATGGCGACATCGTCATCACGGCGCTGCCCCATCAGGCCTCCGGCGCCAAGATCATGGAGCAGATCGCCGCCCAGATGGTGGCGAAAAAGCTGCCGATGGTCACCGATCTGCGCGATGAATCGGACCACGAGAACCCGACCCGTCTGGTGATCGTGCCGCGCTCCAACCGGGTGGATGTGGAGGGGCTGATGGCCCACCTGTTCGCCACCACGGATCTGGAGAAGAACTACCGGGTCAACCTCAACATCCTCGGCCTCGACAACCGGCCGCAGGTGAAGTGCCTCAAGACCATCCTCAGCGAGTGGATCCAGTTCCGCCGCGAGACGGTGCGTCGCCGCCTGCAATTCCGCCTCGACAAGGTGCTGGCTCGCCTGCACATCCTCGAAGGCTTGCTGATCGCCTACCTCAACATCGACGAGGTGATCGAGATCATCCGTACCGAGGATGAGCCGGGCAAGGTGATGGTGGAGCGCTTCAACATTACCGAGACCCAGGCCGAAGCGATCCTCGAGCTGAAACTGCGCCATCTGGCCAAGCTCGAAGAGTTCAAGCTGCGTGCCGAACAGAACGAACTGGCCGAAGAGCGCGACAAGCTGGAGCTGATCCTGGGCTCCGAGCGTCGCCTCAACACCCTGCTCAAGAAAGAGCTGCTGGCCGATGCCGAGAAGTACGGCGACGATCGCCGCACCCCGCTGGTGGAGCGGGCCACCGCCGTCGCGCTGACCGAGAAAGAGCTGGTGCCGAGCGAGCCGGTCACCGTCATCCTCTCCGACAAGGGGTGGGTGCGCGCCGCCAAGGGCCACGACGTGGATGTCGAGGGGCTCTCCTACAAGGCGGGGGACAACTACCTCACCCACGCCTTTGGCCGCAGCAACCAGCAGGCGGTGTTCCTGTCGAGCTTTGGCCGCACCTACTCGCTGGAGGCGCACACCTTGCCCTCCGCCCGCAGTCAGGGCGAGCCGCTTACCGGCCGCTTTGCGCTGGGGGCAGGGGAAGAGGTGCGTCATCTGGTGATGGGCAACGAAGGCGAGCCGTATCTGATCGCGAGCGACGCCGGTTACGGTTTTGTCTGCACCTATGACGATCTTATCGGCAAGAACAAGAACGGCAAGGCGCTGCTCACCGTGCCGGAAGGGGGTCTGGTGATGGCACCCCAGAAGATTGGCTCGCCAGAGACCGATCTCTGCATGGCCATCTCCAACGAGGGGCGCATGCTGCTGTTCCCGATGAACACCCTGCCGGTGCTCGGCAAGGGCAAGGGTAACAAGCTGATCAGCATTCCGTCGGCGCGCGTCAAGGCGCGGGAGGAGTTTGTGGTGATGGCCGCCGTCATCCCGCAGGGCCAGTCGGTTACCCTGTTTGCCGGCAAGCGCAAGCTCACCCTCAAACCCTCTGATCTCGACTACTACCGCGGCGAGCGCGGCCGCCGCGGCGCCAAGCTGCCCCGCGGTTTGCAGCGGGTCGATCGTATCGAGATTGAACCCGCTGCCGGAACCGAACCGGTAGCCGGGGAAAATCAGGAAGGGTAATTAATATAGAAGGGTGCGAAAGCGCCCTTCATTTATAAATATATGTGTTTATTTATATTTTGGAAGGCATTCAATATCTAATACACAGATACTATTATTTTTTTCCTCATCAGTTATTTCTGTTGTCGATAATAAAGAGTGCTTCCTCGAGTAATCGTACATTCTACCTAATTTAGCATGTAATAGACATATGTCGTTAGCATGGCTTGAAAATGTACATTCTGTAATTAGGTTGTTTTTATCTTTCATGCTCTCAATTCTTGCGCGTGTTATTTGCATGTCAGATAGTATTGATGCCATGAATTTTGCTTCAGTTTCATGCTCATGAATCATGCAGTTTTTAAATACTTCAAAAACCCATTCTTTTGGTGGAATGGGGGGTTCATGGTTTTCTTTGGTTGTTGATGTATCTATCTGGTGTTTTTCACTAAGAAAAATAAATTCATTTTTTAGGTATGTAGCTAATTCGGTACAGTAGGTGTGTAGCTCTGACAAGGCTAATGGCAGGAGAGATTTTGCGGCGATTAGTTCTCTGTATCTCTTCGCATTTTCAGAATATTGAGCTGCGTATATTGCAAGTACGGCAGCCAAAAGAGCAATCATACCTGAGTTGAATGTCTGCCAGCGATCCCAGACTTTCTGTATTTCAAGCCAAGAAAAATCAGTCATTATCAATGGGGCAGTAATCATTGCATTCACCCACAAGAAAATAAAAGCAAGTGATAGCGATTTAATTAATTTTATTTTCGTTGTATGTGTCACGCTAGGAATCCTGAAGTTTGAATTTTATTATTCTATTCAAGGTGGAGTAACTAGTCTAGCTAGATGAAGCAACCGAAGAGCCGTAGATCGCGAAAACAGGTTACCGTAATTCTACCGGTGCTCCAGCTGATCTCTTCTCTATATCCATCGCCACCGAGATTGCACTGCGGACGATTACGCTTCGCTAATCGACCCTACGCGCTCCTGCTTGATTTAACGCTCTGCTGCTTGTCGATGGTTTGCTCTCCCTCCTCACCGACCTTTCTCCCCTTATCTATGGCAAAGAGTGGGAGAAGGAAGCAGAGATCGCAGCCATTTTGGTATGGCGTGACAACTAGGGCCAAAGGTTGGCATGCACTTGTCCCCTGCGAGATCGCGCTTCTCAGCGCACCATCTGGTCTTTTGACCCGTCTGCGTGGATCTGATGGATGGCTTCATGGCAATAATGGGGGCATGATTCGGTCTGCACGGTGCTATCGCTAGCTAACAAGGAAGGGGTTAGATGGTAAATATTGGGATGCATTTTGAAATTCCGGTGACGGATATGCAGCGGGCAATCGCCTTTTATTCTGCTGTTTTTGATATCGAGTTCGAGCGTGCTGATATCGATGGCAATGAGATGGCGCTATTCCCGCTTATTGATGGTGCTGAGGGCTGTTCCGGTGCGTTGGCTAAAGGGGAGAGCTATGTTCCGAGTCTGGATGGCACGCGTATTTATCTGACCGTGAACAATATTGATCGTGTCATGGCGGCTGCTCTATCGGCGGGCGCCAAGTTACTTTATCCCGTGACCCTGGTGGGGGAAGCCATCAAGGTGGCCGAGTTTCAGGACTCTGAAGGTAACCGGATTGCCTTGCTGGATAAGGCGATTTGCGCTGATTAGCGAAGTCTAAACGATCCATCCCACCAAAAGCAGAGGCCCCGCAATCCATGATGGCGGGGCCTCTGGTCTTCTCTGCGGCTCACGCCGCCAAGTGGTTCAAACCGATCAGACGGGGATAGCTGTCGCCGCCGGAGGCGGGGTGATTTTCGAGGCGATCAGCTGGCGCAGGCGGGGCACCAGCAGTAGCAACACCACGCCGCCCGCCAGCGAGCCCCAGCCGAGCATATTGAATACCGAGCTGTAACCCGGGTTGGTGGCGATCGGGGTGCTGCCGATATTTTGCGGCATGGCGCCGGAGACATAGCCAGCCAGCACAGAGGCGACGCCGGTCACCATCATCCAGCAGCCCATCATCAAGCCTTGCAGGCTGGCGGGGGCCAGCTTGCCAATCATGGCGTAGCCGATGGGGGAGATCAGCAGCTCGCCAAAGCTCTGCAGCACATAGCTGATGGCGATCCACTTGAAGGCGACCAGCCCGTCGGCCCCCGCCAGATGGATGCCGATCGGCAGCACCAGCATGCCGAGCCCCATGCAAAACAGCGAGGCTGCAAACTGGGAGGGGATGTCGATATTCCACCCCTTCTCGCGCAGTCGCTTGAACAGCAGCGCCATCAGCGGGCCACCGATAACGATGACGAGGGTGTTGATGTTCTGGATCCACTGGGGCGCGACCCGCAGCCCGAACACGCTGAGGTTGATGTTGTGCTCGGAGAAGAGCATCAGCCCCATGGGCGCCAGCTGGTAGAGCGACCAGAAGATGAGGGAGCCGAGGGCAAGGATCAGGTAGGCCACCATGCGGCTGCGCTCGGCGGCGTCCGGGTGGCGGGCGGTCATCACGCAGAGCAGCACCAGCACCACGGCCCCCAGGATCAGCACGAAGCTGCCGCTGAAGCTGGCGTGGGTCAGCAGCAGCCGCAGCGCCGGCACCAGCATGGCCAGAATGGCGATCCCGGCCAGCATGCGGCGGTAGAAGCCGCTCCCTTTGACATGGCGCAGCGGGGTACTGATATCCGCCAGAATCGGCCAGCAAGCGAAGGTGGCGATGATGGCGATGATGTTGCCCAGCGTGGCAAACAGGAACAGGGTGCGGTAATCCTCGGTGAGCTGGAAGTAGCCCGCCACCGTGAAGCCGATAAAGAAGCCCAGATTCATCCCGGCGTAGTTCCACAGGAAGGCGCTCTCGCGGCGGTGATCATCCGGGGCGAAGCGCTGGGTCAGCATCATGTTGAGGCAGGTGACGTTGAGGCCGCTGCCAGTGAGGAACATGGCGAGCCCCCAGTAGAGGCCGGTGATCCCCATCTCGGCGATGAAGTAGCAGCCGATCACCTGCAGCACCATCCCCATCACGAACAGGTTGCGGTTACTGAGGTAGCGCCCGCCGAGATAACCGCCAAACAGGTGCAGGCCATAGTTGAAGGCCCCGAAGACCCCCATCATGGCGTTGGCCTGGGATTCACTGAAGCCGAGCCGCTTGGTGGCGTAGAGCACCAGGGTGGAGTAGAGCACGGCAAACCCCAGGGTCGAGAAGGTCTGGATAAAGAACAGCGCCCCGGAGCCGGGGGGAATGGTGGGGTGTTGATTCGAAGCGCTCACGGTCTGTCTCCTGTGAGAGAAGAAAATCATTACTCGTCCTGAGAGCGTACCGGTCTGCTGCCGGCTAGCCTTGTGCGCTTCCATGCTGGTCTGAAGGCCGGTCTGTCATTTAGCGGCCAAGCGGTACAAATAGCCATACCTGAAATTTAATCCGGCGCGATTAATTGCTTTTTATTGATCTATTCCGCCTTTTTATGCGTTATTGGGTCGCGGTTTTAGCTCGGCTTACCACGCGATTGCGGCACGGTTGATGTGATCCAGTCGGCTATTTGGTGCTGATTCTGGCGCTGTAGCGGGATCTGCGTCCCGCTTTGTTGTCCCGAAACGCAGCTGGCGCCAAGTGGTTGTATCGCAGGTTGTTTATTCATCCTTGGGCATTGAGTGAATAAATATCGGGAAGGTAAGGGGAAGCCCCAGGGTGACTTGCGCGTGTTCTCTCTTTGTTTGGGAGAGGGTGAGGGGAGGATAGAACAACGCCCGGCGGGCCGGGCGTTGTGGTGCGACTGATGGGCGGCGAAAGCGGCCTTAGAAGTCGTGGTAGAGCGGCCAGCCGAGCAGCGGGTGCTTGAGACCGGCGCGCATCTCGACGTTGTCGAGCTTCTCCGGCGAGGCGTTCTCTTTTTGCAGCAGCTGGTACTGGCGCACAAAGCCGAGGGTGTGGAGCAGGTTGGGCACAAAGCCCGGGCTCAGCTCCTGGCGCAGGGCGGCGGCCATGTCGGCAGGCAGCGCGCTCAGCATCAGGGCGAGCTGGGCGGCGAGGTAGTCGGTGTCATACCAGCCCTCGTCGAGCTCAATCTCCCGCGCCAGCTTGCGCTTGAGATCCTGCTTCACCTTGAGGGGGGCGGCGCCACTGCCCTTGCCGCAGAGGATGCGGTAGAGCAGTGCTTCGGCCAGTTTATCCTCCATGGTGGGGTGGTCGCTCTCGCAGGCGAAGAAGTGCTGGTCGATGAGTTCCATCAGGCGGCTCTTGTTGTGCTCGGTCAGCGCCTTCTCGTACTCCTGCCACCCTTGCCACTCCTCCACATCGGGCGGGCTCGAGATCTTGTCCAAGAGCCGCGCATCCACGTCACCGTAGAGGCTGTTGCCAGTCTGCTTGGGGCTGACGGTGATGAGCATCGACCAGCCCTTCTGGAACGGCTTGATGGGGCCTTCCGGTGCCTGCAGCAGCGCCAGCGCCTTGGCCAGATCCCGCGCCGAGAGCTCCTGCAACCCGAGGCTCACCACGCCGATGACGTCGTGGGCCGCCTGCTCCAGCAGGTGCATCTTGTACTTGTTGTAATACTTGTCGGCGAATTTGAGGCTCATCAGCACCGCCTTGCCCTTGATGGCGGCGAGCTGTTGCTGACTCAAGAGTTCGTTGTCGCGGCCAAAGCGCAGCACCTGGGTCAGAAAGGGGCCCTGGTTGGCATCGCGAATGACTAACTGCATGAATGGGCTCCTTAATCCAGAAAGCTGAACATGTCGTCGACGTCGCCGTACTCGTCTTCCTCGACCTTGTTCTTCTCTTTGGCCTGCATCACCAGTTCGGCGGCAAACTTGTTGATGATGCCGTCCCAGCTGGAGTGCTCGTTGCGCAGCAGCGCCTTGATGGCTTTCTCCACCTCGGGGGCCAGCTCGCGAATAAGCATCAGGAGGCTGCGCGGGTCGTCCAGCGCATAGTCGTGGGCATCTTCGCTCTGCTGGCGCTCGCTGTAGCGCAGGGACTCTTCGAGATCTTCCTCTTCGGCGTGCAGCACGTCGCGATAGCCTTCGTCCTCTTCATAGCGATCGCCGCGATAGAACTCGATAAAGGGGATGGCGAGGTAGAAGAGGCCGGCCGGATCTTCGGCTACGCATTCGAGGATCTCGCGCTGCTTGGCTTCGCTATCCTGGGTGCGGATCAGGTAGTTGAGGAAGTCGAAGGTGTGCTGTTGCAGCTCGTCGGCGTTGTTCTTGATCGCCTCTTCCCAGTAGAGCGGCTGCTGGCAGACGATGTCGCGGATCCGCTCCGGGGTCATCAGCTCGGAGATGATGGAGGGGAAGGAGATGTCGTGCTGGCCGTTAATCTGGGTCAGGGTAACGATATCAATGTTTTCAATCACTTCTGCCAGCTGGTCGTCAGACATGGTCTTGGCGATCAGCTCGAACTTCTCGCTGGCCTGCTTCGGCTCGATAACGGCCAGCTCTTTGATCTCGATGGCGGTAATTTCTATCAGACTGTTGCTCATGCCTTGCCCCAATTAGAAACGGACTTCGTCGTACATATCCTGATCGCCGTCGTCATCACCATAGCGGTCACTGCCGCCATGGTAGTCGGCGTCGGCATCTTCCCCGTCTTCCTCTTCTTCGTCGCGCAGTTCATAGTCGTCATCACTGCGGTGGCTGCCGCGCGGCAGCGGGTTGTCGAGCAGGAACAGCACGGCGCAGGCTTCCATCAGCTGATCTTCGCTCTGGGCCCGCACCGCCTTGACCAGCGGCAGGGCGGCGTTGTTGAAGCCGACGCTCACCTTGAACTCGTCCCAGCTCGGCTGCTCGCCGCTGGCGAGCCACTTGTTCCACTGCGACTTGGCCTTAGCCGGGAACTGCACCCGGCCATAGAGGGCCAGCGGCAGATACTCGGGCATAAACTCCAGCATGCTCATATCGGCCAGCAGCAGGCTCTTCATCTGGTCGGTGAACTGTTCCAGCCCCTTGGGGTCGTCCTGATCCCGGTAGGATTCGATGTTTTCGCTGGCATCGCTTTGCAGCGACTTGAGCCGCGCCTGGTCCCATCTCTTTTGCATAGTTGCTCTTTCTGCCTGCTGTTTCAGGGGTAGAACTGATCCCACATCTCCTGCATGGCGGAGGCGGGGTCGGTCACGATGACGTTGTTGAAATCCTTGATAAAGGCGGCCCGCTGTTTCGGATCGGACAGCACTTCATAGGCCTGCTTTACCTGGTGCAGCTTGATGGCTGCCTGCTCTTTCTCTTCTTCACTGGCCCCGTGCAGCTTGTCGGGGTGGTACTGGTTCGACAGCCGACGATAGGCTTTCTTGATGTCGTTTTCGCTGGCGTTGGACTTGACGCCCAGCACCCGAAAGTAGTTGTTCATGGCAGATCCTGCATCACTGGCATCATAGGATTCACGCTGCGAGTGCCTGATGGTGGGGATTGGCAAATCAGGCACGGCAAAAACCCGTCATTTTAACGGAAACCTCCTGCCATCGCCATGAATAGGACGCAAGGTCACTGGCAGAAAAGCGTGACGGGGCACCTTGGGATCTGTCTCCCTGTCGGGAATAGTCCAGGGACTACACTACAGGAGGCGCCGGGGATTATCTTGGCGATCGTCAGTTGGCCTCGGCCGTACCGAGACCCTTACTAAGGAATGGACAGCCATGCTCAAATTTTATCTTCTGCCTATGGTGCTGCTTGGCGGTTTCGCCATCGCTGCCGATGAGAGCATCGATGAGCCCTTGATGTTCATCAAGGGGGACATTACCAAGGCACAGTTTATGGAAAGAGCCGAGCAGCGTTTCACCCGGCAGGACAGTGACAAGGATGGCACCCTCTCGATTGCCGAGAGAGAGGCAGCCATGGCCAAGATGCACGAGGCAATGCAGCAGTCAGGCAAGGCCATGCCTGGCAAGATGGGGAACATGGGCAACATGAGGCCGATGCAGGACACGACCAGGGAACAGTTCATGGCGCATCATGAGGCCCTCTTTACCCAAATGGACAAGAACGGAGATGGTGTGCTTGACGAAGCCGAGCGTACCAGTGCCAGAGGGCGGCTCGGGCAGGGGATGATGGCGCCCGCCCAATAGAGCTGGTTTGTCACCTTTCCTTCCTGAAAAAAGAGCCCGGTAGTGATACCGGGCTCTTTGCATGGAGACGGGGTGACCTGAGGGCTCACCATTGCCGCAGTGCGAGCGCCTCCAGCCCCTGCGGGCGACCCCGACCTTAGCTCTGCCTGGCCAGCTCGGCCTTCACCAGCTGCTCCAGCTCCTCATAGGGGATGGCGCCCGACACCAGCTGGTTGCCGATCAGGGTCGCCGGTGTGCCCTGTACACCCAGCAGGGTGCCAATGCGCAGGCTGTTGCGCAGCTCCTCGGTGGCTTTACCCTCCGGTTTGAGTGCCACATTGCCGGTGGCCGCCAGCGCCTTGTTGATGTCCGCCTCGGTCAGCATCCCCTGCTTGCTCATCAGCTTGTCGTGCAGGGCGAAGAAGCGGGCGGGATCCTGTTGCCACAGGGTCAGGCTGTACTGGGCTGCCTTGGCGGAGCTCTGCCCCTTGAACGGCAGCAATTTGATCACCAGCCCCAGATCATTCGGATAGGCCTTGAGCAGCCTGGTCAGCTGGGGATCGAACTGCTTGCAGTAGGGGCAGTTGTAGTCGGTAAACAGCACCAGCGTCAGCTTGGGGTTTTTGGCACCCAGGCGCGGGCTGGTTGCGCTGTTGAACAGCACATCCTTGTTGCCCTTGATGAAGTTGCCAAGCTGGGCCTCCTGGGCTGCGGCATTCTGCTTCTCCCAGGACTCGGCCGCCTCGTCGAGGATCTTGGGGTTGGCGATCAGAGTCTCGCGGATCAGCTCCTTGATGCGTGCTTCCTGTTCAGGGGTGAAGGGGGCCGCGTGCAGGGTCGGAGCCAGCAGGGTTGCGCAGAGAGAGGCCAGCAGGGGCAGGGCGCTCAGAGTCGGTTTCATGGATACTCCTTAAAATCGGGTAGTGCCAGCCTGAAGTGGCCAGCCTTGTGCAAGCTAGTCGGCAGTCATCGTGGTTGCGTCGGGGCAGCAAGGTATTCCCCTGCAACAACGCCATGCCGTAAATCTGTTTTCAGTACGCCGCAGTCGTGCCCCGTTGGTGCAAGAAGGCGGCGATGGTCTCGCAAACATGAGTCATGACCAATGGCAAAGAGCCGGAATCATTCCCGCCAGATGCAGAGGGTGAGGTGCAGACGCCGCTCGGGCGGCGAGATGACTCTGGGAGGGGGCAGTGGCGGTGTGTAGCGCCAAAGGGGAGCCAGCAGGGCGATCAGCACCGCCACGGCAAAGAAGAGCTGTTCGACGCAGAGCAGGGTGGCGGCGCTCAGCCACTTGCCGTTGAGCTGGCAGCTGGTGGGCTGCGGGCTGGCCGGTTTGGCATCCTCTTGATCCGTTGCCGAGCCTGGAACGGGCAGTGCCTGACAGCTGAGGGCGTGATCGAGCAGGGCAAGCCGGGCCAGCGGCTGGGCCGCACAATTGAGCACCAGCAGGCAGACCAGCAGCAGGAGATGTTTCGCTACCCGTTGTTGCAAAATCATGTTCGCCCCGTCCATCAAGATGGGGCCATCCTAACGACCAATGGCGGGTGGGGCAAGTCGGCGACGTATTGATGTGCAGGACTGTGTGTGGCGCGACGGGGTGGTCGGTTCTGTTTGGCGAACGCTTGTTCGCTAAAAGGGGGATCAGTATACTGCGCCGAGTTAAAACTCGAGGTGTTCGATGCTCAAAATTGCCCGTGTGCTGCTGCTTGGTCTGCTGCTCATTTTCTGGTTCCTGTTCGGCCTGCTGCTCTGTCTGGTTCGTCCGCGCCATCCCAACAACGTCTATGTTTTCGCCCGCATGTATCACGCGGTCTGCCCGCTGATCGGGCTGCGAGTCAAGGTGACGGTGGCCGACGAGGTCAAATCGGTCGGCCCGGCGGTCTACGTCTGCAACCACCAGAGCAACTTCGACATCTTCACCGTGACCGGTGCTGTGCAGCCTGGCGTGGTGGCAGTGGGCAAAAAGAGCCTGCTCTGGTTGCCGCTGTTCGGCCTTATCTTCTGGCTCTCCGGCAACGTGCTGATCGACCGCTCCAACCGCTCCCGTGCCATCGGCACCATAGGTCAGGTGGTGGATCGCATCAAGAACCGCGGCACCTCCATCTGGATGTTCCCGGAAGGGACCCGCTCCCAGGGGCGTGGCCTGCTGCCATTCAAGGCGGGCGCTTTCCACACTGCGGTACAGGCTGAAGTGCCCGTGGTGCCCATCGTCTGCTCCAGCTACTTTGGTCAGGTCGACCTCAATCGCTGGGACAACGGCGAAGTGCTGGTGGAAGTGATGGCGCCGGTCTGCAGCAAGGAGCACGGAGCCAGCGGCATTCGCGATCTCTCCGATACCTGCCGCGCCCGGATGGAGGCCAAGCTGACCGAACTGGACCGCAAGCTGGGCCACAGCCACGCCGCCTGACGGATATCGCAGACGAATCGACAAGGGAGCCACAGGCTCCCTTTTTTGTTGGTAAAAATCACCACCAGGTTGGCTATTCTCACCAACAAGCCCATCTTGAATTTCCTCAGTAAATTCCCATCTATATGTAAAAAAACAATAATTTTTCTTGGCACGGCTCTTGTAATGCTATGGGAAGAGATAGCCATCCCATCAACAAGGAGCCAGACCATGAGCGTATTCAGCCGCCTGACCGACGTGATTAATGCCAACCTGCACAGCCTGCTCGACAAGAGTGAAGAGCCGGAGAAGATGCTGCGCCTGATGATCGAAGAGATGGAGCAGGTGCAGGTCGAGATGCGTACCCAGGCCGCCCGCGTGATTGCCGAACAGAAACAGCTGGAGCGTCACCAGCAGGCGTTGCAGGCGCAGATCCTGGAGTGGTCGGCCAAGGCCGAGCTCGCCATCCAGAAGGGACGTGAGGATCTGGCCCGCGCCGCCCTTACCGAGAAGCTGGCGGAGGTCAAAAAATGTGAACAGCTGGAGCAGGACAAGGCCCGGGTCGCCGAGGTGCTGGCCCAGCTCACCGCCGATAGCGAACGGCTGGCGGCCAAGCTGACCGAGGCGCGCGAGAAGCAGAAACTGCTGACCCTGCGCGAGCAGACTGCCCACAGCCGCATTCGTGCTCGCGCCCAGGTGGACAACCAGCGCATGCATGAGCTGATGGCGCGCTTTGATGGTTTTCAGGGCCGGGTCGATCAGCTGGAAGCCCAGCTGGAGGCGGCCACCCTGGGGCAGAATCCCTCGCTGGAGGCCCAGTTCCGCGAGCTGGAGCTCAATGACGAGATCGAGCGTGAGCTGGCTCGCCTCAAAGGCCAGAAGGCGGAGGTGTAATCATGAGCCCCTGGCCCAAGGATCTGGTGCATCGCAAGCTGACCGGGGTCTGCGCCGGTATTGCCAGGCGGTTGGGGGTCTCCAGAGTCACGGTGCGGGTGGTGGCACTGCTCGCCCTGATCCTGATGCCGCCGCTGGCACTGGCCGCCTATCTGCTGGCGGTGCTGATGATGCCGCCCCGTTATGAATTGAAGCGCTGGCTGGATTGACCGAAGGGTTGACCAGTCGGCAGACAAGGTACTGATAAGGAGCAAGTTATGCTGGAATTTTTCATCTTGCTGGTGGTGCTGCTGGTCATGGCACTGACCGGTTTTACCCTGGTAGCCATGTTGCTGGTGAGCGGTCTGTTCGTGCTGCTTGGGGCACTGGGCGGCATGCTTGCTCTGATCATCAAGCTGGCTCCCTGGTTGCTGCTGGTACTGGCGGTTTGCTGGCTGATCAGCAACCGCAGCAAGCGTTCCAATACCTACCTCTAACCCGCCTGAGGTTGTGCAAGACGTTGTGTGATGCTCCCTGATTTCCCCTTTCCGGCCACTCATCGAGTGGCCTTTTTTTGCCTGTCGTCCTCAAGGCTGGGTGGCTGCGGGTAACCACTGGGGGCTCCAGCTCTGCCAGAGTGCCGGGCTGTAGATCAGCTGCTCCTTGAAGGATTTCGGCTGCTGCTTGAGGCGATATTCGAGGCGCAGAGCCGCCCCCTTCTCGCCGACTTCCTGTTGCCACGCCAGCGTCAGTGGCCCCTTGCCGCGCAGGGCGCGAGCGCCCTTGCCACTCTGGTGCTGACGAAGACGGCGCAGCGGATCCGTGCTGATCCCGGTATAGAGCAGGCCGGTAGCGGTGCGCACCATATAGATAAACCAGCGAGAAGAGGGGGGAGAGGCGTGCGGGGATATCCCGTCAGGAGGTTTTATCATTTGTACTTCTCTGTGCCAAACTCAAAAGCAGTGCAAGGAGGTGCGATGAGAGTCTGGTTCTGGTTGTGGTTACTGTTGTCGGTTCCGGCTCTGGGGGAGACGATCCGTCTCTACGATTACCATCAGCATCCGCCCTTCAATACCGGAGTGGATGCCGGACTGAGCCGCGAGCTGGTCAAGTATCTCAATGAAAAGTTGGGGGGGGAACCCAGAATCGAGCTCTGGCTGGTTAATCGCGCCCGGCTGGCGCTGGAGATGGCGGATCCCGACTTTGATGGTCTGGTGGTCTGGGTCAATCCCGCCTGGGTAGGGGATCCCCATCGCGAGCGTTATCTCTGGACCTTTCCGGTGATGCGCGACACCAACGAGCTAATCTCGAACATCGACAAGCCGATCACCTATCGCGGACCCGACTCCCTCAAGGGATTGGTGTTCGGCGGGGTGGAGGGCTACCGCTATCAGGGGATCGACGATGCGGCAGCAAGGGGAGAGCTGGAGCGTCACGATGCCAAGAAGGTGAAGACCAATCTTGAGCTGCTGGTGCGCGGCCGCATCGATGTGACCATGGTGCCTGGCTCCGCGCTGGGCTTTTTCATCGACTCAAACCACTATCAGGGCAAGCTGTTTATCTCGCCATTCCCCCAATCCAGCTATACCCGCCATATCCTGCTGCCCAAATCTCGCCCAGAGCTGCATGCCACCCTCAACGACATCGCCGAGCAGATGGACAAGGATCCCCGCTGGCACAAGGTGCTGGAGTCCTATCGCGGTACGCCCTGAGGGCGGCGCTTGAGCCGGTGCAGCGGCAACAGGCTCACCAGCAGACCTGCCCAGACGAAGGCGAAACCGACCGCCTTGATGGGGTCCGGCGCCTCACCAAACCAGTAGATGGCGAGCAGGAAGGCGAGGCTGGGCTCGATATATTGCAGCAGCCCCACCGTGCTCATCCGGGTTCTCGCCACCGCATAGCAGAAGAGCCCCACCGGCAGCAGAGTCGCGGGCGCACTGCCCATCAGCAGCAGCTTGTCGGCCAAATCCCCGTTCACGAATGCCCCTTCCCCGTGCCACGCCAGCGTGCCGATGATGATGAGCGCGACGGGCAGTTGCACCATGGCTTCCAGATAGAGGCTGGTGCCGGTGTCGTAGTGGATCTTCTTCTTGATAAGGCCGTAGCAGGCGAAGTTGGCCCCCATGATGAGGGAGAACCAGGGGAGCTGGCCGTAGCAGAACAGCATGTAGGCAAGCCCCGCCAGCGCCAGGGCGACTGCCAGATGCTTTTGCGGGGTGAGTCGCTCTTTGAGGAAGATGACGGCGAATACGATATTGAACAGCGGGGTCATAAAGAAGGCGAGGCTGGTGGTCAGTACCTGTCCGGTGGTGAGGCACCAGGTGAACATGCACCAGCTGATCGACATCACTGGACCCGCCAGCAGAATGAGGCCGAGCTGGCGCGGCTCGCTGCGCAGTTGTGCCCAGGGCACCTTGTGGCCAAGCAGCAAAAACAGGGCACCCAGCAGCACCACAGACCAGAGCACCCGGTGGGAGATCAGCTCCCACATGTTGACCTCGGGCATGAATTGATAATAGAGCGGCAGCATCCCCCACAGGATGAAGGAGAGGGTCGCGGTGCCGGTACCTAGCCAGTTTTTCATTATTGTCCGTTTATTAAATTAAACATCCATGGCGATAGTAGGGGGAGTGCCCTGTTTCCACAAGAGGGAAAGCAGGGAAATGCTGGTACTATCAACGTCATGCAGCGAATCGATAAGTTGTTTGAGCAAATCAGGGCCTGCCGTCTGTGCGAGGCTCATCTGCCGCTGGGGCCTCGTCCGGTGATCCGCGGGGCCGAGAGTGCCCGCTTGCTGATCATCGGTCAGGCGCCCGGCACCCGGGTGCATGCCAGCGGTATCCCGTGGGATGACCCTTCCGGTGACAGGCTGCGCCATTGGCTCGGTGTCGATAAGGCCACCTTTTACGACGAATCCCGCATCGCCATCATGCCGATGGGGCTCTGCTATCCCGGCAGGGGAAAATCCGGCGATCTGCCGCCGCGCCCCGAATGTGCACCCACCTGGCACGACAAGGTATTGATGCTGTTGCCCAATATCGAACTGACCCTGCTGATCGGCCAATATTCACAAGCCTACTATCTGCGGGGGGCTGCCAAAGGGTCACTCACCGACACGGTGCGCAGCTGGGCCGACTATGGCCCCGGCTGGCTGCCGTTGCCGCATCCCTCCCCACGCAATACCCTCTGGCTCAGGAGGAATTCCTGGTTCGAGGAGGAGATCGTCCCCCATCTGCAGCAAAGGGTCGCCCCGCTTCTGGGGAGACCCTGAGTATTAGAGCGCTGGCTCGGCCAGCGGTTTTGGCTTGCTGCGCGCCATGGCGATAAGTGGCAGGACGATGCAGATACAGCCCAGCAGCAGCGGCAGGCCCGGCTGCTCGTCAAACAACCATACCCCGATGGCCACCGCCATCAGCAGACCGGTGTACTCCGCCGAGGCGATCTTGCTAGCCTCCGCCTTGCGATAGGCCACCACGCACAATCCCGCATAGACCATGATCAGCGCCGAAGATCCGAAGGCGGGCCACCACATCTGCCACTGCCAGTCGCCCCCTTCCCACAGTGCCAGCGCCAGAATGAAGGGCATGCTCAGCACGTTGGTGAAAAACAGGGTCTGGGCGATGGGCTGCTTGAGCGGGATCCGCTTGATCAGCAGATTGTTGAGCGCCATCGACAGCGCTACCCCGAGCGCCGCCAGTGCGGCCCAGTTCACTTCGGTCGGGCGCAGCACGATCAGTACCCCGATAAATCCGATGACTGCGGTCAGCACCTTCTGGCGCGAGATCGCTTCCCCCGCCATCCACACCGCCAGCGGTACCATCATCAGCGGCGCGGCATAGAAGAGGGCGTTGGCAGTGGCGAGCGGCAAGCGGGTGAGGGCCACTACCATCAGACAGACGCCGACCGCCCAGATATGGGCCCGCAGCAGGTGCCACTTGATGGCCACCGGTGGATTGCGGCGCCATGACCAGAGCAGCCAGGGCATCAGCAGAATGGCGGCCGAGAGCTGGCGGAAAAAGACAAACTGGAAGATGGGCTGATCCGGCTCCAGTACCTTGACCAGCGCATCGGAAAAAACCGCCACCATATTGCCCAGCACCAGATAAAGGATGCCGATCCCTACTGCATTCATACCACCTCCCACTTCAGATGAGGGGAGGGTAGCGTGCCGGTTGATATCCAGTAAAATGATAAAAAATGACCATTCATGAGATATTTAGATAATGAAGCTTCCTCCCCTGCGTGCGGTGCAATATTTCGAGGTGGTGGCCCGGCTGCTCAGCTTCTCCCGCGCCGCTCTGGAACTGAACGTCAGCCAGAGTGCGGTCAGCCACCAGATCCGTCTGCTGGAGGATTTTCTGGGTGAGCGCTTGCTGCTGCGTCAGGGGCGGTTGCTCTCGCTGACAACCCAGGGGGAGAGCTACTTCGAAGGGATTGCTGCCGGGCTTAGCCAGATTGCCCAGAGCAGCGAACAGCTGCGCGGTGGCGGCGAGATGCGGTTGCGCCTCGCGGTCTACAGCTCGTTTGCGGTTAAGTGGCTGATCCCGCGGTTGGCTGGATTGCGCCAGCTCTACCCCGAGCTGGATTTGAGTCTGGAGATGGTGGCGGAAGATCCTGAGCTATCTGATAGGGTGGCGGATTGCTTTATCACAGTCTCACCCCACGGACGGGGCTACTGCCACGATCTTATCTATCAGGAGCGGCTCTTTCCGGTCTGTAGTCGCCGCCTGTTGCAGCAGATCAGCGGGGAGTGGCCTGAGGCCATCTGGCAGTTGCCGCTGCTGTCGGTGCAGTCCATCTACAAGGCGCGGGGGGAGGATTGGCAGCGCTGGGCCAAGGCCGGCGGGCTGGTTATTCCGGACGAGGCACGGATGCACCACTTCAGCCATGTGCTGTTGGCGATGGAGGCGGCGGCCTGGGATCAGGGGGTGGCATTCGTGAATGATTACATGCTGCGGCCCGATGATCCCCAGCTGGTGGCCTTGCCGGTACACCAGCTGGAGACGGGGGATGCCTTCTACTTTACCTGCAAGCGCTCGCGGGCCCATGAGCCCGCCATCAGCCGGTTGCGCCAGTGGCTGATGATGGAGACACGCCAGAGCATGCCGCTCTAGCGTGGCATCAAGCTTTCTTAAACTGGCTTAGGACAAACAGGCTGGTGGCGCAGACGACGACAGAGGGGCCTGCCGGAGTATCTTGATACCAGGAGAGGGTCAATCCACCCAGCACGGCGAGACAGCCAATCAGCGCGGCAAAGCCGGCCATCTGCTCCGGTGTCTGGCTAAAGCGGCGGGCGGTAGCGGCAGGGATGATCAGCAGGGAGGTGATGATCAGCGCCCCGACAAACTTCATCGCTACGGCGATCACCAGCCCGATCAGCAGCATCAGCACGCAGCGCAACACGTCGACCCGGATCCCCTCGACCCGCGCCAGCTCTTCCGAGATGGTCATGGAGAGCAGGGGATCCCAAAGTCGCCACAGGGTGAGCAGCACCAGCGCGCCACCGCCGTAGATCCAGAGCAGGTCCATCGGTTGTACCGAGAGCAGGTCGCCGAACAGGTAGGCCATCAGATCCACCCGCACGTTATCCATAAAACTCAAGGTAACCAGACCGAGAGACAGGGCGCTGTGGGCCAGAATGCCGAGCAGGGTATCGGTCGCCACCTGCTGGTTGCGACTCATGATCACCAATAGCATTGCCATGGCGAGGCAGCAGACCACTACCGCCAGGGTGAGATCGACCTGCAGCAGAATGCCCAGCGCGATGCCGAACAGGCAGGCGTGGGAGAGGGTGTCGCCAAAGTAGGCCATCTTGCGCCATACCACGAAGCTACCTAGGGGGCCGGCCAGCAGGGCAATGCCGAGACCGGCCGCGAGGGCGTATAACAGAAAGCTGTCCACTTGAATGTCCTGTTGCTTGCGCTATTTACTGTGAGCGTTGTTGCGAGAAGGCAGGCGGATGACGGGGGCCTGCGGTTCATGATGATGGTGTTCGCCGTCGCAGTGGTGATGGTGGGTATAGACCGCCAGCACCTCCTGCTCCGGGCGCCCGAACAGGCGGGCAAATTCGGGATGGCGGGCCACGCTTTCCGGCTCGCCATGGCAGCAGACGTGGCGATTAAGGCAGATCACCTCGTGGGTGCTGGCCATCACCAGATGCAGGTCGTGGGATACCATCAGCACGGCGCAATTGAACTCGGCGGCGAGCTGACCGATGAGGGCATAGAGTTCAATCTGGCCGGTGATATCAACCCCTTGCACCGGTTCGTCCAGCACCAGCAGCTCGGGCTTGACCAGCAGGGCGCGAGCCAGCAGCACGCGCTGCATCTCGCCGCCGGAGAGCTTCTGCATCCGGTTTTCCAGCAATCCCTCTGCGCCCACCCGGGTCAGTGCCTCCTCGATGGAGAGGCGGCTATTTTTGCCCAGTTGCAGGAAGCGTCGCACTGTCAGCGGCAGGGTGGGATCCAGATAGAGGCGCTGTGGTACATAGCCGACTCTCAGATCGCGGCTGCGGGTGATCTTGCCCGAATCCGGCGTGAGCAGGCCCAGCACCAGCTTGCTCAGGGTGCTCTTGCCCGCCCCGTTGGGGCCGACGAGCGTGGTGATTTTGCCTTTATTGAGGGTAAAGGAGACCTTGTCGAGCACAGAGCGTCCATCAAACGAGAGAGAGACCTCTTTCAGCTCTACCAGTTGGTTCATGACAACTCCGGGGTTTACAGCCAGTGAGAGTTATAATATAACAAAAAGCGGCTGTTATATTATCACATACTCACCCCCTGACGAGATTCACCAATGAGAATTATTGTGCTTTTCACTGCCCTGCTGGCGGTGAGTTTGCCTGTTCGTGCCATTGAGGTTCTGACCACCATCAAGCCCCTTGGCTTCATCGCCGCGGCGATCACTGGCGGGGTGAGCGAGCCCAAGGTATTGCTGCCGACCGGTGCCTCTCCCCACGATTTCTCCCTGCGCCCTTCCGATATTCGCAACATCAACAGTGCTGGGCTGGTGGTGTGGGTTGGCCCCGAGCTGGAAGGTTTTATGGCCAAGCCGCTGGCCAATCATCCCCATGCTTTGGCCCTGACTCAGGTTGAGGGAATGCCGCTGTTCAACTACGCGACTCAGGATAGTCATGACTCCCATGACCATGATGATCACGATCATGCCGCCCACGAGCACGGTGACCATGATGAAGGGCATGAGGGGCATCATCACGAAGGGGTCGATCCCCACATCTGGCTTGGCCCGACGCAGGCCAAGGTAATTGCCAAGGCGATCGCAAGTGAATTGGGCAAGCTGGATCCGACCAATCAGGCTCGCTATGACGCCAACCTCGCGGCATTTGATACCAAGGTGGATGCCAAGGACAAGGTGATTGCCGGCCAGATGAAGGCAGTGAATGAGAAGGGGTACTTTGTCTTCCACGAGGCGTATGGCTACTGGGAGCGCCATTACGGCATGAGTTCAAAAGGTCACTTTACCGTGAGCCCTGAGCGTCGCCCGGGCGCCAAGACCCTGGTGGATATCCGCAAGGCACTGGAAGAGAAGCAGGCGAGCTGCATTTATGCCGAGCCGCAATTTTCACCGGCAGTGATCGAATCGGTGGCACGCAATACTGGCGCCAAGGTGCTGTTGCTTGATGAGGTGGGTGAACAGGTGCCGCTCGGCCCGGATGGTTATCCCCAATTCATGCAACAACTGGCAGACGCATTTGCCCAATGTCGCTGATTAGCGGCTGAGTCTCTCATCCGGACGGACTATACTGACCTCCAGCATCTGACATGGAGTGTCCGGTATGAAATGGTTGTTGATCCCGGCCTGCACACTGGCGCTATGTTGCGCCAACGTGCAGGCTTCGCGTCTTTCCGAATATATTGCCAGTCCGGACCTGCGGGCCAAGCTGCAGGAAGTGTATGGTGGCCGGGCCATCCAGCGGGCCGAGGCATTTTCTCGCCTGCTCACCCCCAGAGCGGGTACAACCGACCAGCAGAAGATCGAGCTGGTGAACAACTACTTCAACAATCTGACCTACAGCGAGGATCCCAAGCTGTGGGGGGATGAGGATTACTGGGCCAATCCGCTGGAGTTCATCGGTGCCCGGGGTGGGGATTGCGAGGATTACAGCATCTCCAAGTACTACACCTTGATGGAGCTGGGGGTGGATGAGAAGAAGCTGCGGCTGGCCTACGTCAAGGCTGTGCGTTACAACCAGTTCCACATGGTGACGCTCTACTTCCCTACGCCCAAGGCTGACCCACTGGTGCTCGACAACATCAACAGCCGGATCCTGCCGGGCAGCAAGCGTACCGATCTCATTCCCGTTTACAGTTTCGATGCCAAAAGCATCTGGATCATGAAGTCACGGCGGGAAGGGACGCTGGCGGGGAGCGCCGATCGGTTGGCGCAGTGGACATCGATGAAGACCCGTTTCTCGAGCGAGCAACTGCGCTCTCCCCGCCGTCAGCTATAGTTTGCCCGCCGCTTTCAGCTCCTCGAAATATTTCGCCGCGCCCGGATGCTGCTCAATACTCAGCACCGGGCCGGTTTTATTGCGTGCCCGGTGAAACATATTGGCGTAGCCATAAGTCTGCTCATTGAACTTGGTCTGCTGGGTCAGCATGGCCTTGGTCAGACGATAGACAGACTCTTCCGGCATGCTGGCATTGGTAACCAGGGTGGCGGCAATGGCAAAGGTGGGCGTTGCCTTCAGATTGCCGGGGTAGATACGAGCGGGCACCTGACTACGTTGGTAATATTTGACCCCCTTGAGTAGCTGATCCCGGGTGGCCCCATCGATGGGGAGGAAAGTGACCGCGCAACGTTTGGCGGTGTCGAGCACAATCCGGTTGGGATGCCCCATCACCAATGCAAATGCGTCGATCTGCTTGCTGCAGAGCGCATCCGGCAGGTTGGCCATGCTTTTCAGATCGAGATCCTGTTCTTTCGCTCCCAAGATGTTGAACAGGGTCAGCGCCGTCTGGCGGGTTCCCGAGCTCTTCAACCCCATATCGATGGGGGCGAGCTTGAGCTGTTCCAGTGACGTGATATCACCATCGGCACGGATCACTATGGTGAAGGGCTCGGCATGGGTGGCAAACAGGGCGCGCAGCTCAGGTTGCGGCTGCGTGGCAAAAGGGCCCAAGCCCTGGCTTGCCTGATATAGCCAGTCTGACTGCACCATGGCGTAGGCGGTCTCGCCACTCTTCAGCCGCTTCAGGTTTTCTATTGAACCCGATGAGCTCTGCAATGTGCACGCAAGTTGCTCATCGACCTCATGGGCCAGACGGCAAAACTCTTTGGTTATCTGGTGATAAATCCCCTGCTCACCCCCGGTGGTTATAGTGACGGTTTCAGCCATCAGGCCGGGTTGCCACAGCAGAGGCAACAGCATGGCGAGCTTCTTCATGATTGCGCCTCCTTGGCATAACCATCGATACCCCAGGTCCGCAGTTTGTCGATGTCGCGACACTCTCCCGATTCTGCCAGTAGGGTATAGCCAGCAGCATGCATGGTTTGGGAGAGCAGATTCCAGTAGAGCGGCGCATCGGTCAGCTGACAGCTGATAAAAATGGGATTGAGCGGGTCAAGTTGATTGAAGGTATCCGCATTGAGGGGAATGGCGCTGAAGGCGAGCTCACACCCCTGTTCCTGCAACGCAGCCAATGTGGCTTGGCCGTGGGCGGGAAAGGTGACCACATCCCAGCGCCAATCCAGTGTTTTGCCGCGGCCCTGGCTTAGCAGGGGGGAGATCTCGGACCATTGCGGGTGATTGAGCAGGGAGAGGGGCAGCAAGATCCCCTCTATATGAGAGTGCTGCCACTGTTGCAGGGCGCTCTGGATGGTTGCGAGAGCGCTGTCGGCACCGAGGGGCTGACTGGGCAAGAAACGCTGATAGAGCGCGATCTCCCCTTGTGTGGAGACAAATTTTTGCAGTTGCCCGCCTTCCGGCAGTGGGCTTAGCCCTTGCAGTGGCTGTGGCATGGTTGGGGCAAGCTGTTTTCCCAGTTGGGTGATCTTGAGTCGTTGTTGCAGCAGATCCCGTTTGCGTTCGGAAACCAATTGGTTGATGGAAAGTGCCACCTCTTTAAGGTCTTGCAACCAGGGAGTGGGCAGGGTGCTGTTGAACTGGTGTTTGCGGATACGGATCAGCTGCAGGTTGATCTGCTCCAGGGGCTGCAGCAGGCGTTTGCACACCAGGGAGATGATCAGGGTAAATACGACGAGGCCCGCCAACAGCGCCAGACCGGTGCGACTGATGGCATTCCACAGATGCTGATAGGCGTAGCCGCTATGTCCCTCAAGGGTCAGAGTGCCCAGCATGCGCCAGCCATCGGTCAACTCTTGCTCAATCTTGACGGGGGGCATGCCGATAACCGAGGGAAGCCAGCCGGGAACATTCTGCTGGGTAGAGTGGAATACCTTCTGAAACAGCACCTGACCATCCGGATCCACCAGCATGACCGAGCTGACGAAACCGCCATCGAACATGGCATTGACGATGGTTTCGGCCAGCACCTGATCATCATTGAGCAGGGTGCCTTGCAGTACCAGTCCAAGGGCTGTGATGGCGGTCTCCAGATTGGCCGACATCTGATCAAGGATTGACTGGCGGACTGTGGAGACTTCAAGAACGAACAACATAACTGCACCAATCAGGAACAGTACAAGGATTATCCAGCGCAACAGTTTTGATAACGTCATATCCACTCCATGGAAAAATTATCGCAACATTTGAATTTTTAATGCCGAATCGAGTCCGACCCGGCTCTTAAAAATAGGAAAAAATAGTTAAAAAAGGCGATCATTTCTGCCCATCAGGGCGTGTTATGCATAAAATGTGAGGTTCATGCAGATTGTGATGAACTATTTGTAATTTGTTTTGTCCAAAAAACAGTTTTATACGGTTTTGTCACAACTGACATCGCAATACTCTCTCTTGGATCTAAATACAGGATAGCGGATGAAACGTCTCCGTCCCTTGGTAGCACAGGCTGCCAATTGGGAACCACCGGTTCCCCGCAAACATTTTTACGCCATGCTGATGCTGACGGCCATGACCTTGTCAGCAGTGGCATTGCTGCCAGCGCCGGGGGATATCCTGGAGCGGCCTCTTCGCCTTGAGTTGCCCATTGATACCGCCGGTACGGCAACCAACGAAAACAACACCGATTTTAACGAAATCCCAGACCACGAACTGGTTGATCAGAGTGCGGCAGAGGACGATATCCCTGTTGATACCGCACCGCAGTGGCAGGATTACCGAGTGCGTAATGGTGAGAACCTGACCGCCATTTTTAACAATCTGGGACTCTCTACCACTACTCTCTACAAGGTACTTGATGCGGACAGCAAGAACTATCTGGCCAGATTGAAACCGGGCCAGACCATAGAGCTGCTGATCGATCAGGACAACATTCTGCAACAACTCAAGATCCGCTTGAACATCAAGCAGACGCTGGTGATGGCGCGCAGTGACGATGCTTATACTGCCTCCATGATCAACGAGAAGGTCGAGTGGCAGCCGCAGCGTTACAGTGGCGTGATCAACGGCAGTTTCTATGTCAGTGCCCGCAATGCTGGCATTCCTGCCAATCATATCCAGAAGATTGCCAACCTGTTCCAGTGGCGGATGAACTTTGCCCAGGATCTGAAAAAGGGCGATAAATTCAAGGTGTTGGTACGCCAGGAGACAGTCGAGGGCAAGAGCACCGGTAACAGCCAGCTGCTGGGTGTGGAAATGATCAGTCAGGGCAAGACGGTGTCGGCCTGGCTCTCCGATGATGGCAACTATTACGATGGTCAGGGCAACAGCCTGGAGCGTGGTTTCCGCCGTTATCCGACCCACAGTCGTTACCGGATCAGCTCAAACTTCAACCCCGCGCGCAAGCATCCTGTGACTGGTGCTATCCGTCCCCACGAGGGGACCGACTTTGCCGTTCCGGTGGGTACCCCGGTACTGGCCACGGGTGACGGTGTGGTCCAGAAGGCGACCAGCCACCCGCTGGCGGGTACCTATATCGTCATCAAGCACGGTCGAACCCTCTCTACCCGTTATCTGCACCTGAGCAAGTTGCTGGTCAAAACCGGTCAGCGGGTGAAGATGGGCGACAAGATCGGCCTCTCCGGCAATACCGGTCGCTCGACTGGTGCTCACTTGCATTACGAGCTGCGGATCAACAACCGTCCGGTTAATGCCATGACCGCCAAGCTGCCGATGGCTGAACCGCTCAGTGGCAAGGAGCGTCGCCAGTTCCTGGCCAAGGTGAAGAGCTACCGCAAGGAGCTGGCCGCCGGTTAATCGCTGTAGCCACTAGCTGAAATGAAAAGGCCCCGCCAGACTGGCGGGGCTTTTTTGCATGAGCAGTGTTGGTCAGTAACCCTTGTCGAAGTCAATCTTGCCATCCAGTGGCTGGCCATCGATAAAGCGAATGTAGTTGCGTACAAATATCTGGGCCACATCCTCTGGAAAGCTGTAGGCGCTGTTGTGGGGGGTGACGATTAGGTTGGGTTGTCCCCACAGTGGACTGTCGGCGGGCAGCGGCTCCTGCTCGAATACATCCAGCACCGCCATTGCCAGCTTGCCGGTACGCAGCGCTGTGAGCAGGTCACCCGAGTGTACAGCGCTGCCACGACCGACGTTGAACAGGATGGCGCCCGGTTTGCAGTGTTCGAAGCGCGCGGCATTGAACAGATGACGGGTATCGCGGGTGGCAGGCAGCACGCTGACGATGACATCGGCCTGCGCCAGCATCTTGTTGAGCGCAGGCAGTTGATAAACCTGGTCAAACCCGGCACGTTCCCGACCACTGCGGCTGATGCCCAGCACCTTCATACAAAAATGTTTGCCGGTGTGGGCGATATGCTGGCCAATGCTGCCGGTACCCAGGATCAGCATGGTTTTCCCTTTGAGCCCCTGATAGGGGTGACTCTGCCAGAGTCGTTGTCTTTGTTGTTCCCGATAGAGAGGAAGTTGGCGTGTCAGACTGAGCAGATGACCAAAGACATACTCGCTCATCAGCGGGCCGAAGATGCCGCGCACGTTGGTGAGCTGATAGTTGCGACGACTGTCCGGATCGAGCAGCACGTCGACCCCGGCATAGGTGGACTGGAACCAGCTCAGCTTGTTGGCTTTGGGCAGCAGTGGCTTGGCGCGGGCTGGCTCTGCCAGCAGAATATGGGCCTCGCCGATAAGTTGTTCGGCATCGCTCGGGTTGTCGGCCCGCAGAATGCGCAGATGAGGGAGGTTGGCCGCCTTGAGCAGACGTTCGTAGTGAGCATTATCCTGGCTGAGCAAAAGAAGGGTACGTTGGCTCATACTCTTGTTCCTTATCAGAATTTGCGGCGCGACAAGATGCCGCTCTCGTCCCATCTTACCCGAGTTGCCAGCGCAACATAGCCGACCAGGGCGCTTTTTCGTTTTCGCCACGCCCCTCGTGGGCTACAATCTGCCCCACATTTTGCAAAGGATCCGACTCCAGTGTTTGGTGACAAGTTTTATAAGCGACTGGCCGAGCTACAGCCTTGGCAACAGACCGTCTACACCCTGGCGCTGGCAGAGCGCATGTACCCCAACTATGCCCTGTTCAGCCAGGCTTCCGGTTTTGGCAATGCAGATGCCTTCCGGCACGCGCTGGATCAGATGTGGAACTATCTGACCGTCAAGGGCTCACGTGTCAATCTGGGAGCCATTCTCGAAGAGTTAGAAGCCCATATCCCGGATCCCCGCAAGTTTGAATCCTACGGCGCCTATCCGGCGCTGGATGCCTGTGTGGCACTGGGCTGCGCCTACAACTCGGTGATCTGCCGGGTTGGCGAAGAGGCCAACGATGCCAGCCATGCCTCCGTTGGCACTGTGGCCGGTTTTATCGAGCTGCTGGAGGAGCGGGATCTGACAGAAGAGGAGCTCTACGAGCACGAGTACATGGAGGCCGAGCTGGAGTTTCAGGTCGAGTTGCTCAAGCGGGTTGCCCATGAGCGCGACAGCGATCGTATCCTGGCTATCAGAGCATTCGCCTCTCAGGATGGCGTCTCCAATATCGGTATCAGCCTGGAAGAGTAATTATCTCCGGTGCCTGATAGACAAAAGCTCCCGGTCGGGAGCTTTTTTTATGTCTGTCATTCTGTGGCTGTTTAAGCTTGCTCTTCGGTCAGGGGTCTGACGCTCAGCACCGGGGCAGCGTCGATTTCGTCTGCATTCATCATGGTGGAGATGCGTTGCAGGGAGGAGAGCAGCAGGGTCTGTTCCCACGCTTCCAGCGCCTGAAAACGCTGGATGAAGCGCTCTTGCAGCGGGGTCGGGGCCTGGGCCAGCAGGGCGCGGCCTGCGTCAGTCAGTGTCGCGTGAACCTTGCGCTTGTCGGTATTGCTGCGAACGCGCTGCACCAGTTGACGGCTCTCCAATCGGTCCATGATGGTAGTGGCGGTGGCCTGGCTCATGTTGGTGTGATCGGCCAGCTGACGCATGGAGATCTGTCCCAGCTCGTCGATCCCTTTTAGCAGCAATAGTTGCGGGGAAGTGAGCCCGGCTTCTTTGATCAAGCGCCTGGAGTGCATGTCGATGGCACGAATAATCTGGCGCAGGGCGACCAGTACTTCATCATGTTTTTCCATGGGGTGTGCGTCATTTGAGGGCTATGGAGAGGCGCAAAATTTTCCGCCTAATTCGTTACAAGGTCAATATTGTTTTTGTTGTAATGGTTTTTGCTCTAATCAATTTTGTGTTAGGTTGTCGGGCATTTCACGGAATTCACCCTGACATTTGAGGAGCGAGATGATGAATGACGAGCTGGATATCAAGTCTCTGGTGGCCGAGTTACGTGTGGTTAGAGTGCGCTATGAACTGCCGGACACCTCGGCTTTTGTGCGTTATCAGCCTGCCTATGATGAAGACCCCAACAACCTCAAGGTACACCACTATGATGGTGAGTTACCCCTCTCTTGCAGTGAGACAGGTACTTTCAACCTAAAGGAGTTGGTGAATGAATTACGCTACGCCTATGTGCTGGTGCACCTCTTTCCTGACGAAAGCGCCATGAACTTCTATCTGACCGGCCTCGATACCGGCCTGGCCCAGCTGGAGTTCATCGGCGGCTCTTACGACTTCA
Source organism: Aeromonas sp. 600948 (assembly GCF_049174875.1). Taxonomy (NCBI): domain Bacteria; kingdom Pseudomonadati; phylum Pseudomonadota; class Gammaproteobacteria; order Aeromonadales; family Aeromonadaceae; genus Aeromonas; species Aeromonas sp. 600948. The sequence continues at coordinate 98,364 of NZ_JAAKTY010000008.1, forward strand.
ACCGCCTCTGGATCACCAGCGGTGTCTCCAATCAGGGTGTCCCCATGGCCATCTTCCTCGGCAAGCGTCACGCCGTGAACGGCCAGCCCTCGGTTTCGCTGGTGGATCACCGCAAACAGGCAGCCGGCAAACTGGTCTATCGCGCCATCGGCGGGGCCGGTGATCATGTGGGCGAAGACTTTTTCAACAACGACTAAGGAGGCTGGATGCGAGCAAGCAAAGGGCTATTGAAAGGCCTCAACCCCACCATGGCCATGACGGCCCTCACCGTGATCACCCTGTTTTTACTGTTTGGCGTTTTTGTTCCCGATACCGCAGCCGCCTGGTTTGTCGGTGCCAAGGATCAGATTATTGCCGGGTTCAAGTGGTACTACATTCTGGTGGTCGCCCTGTTCCTGTTCTTCGCTGTCTACCTGATGTTCAGCCGTTTTGGCAGCATCCGGCTGGGTGACGACGACCAGGTACCGGAGTTCGGCTACTTCGCTTGGTTCTCCATGCTCTTTAGCGCGGGCATGGGGATCGGTCTGGTGTTCTGGAGCATCGCCGAGCCGATGAACCATCTGCAGGGCAATCCGTTCATTACCGAAGGGATGACCCCGGAAGCGGCCCAGATCGCCATGCGCCTCACCTTTTTCCATTGGGGCCTGCACCCCTGGGCCATCTATGTGATCGTTGGCTTGTCGCTGGCTTTTTTCAGTTATCGCCGCAAGTTGCCGCTGGCTATTCGCTCCGTGCTTTACCCCATTCTCGGTGAGCGCATCTACGGCTTCTGGGGCCATGCGGCCGATGTGCTGGCGGTGTTCGGCACCGTGTTCGGGGTGGCAACCTCCCTCGGTCTGGGGGTCTCCCAGATGAATACCGGCCTCAACCAGATGTTCGGTATGGCAGTGTCGCAGTCCAACCAGCTTTGGCTGATTGGCGGTATCAGCCTGATCGCCACCCTCTCGGCGGTTTCCGGGGTCGGGCGCGGGGTGAAGATCCTCTCCGAGCTCAATATCTGGCTGAGCGTCTTCGTACTCGCACTCTTTCTGGTGCTGGGGCCGACCACCTATATCCTCAACGCCTATGTACAGAACATCGGTGATTACCTGCAGAACATCGTCAAACTGAGCTTCTGGACCAACACCGAGGCCAACGGCACCTCGGCCTGGCAGTCGAGCTGGACGGCGTTTTACTGGGGCTGGTGGATTGCCTGGGCGCCGTTTGTCGGCATGTTTATCGCCCGTATTTCCAAGGGGCGTACTATCCGCGAGTTTGTGCTCGGTGTGTTGCTGGTACCCTCGCTGCTCGGCATGTTCTGGCTCACCGTGTTTGGCGGTACGGCGATGAATCTGGAGCTGTTTGGCGGTGGCGGCGTGGTCGCTGCGGTCAATCAGGATGTGACGCTGGCGCTCTACAAGACGGTCGAACTGCTGCACTGGGATACCTTCGGCTGGATCGCCAAGGCCGTGCTGACCCTGCTCATCTGCACCTACTTCATCACCTCCAGTGACTCGGGCACGCTGGTCATCACCACTCTGCTCTCCATCGGTGATCAGGAGCCGCCGGTACTGCACCGCGTCGTATGGGGTCTGGGGCAGGGGCTGGTTGCTGCTATCCTGCTGGTCTCTGGCGGCCTGGCAGCCTTGCAGGCGGCCAGCATCATAGCGGCGCTGCCCTTCTCGGTGATCATGCTGGCGATGTGCTATTCGCTGATGCTGGGGCTCAAGCAGGAGAGCCAGCGCCAGTTCGAGTATCGCCAGAATCTCAAGCGCCACGATGGCTCATCCCATATGAGCCTGATGGAGCGAATTGGTCCTGCATAACGGCACCAGCAGGGGTTAGCGCCCCCTTACATATAAACTTGGATGCAAAACGGCCGCCCTGGCGATGCTCTCCTTGCGGAGCTCATCATCAGGGCGGCCGTCTGTTATGGGGCCGAGGTTACTCCTCGATAAAGGTCCACTCATCCTTGATGCGGCTAATGGCATCAGTGCGCTTTTTGGCGAGCTGCTCCTTGATCTCTTCTCCCTTGTAACCGGCCGCCACTATCTCTTTCACCGGCACTGCCTGGGCGGCAGCCAGCGCTTCGGCCACATAGTCCGGCTCGGCGTAGACCCGCTCCTCGAAACCGGTGCGGCCGTGGAAGTCGGCGCGGCAGGCATCCAGCAACTGGGCAAAGCGCTCGGGGCGACGCCAGGCATCAGCCTTGTCGAACACTTTGAGCAGGGTGGCGGGCTTGAGCTCAAAGGCAATATGGATGTGGGTGTGCAGATCGCTCACCAGCAGCGCCAGATCCCGGCACTCATTGGGTACCCGGAACCGCTCGCACAGGGCGCGAATAAGCGGCAGCCCTTTCTGGCCGTGACCGTGATGGCTGGGCCAGAACTCCTTGGGGGTCACTCCCTTGCCAAGGTCGTGGCAGAGGGCGGCAAAGCGGACTGTCAGCTCGGGGGAGATCCGGCACGCCTGCTCCAGCACCATCAGGGTGTGGATGCCGGTATCGATCTCCGGATGCCACTTGGCCGGGGCGGGGACGCCGAACAGAGCGTCGATTTCGGGGAAGAGCGCCTTTAGGGCGCCGCACTGGCGCAGCACCTCGATAAAGATCTGCGGGGTTGGCCCCAGCAGCACCTTCTCTAGCTCCTTCCAGACTCGCTCCGGCGTGAGGTGGGTTAGCTCGCCAGCGGCCGTCATCTCGCTCATCAGGGCGAGAGTTTCCGGCGCTATGGTAAAGCCCTGAGCGTGGAAGCGGGCGGCGAAGCGGGCAACCCGCAGGATGCGCAACGGATCTTCGGCAAAGGCGGGGGAGACGTGGCGCAGCAGCCGTTTTTCCAAATCCTCGATGCCACCGTAGGGATCGTGAAGCTGGCCCTGATCATCTTCGGCGATGGCGTTGATGGTGAGATCCCGGCGCAGCAGATCCTGCTCGAGCGTCACATCGGGGGCGGCGTGGCAGACAAAGCCGGTGTAGCCCTGACCCTGTTTGCGCTCGGTACGGGCGAGGGCATATTCCTGCTGGGTTTTGGGGTGAAGAAACACCGGAAAGTCGCGACCGACCTGGGTAAAACCCAGCGCCAGCATCTGCTCCACGGTGGCGCCGACCACCAGATGATCCCTGTCGCCCTGCGGTAATCCCAGCAGGCGATCCCTCACTGCGCCCCCAACCAGATAAGTCTGCAAACCATCTCTCCCGTCATCAATCGTGGGGCCGAGTATATCGTCTTTGTTACCGCTTTGCTGCCTGGCCACCACCTGCCCGCAGCGTCAGTCAGCGCGGCTTTGACTTGGGCGTGACGAGGCCTTACGCTGCCGCACCAGACAGCTGGCGCTGTGCTGCGGGATGACTTTATGCCCGCGCAGGCCAGATGAGCCGAAGGAACCGCAGAGTTCCCCATATATCAACGACATGAGAACAACGTGAATCAATCAACCTTCGCAAGCCGGGTTCTGGAGTGGTACGAGCTTCATGGCCGCAAAACCCTGCCCTGGCAGCAGGAGAAGACCCCTTACCGGGTCTGGGTCTCGGAGATCATGCTGCAGCAGACTCAGGTCGCCACAGTCATCCCCTATTACCAGCGTTTTATGGCGCGCTTCCCCGATGTAGTGGCGCTGGCCGATGCCCCTGTCGACGAGGTGCTGCACCACTGGACCGGGCTTGGCTACTACGCCCGGGCCCGCAACCTGCACAAGGCGGCCCAGCAGATCCGCGATCACCACCATGGTCTCTTTCCCGAGCGCTTTGACGAGGTGATGGCGCTGCCGGGCATTGGTCGCTCAACCGCCGGGGCCGTGCTGTCGCTCTCTCTGGGTCAGCCCCACGCCATCCTTGATGGCAATGTGAAGCGTGTACTCACCCGCTGGCTGGCGCTGCCGGGCTGGCCCGGCCAAAAACAGGTGGAGAACGAGCTGTGGGAGATCGCCATCCGGCTGACCCCCAAGCTGGGGGTGGCGCAATACAATCAGGCAATGATGGATATCGGGGCCACTATCTGCACCCGCAGCAAGCCTGCCTGTGATCGCTGTCCGGTGCGGGCCGATTGCCAGGGGCTGTCGCAAGGCAAGCCTACCGCTTATCCCAACAGCAAGCCGAAAAAGAGCATTCCGGCCCGCGATGGCGTCATGTTGTTGATCCGCCATGGTGACGAGTTATTGCTGGAGAAGCGGCCGCCACAGGGGATCTGGGGCGGGCTCTACTGCTTCCCGCAGGTGGCCTCGCTGGCGGAGGTGGATGGTCTGCTGGCGTCCCTTGGCCTGAGCCATCACGGTTATCGTGAACTGGCCGGTTTTCGCCATACCTTCAGCCACTTCCATCTCGATATTCAGCCGCTGCTGATTGACATTGATGAGGCGCAGCCGCTGCGGCTCATGGAAGCAGATAACCGACTCTGGTATAACTTACGCCATCCTGCCGAGGTGGGGCTGGCGGCCGCCACGGCCCGCCTGCTCGCCTATCCAGAGTTACAACCATAGAGGTCAACATGAGCCGTACTGTATTTTGCCAACGCCTGAAAAAAGAGGGCCCGGGTCTGGATTTCCAACTCTATCCCGGTGAGCTCGGCAAGCGGATTTTTGACAACATCAGCAAGGAAGCCTGGGCCGAGTGGCAGAAGAAGCAGGTGATGCTGATCAACGAGAAAAAGCTCAACATGATGAATCTTGAGCATCGCCAACTGCTGGAAAAAGAGATGGTCAGCTACCTGTTTGATGCAGGTGAAGTGCAGATCGAAGGTTACACCCCGCCTGCCCAGTAAGCTCTCCGGCTGTTGTACGTGTGAACAGGTGCGGGAATGGCGCCACACTGGCGTGACCGCTCCTGAAGTCGCAGCAAATGAATGATGGGCAGCTCTGCTGCCCGGTTTGAGGATCCTATGGGCCGAATTTTTTGGCTGCTGTGCACCCTGCTGTTTCTCTCTGCCTGCTCATCCTCCCCCAAGCCCAGCGGGAGTGAGGATGACGATCTGGTCAACGGCAAGGACATCCGCGGTTTTGAACACATGATCAGCGCGCTCTCCCATAACGTGAACGAGATATGGGGGCGGGAGGCGCTGTTTGCGGGCAAGTTTGACTACGTCAAATACACGGATCAGTACAAGAGCCGGGCCCACATCGACTTCTCCAGCGGTCACATCATGGTGGAGACGGTCTCGGGCATCGATCCCCGCGCTCACCTGCGTCGCGCCATCATCGAGACCCTGCTGACGCCGGACGATCCGGCCGAAGTGGATCTTTACTCCGACCGGGAAATTCTGACTGGTGGCGAGCCCTTCCTCTACGGTCAGGTGCTGGACAATCAGCGCCAGCCAATCCGCGCCTCCTGGCGCGCCGAGCGTTATGCCGATTACCTGCTCAACACTGCGATGAAGAAGCGCACTTTGGGGATTCGCACCATCTTCTTCGTCGATATTCCCATGGTGGCCAACCATGAAGATCGACGGGGCTACAAGTATGCGGGGATCATCCGGGAAGCGTCGCGCAAATACGGCGTGCCGGAGAGCCTGATCTATGCGGTGATCAAGACCGAGAGCAGCTTCAACCCCTATGCGGTGAGCCATGCCAACGCTTATGGCCTGATGCAGGTGATCCCGGCTACCGCCGGTCGTGACGTCTATGTTCGGGTCAAGGGCAAGAACGGCCAGCCGACCCGGGAGGAGCTGTTCAACCCGGCCTACAACATCGATGTCGGTACCGCTTATCTGCACCTGTTGCAGACCGTCTATCTGGCGGATATCGAGGATCCGCGCTCCCGTCGCTATGCGGTGATCTCCGCCTATAACGGTGGTGCTGGCGGGGTACTCAATACCTTCTCCAGCGATCGCAAGGCGGCGCCGGGTCGGATCAACCGGCTCTCCCCCGAGGCGGTCTATCAGGTGTTGACCGAGCAGCATCCCAAAGAGGAGGCGCGCCGTTACCTCTACAAGGTCAATCAGGCCGAGAAGGGGTTCAAGAGAGCCTTTGCCAGTCGGGCCGGTTAAGCGGTGATGCTGGGTTAACCATGCAAAAGGGCGCTTGATATCAAGCGCCCTTTTAACGTCTGGCCAGTTCGTCGTTGAAGTGGCCTTATTTGGCGATAAAGCCGCCCTTGGTCTGCGGGGCCGCGCCCACTTTCTCCAGGGTTTTCACTTCCACTTCGGTCTTGTTCCAGCTGTGGTCCACTTCACCACGGATGCGGATCTGATCATCCGGGCCCACTTCGGTGCCACGCCACACATCCTGATCCACTTCGACCTCCACTTCACCGCTGGCATCGCGGAACAGATAGTTCTCGCCGCCCAGGTGCTTGACCAGTTTCCCTTCCAAGGTGGCCCAGCTGTCATCGGCCAGATCTTTCAGTTGAGCAACGGAAACCTTGTTCTGCTCCTGCGGGCCGGTATAGGCCGCCATGGCAAAAGAGGAGACAGACATCAGGGTCAACAGTCCGATTACGCTTGCGCTTGCCTTGTTCATTTCATACTCCTGTCGTTGGTATGAGGGCATTGTGCCGGGGGGGGCGTGAAACAAGCGTGAAAGAAATAGGCTGGTGTGATTGTCTGTTTTGTGAGCGCAAGCGATTTCATCGGTGGCGGAACATGTGTGATTTCATCTGGAACTGTAATCTGTCGCCTTCACCAGAAGTCAGTGGCAGCAGACTCTTCCCATGCCTGTCGCCACTCGAGGAGAAGTCCGCAGGTCTCACCTGCTTAATCGAAGAGCATAACAATATGAAAAAATGGCTTGTTTGTTTATTGGGGTTAATGGCATTGACCGCGCAAGCGGCAGAGGGACGTCAACCTTTTTCCCGGGTCGTGATGTTTGGTGACAGCCTCTCCGACACCGGCAAGATGTACAAGAAGATGCGGGGGTATCTCCCCTCCAGCCCACCTTACTTCAACGGGCGTTTCAGCAACGGCCCGGTGTGGCTGGAGCAGTTGGGTGACGAGCGCTTCCCCGGTCTGGTCGTGGCCAACGAGGCGGAAGGCGGTGCAACGGCGGTGGCCTATAACCATCTGGGCGCCCTGAACGGCTGGCTCGGTTTCTGGTCCTGGGATCCCAAATATCAGGTGATCAACAACCTCGATTACGAGATCGATCAGTTCCTGAAAAAGGACAAGTTCCGTCCCGATGATCTGGTGGTGATCTGGGTCGGAGCCAACGACTATCTGGCCTATGGCTGGAACACCGAGCGGGATGCGGATCGGGTGATCGATACCATCCGTCTGGCATCCAACCGGTTGGTGCTCAACGGTGCGCAGCAGATCCTGCTGTTCAACATTCCTGATCTGGGGCAGACCCCGTCAGCCCGCAGCATGAAGGTGGTGGAGAAGGTGCGCCATGTGGCCAGCTACCACAACCAGAAGTTGCAGAATCTCACTCGAGAGCTGGCTCCCCTTGGCATCGTGAAGTTGTTCGAAGTGGACAAGCAGTTTGACGAGATGATGCGCGATCCCCAGCAGTTTGGTCTGAGTGACACTGAGCACTCCTGCTACGGTGGTGGCTATATGTGGAAGCCATTCTCCGGCAGCGCCGCCGAGGTGGCTGCGACCCCGGCTTTAAGTTTCTCCGAAAGAGTGGCTATTGCCGGTAACCCGATCCTGGCGCAGGCGGTGGTGAGCGGGCAGGCAAAAGGGCGAGCAGCGACTCTAAACTGCGATGAGCATATGTTCTGGGATCAGGTGCATCCGACCAGGACGGTGCACAAGGTACTGAGCCAGCGTGTTGCTGACTTTATCGATCAGCACTACGAGTTTGTTCGTCACTGATATCGCTTCGGGCCAGCATGTTGCTGGCCTTTTTTCCCTTTCAGCCCTCATCTGTGCGTCTTTTTGCGTCACATTCAGTTCAAATAACAAACGTTTGTTGCTGTTTTTGTAACGTGGTTGCGTTAGAGTGTTTTTTGTTAATTGATATCAGTGACTTGAAAATAGGCTAACGTTTATCTGCAGTGATCGCTTTTGGGCGATTGCGCCTAGAAGACGAGTTGATATCAATCAACCTCCTCCTACACAAAGTTGCAGAGGCTCAGATATGAAAAAATCATTGATTACCTTGCTGGTTACCGGCTTGCTGGCGGCCAATGCCCAGGCGGCCGGTCAGGACAACACCTGGTATGGTGGTGCCAAACTGGGTTGGTCCAACTTCTACGGCATTGATGAAAGCAATGCCCTGACGCTTGGCAATGAGACCAACGATGCCCTGGGTGCGGGTGTGTTCGGCGGCTATCAGATCAACAAAAATCTGGGGCTGGAGCTGGGTTACGACTACCTGGGCAATTACAAATACGATGCGACTACGGCGGCAGGCGCTTTCAGTGATGAAGTGAAAGCACAGCTGGCCCAACTGACCCTGAAACTGGGTTTCCCGGTTACCGATAATCTGGATCTGTATGGTCGTGTCGGTGGCGGTTATGGCTGGGCTGATACCAAGAGCGATCTCTACAAGGATGACAGCCGCTTTGTCATGGTCGGTGCTCTGGGTGCCGAGTATGCGTTTAACCTCGACTGGGCTGCTCGCCTAGAGTACCAGTACACCACCCCGTATGGCAGCCGTGATGATACCGGCCTGAGAATGGATAACGGCTTGCTGTCGTTGGCAGCGGTTTATCGCTTTGGTCAGGTTGCCCCCGTGGCACCCGCTCCGGCACCAGCCCCGGCTCCCGAGCCTGTGATGGTCGAGAAGCAGTTCACCCTGAGCTCTGATGTGCTGTTTGACTTCAACAAGGCGACCCTCAAGCCAGAGGCCAGTCAGGCTCTGGATAGCCTCTACAGCCAGATTGAAGAGGCTCGACCCAAAGATGGCGTGGCAACCGTAATTGGTCACACCGACCGTATCGGTTCCGATGCCTACAACCAGAAACTCTCTGAGCAGCGTGCCCAGACCGTCGCCAACTATCTGGTTGGTAAAGGGATCCCGGCCGCCAAGATCAATGTGGAAGGGCGTGGTAAATCCTCACCGGTTACCGGCGACAGCTGCGTCAGCAAGTCCAAGCGTGAGCTGATCGTCTGCCTGGCTCCGGATCGCCGTGTTGATGTGAAAGTCGAAGGTGTCAGCGAGGTGCAGGAGTAATCTTTCACACTGAGCAGCTCTCCACAGGGGCTGGAATTAACAGCCCCTGTTGGAGCAAGAGAGGCCAAAAAGCCAGTCAGTTGAGCTGACTGGCTTTTTACATTGGCATTGCGGTCGGACAGAGGACAAATCAGGAAGGGAGCGGCATCACCCGGTTGCGCCCCAGCTCCTTGGCCTTGTAGAGCAGCTTGTCGGTACGTTCGACCAGACAGTCTGCACTCTCCTGACCGTTGAACTCGCCCACGCCAAACGAGGCGGTGATGTGGTCGATGCGGCGGCCAGATTTGCGATCCAGAATCGACATCCGCTCTATGGAACGGCGCATGCTCTCTGCCATTTGCCTAGCCAGTGCCAGCGAGCGATGGGGAACCAGCATGGCAAACTCTTCCCCACCCAGCCGATAGGCGGTGACCCCCTCCTTGCAGGCATCGCGCAGCCGTTTGCTGAAGGCACGCAGCACCTGATCGCCGAGCAGGTGACCGTACTCGTCGTTGAAATTTTTGAACCGATCGATATCGGCGAGGATCAGTGAAAAGGGGTGCTGACTGCGGATCAACCCCTCCAGCTCCAGATCGAAGGCGCGGCGGTTGAGCAGGTTGGTGAGTGCATCCTCGTTGGCCAGTTTGCGGGTTTCGTTGAGCGCGGCACGCAGCTCCTTGATCTCCTTCTCGGCATTGCTGAGCTGGCTGCGAAAGTGCATGGTGGACATGCGTACATCCCGCGATTCGCGCACCAAGTCTCGCAAGATGCCCATGGTATCTTCCAGGCTCAGCCCCTCATCGTCGATCTTACTTAACTTGTCGAAGCTCTTGTCGAGCATCTCCTGAAACATACCGGTATCGGAGATGGCATCCTGCATGGAGTGGCCGAGCTCGTTGGCCATGGCTGCAAGGTTGAGCTTCATCGCCTCCATCTGCTGTTCGTCCTGCGCAGCCAGATATTGGTGATAGAGGCGCTCGCAGGTAGTGAGCGAGCAGGTTCCCTGCAGTTTGATGGCTTGATCGATCGCCTGGTTGAGTTCGGGCATGCTGGCCGAGACATAGTTGTACCACAGGTGGTAGTTGTCCGGCGTCGTGGGGATTTGGTACTTGATCATCAGGGGAACTGCCTGTTTGAGATAGGCGGCGGATTGGGCAAATGTGTCCTTACTCATGAGTTCTGTGTCTCATCATGCCAGCGAACTGAAGATAGTATGACAGAGAGATTGGCCAAAAGGCAGCCGATGGATGCCATTCGCCCCCCCCTCCGATATAATGGCACCGTTACCACCTACCCTAAGGCCTGCTTATGTCTCAAAAAGATCCTTTCCTCGAACGCGAGGCCGAAAAATACGATAACCCCATCGCCAGTCGCGAGTTGATCCTGGAACTCATCAAGGGCCATGAAAAGCCCATGTCCCGTGAAGAGTTGGCCAAGGTCCTCAAGCTGAAAGATGAAGAGCCGTTGGAAGCCTTGCGTCGTCGTCTGCGCGCCATGGAGCGTGATGGACAACTGGTATTCACTCGCAACCAATGTTATGCCCTGCCGGATCGCCTGAATCTGGTCAAAGGTTATGTAATCGGCCACAAGGATGGCTTCGGTTTTCTGCGTCCGGAAGGTGGTGGTCCGGATCTGTATCTGAACAACCGAGAGATGCAACGCCTGATGCATGGCGATTACGTGCTGGTGCAGCCGACCGAGATCGACCGCAAGGGTCGTCAGGAAGCGCGTCTGGTGCGCCTGCTCAAGTCCCGTGAGGCAGACATTGTCGGCCGTTACTTCGTCGAGAATGGCGTTGGTTTCGTGGTGCCGGATGACAGCCGTATCGGCCAGGACATCATCATCCCGGAAGGGGAAAACAAAGGGGCTCGTCAGAGCCAGGTCGTGGTTGTGCGCATCAACCAGCGCGCCACCTCCCGTATCAATGCCGTCGGCACCGTACTGGAAGTGCTGGGCGAGAACATGGCGCCGGGCATGGAGATCGAAATTGCCCTGCGTACCCACGGCATTCCGCACACCTGGCCGGAGGAGGTGACCAAAGAGGTTGCCGGTCTCGGCGAGCAGGTGCCGGAGAAAGCCAAAGAGGGCCGCATCGACCTGCGCGCCCTGCCGCTGGTGACCATCGACGGCGAAGATGCCCGCGACTTCGATGACGCCGTCTTCTGTGAAGCCAAACGCGGTGGTGGCTGGCGTCTGTGGGTTGCCATTGCTGACGTCTCCGCTTACGTTAAGCCCGGCACGGCGCTGGATGCCGAAGCGTATCAGCGTGGCAACTCCGTCTACTTCCCCGAGTTCGTGGTGCCCATGTTGCCTGAGGTGCTCTCCAACGGCTTGTGTTCCCTGAACCCGCAAGTTGACCGCCTCTGCATGGTGTGCGAGATGACCATCTCCGCCGCTGGCCGCATGTCCGGCTACAAGTTCTACGAAGCGGTAATGAATTCTCACGCCCGTCTGACCTACACCAAGGTTGCCGCGATCCTCGATGGCGATCCCAAGCTGCGCCAGCAGTATGATCCGCTGGTGGGCCATATCGAGGAGCTGAACAACCTCTACAAGGCGCTCAAGCATGCCCGTCATCAGCGCGGTGCGGTGGAGTTCGAGAGCGAGGAGACTCGCTTCATCTTCAACGCCCAGCGCAAGATCGACCGCATCGTGCCGCTGGTGCGCAACGATGCCCACAAGATCATCGAAGAGTGCATGATCCAGGCGAACGTGGCTGCTGCCCGTTACATCGAGAAGAACGAAGCCTTTGCCCTGTTCCGGGTGCACGACCGTCCGGGCGAAGAGCGTCTGACCGGTTTCCGCGATTTTCTGGCCGAACTGGGTCTGGAGCTCAAGGGCGGACTCGAGCCCGAGCCGAAAGACTTTGCCGAGCTGGCTGCCAAGTTTGAGGGGCGCCCGGATGCGGAGCTGCTCTCCACCATGCTGCTGCGCTCCATGCGTCAGGCCATCTATCAGGCCGACAACATCGGTCACTTCGGTCTGGCGTTGAAGTCCTATGCGCACTTCACCTCGCCGATCCGTCGCTACCCCGACCTCATCCTGCACCGCGCGATCAAGTACCAGACTGCCAAGGAGCAGCAGGGCAACCTGCGCCACAAGTGGACCCCGAGCGGTGGTTACCACTACCAGCTGGAAGAAGTGGACCCGATGGGCGAGCACTGCTCCATGACCGAGCGCCGTGCCGACGATGCGACCCGCGACGTGGCCGACTGGCTCAAGTGCGAGTACATGCTGGATCACGTGGGTGACGAGTTTGACGGCGTTATCGCCAGCGTCACCGGCTTTGGCTTCTTCGTCCGTTTGGCTGAGATCCATATCGACGGTCTGGTGCACGTCAGCACCCTCACCAACGACTACTACCAGTTTGATCCCCTGCACATGCAGCTGATTGGCGAGAACTTCCGCCGTCGCTACCGTCTGGGCGACAAGGTGCGCGTCAAGGTGATGGGCGTGAACCTGGACGATCGCAAGATCGACTTCGTGATGGTGGAAGAGCCGCTCAAGGCCACCGGCAAGAACGCCAAAGAGATGGCGCGCAAGCAGGCCGAGATCAAGAAAGAGAAGGCCAAGAGCGCCCAGCGCCACGAAAAACGTAAAGAGGGCAAGGATCACGGCAAATCCGACAAGGGTGGCCGCGCCAAACCGAGCAACAGACGACCGAGCAAAAAAGCGCGCGATAAGGCCAAGGGATAAGCCCTTCGGCAATGGCCTGTGGCCGGCGACTTGGGGCTAGGCTGTAACGGGCTGATGCCTCGGGTTATCTTCACCAGTGCCCGATACTCCTGAGATGAAAAAAATCCGACCCCTGTTACCGGGGTTCGGATTTTTTATGGTCAGCGAAAAGGGAGGGGCTCAGCCCTTCGGTGGAGATCGGCCCCGTGCCTATGGCGAGGGGCATACTCCCTGCGCGATGGCCACGCTATTGGCTGCTACGCGGCGCTCAGAAAGGTGGGTTTCCTATTTTTCTTACTTTGACTTGTTATATTCTTAGCCTCTTATTGTAGAGGCAATTGTGTCTCAATTACCACATCTCCATTTTCCCTAAACACTTTAAAAATTAATGATTTTTCGAGAATTTCAACATACCCAACTGCATTATTTGCATAGAACTTACAATCGGTTTCTGAAATTGGTTTGGTAAGTGAAAAGCCAGATGCACCATGTATGGATTTATCAAATCTTACATCGCTCTCGAACCATCTAATACTATTCATTAAAAAGCTTGTCGGCCAGAATAAAGACCCAGACACAAGTTGATGTATCGTTGTGCTTTGATCTTGATATTTTAGACTTGCTGAAAAATGCGAATGAATATCCCCTGACAAGAAAATGACGTTTTTAATGTCTTTGCTTATAATGTAATTCAATATTCGCTCTCGTTGGTTGGGGGCTTTTTTCCAGTTGTCAGCCTTGCTTGACTCTGAATGATTATCAGCCAAAAATGTTACAGAACTTGCCACCAATTTCACTCGATAATCAGAAGCTAAAAACCTTTTTAGTTCTTCTTCTTGCTCTGAAGAAATTAACCCTATATGCCCTCTCTCTTTTCTGGTATCCATAAGAAATAGCCCTACATCGTCAAACTCTACGCTAGCATAATGCCTTACGGGAACTTGGTTGTTAGACTGTCCCTTTACGAATGAAACACCTACCTGATCACTAGGCACTGTATCATATATGGGGCCATGAGATGCTTGATAAGAGTAAAAAGCGTTAATTCCGTTTATAAGTCGGTCCTTATTTTTGTTTAGCCAATGCAATCTTGAGTCGTCATAATCATCAGCTCCGTGTTTAAAGCCATCTTCTATTTCATGGTCATCCATAACCATGTAGTTTGGTACCACGGGCAATAGATTTTTAACATGCTCATTGCAAAAAAAATCTTCGTATAGTTTAGTGAAGTCGTCTTTTGATGAGTTGTTTGGTGTGGCCCATAATAACTTATCGTTATAAACTTGATCTCCCAGCCAAAGCATCATGTCCAATGGATTTTCTTGGTGTATTTTGTGAGCAGCTTTTAAAACCTTTCCAACACGACTATCATCATTGTTTCTTAAACAAGATCCGAAACAAAATCTAAATTGTTCAGATTTTTGGGTGCGAAAGCTATGAGTTTTAACTTCTTCCCAATTATCTAGGTCTCCTATTTCGTCTTCTGAGTAATCGGAAGCGTAAGCCATTTGATACTCATACTTGGTGTTTGATTCTAGATCAGTCAATTCGATAACACCTGTATAGTAAAAGTTCTTATTGAATCTAAACTGCATTGCTTTCTGCCAATTGCCACCACTTTTCCTAATCCTGATCCATCCGCAATTTGGCTTGTCGATATTATTGCACTCCTGAATTCCACACATAATTCTTGCAGTTGATGTTTTAACTAAGCCCAAAACGGGGCCAATCCTTGGGTTATTTAAATTCATTTTTTATCTCCAAGTTCCTAGAGAAATATAACGCTTCAATCAGCCGCCGCCAAAGGCGGTCAGCTGCATTGACTTGTTAGGTGTGACTGGCCACTTCTCTAGGTAAGCGTCCATTTTAAAGTTTTGTACACTGATTTTCACTAAACCCTCTGCTTCGCGCAATTGATTGTGGTCATGAAGAAATGCAACAAAATCCATTAAGGCATTCCCTAAAAGTTTCAGCCTTGTCAGACAAAAATTACTTTTTGCATCTGACATGGCGCCATACAACAACTCTTCTAACCGCGAAACAGCGTCGGAAGAATCTCTGATACTAGTATATTTTCTTTTGAACTCTTGAAACACAATGCAGCCTATTTCTCCATCATCGGATTTCATCAAATATTGACCAATTTCAGATTGCATTAATTGAAAAACCGGCTTGTCTGTGGATATCTGAGTTTCAGAAAATTCCTGTAGCGACGTTTCAGCTAGCATACGTTCTACTCTTTTAAGATGATAATAGAATAGCTTGGTTTTCTCATCGTCATTAAATTCAAGCAACCTTACTCTCTCTTTCAGTATTTCTACCCAGCATAAGTAACGCGAAATAAAATACATTGTTCCAAGGAGGTAATGTTGCTTGGTCATTGGCCAGGCCCCGTACATTGGCTTTAAATCATCCTTCGCCTCAAGAACTTTGTTTTTTGACTTTGCTTGACGTTCGCATAAGTGCCAAAGCCTGTCTTGTGCATCTTCAGCCGACATCATTACAACTCTTGAATATTTGTTGACTGTAGCTTTTATTGAGGATGCTTCCTGAATTAGTAGTTTGTGGTCTTCAAGATCCTTTTTTAACCGATTATCTAGAAGTCCTTTGCCGAGGTATCCAAGAATAGCAACGGCCGTTGCTGTTCCGCCGAGTGATGTGAGAAATATCTCTAGAAAACCCATGCTGCTTTTCCTTACTTCACCTAACAGTGATTAGATAGAAGGCGGCACTAATCCGATAGCAGAGCCTTCCATATAACTCCGTTCTGCCCTGATTTTTGTCATGAAAAAATAAAATTAAATCAAAACATTACCAATCTACCTCTGATACTTGAATGTATTCGCCTGACCTCCTCTTTTTACGCTACCATCGAAGGAGCCAACGATGGAAAGCACCACCACACCCCGCCTGCGTGAACAGGTCAGGACAGCGATGCGTTTGCATCACTACAGCATCCGTACTGAAAAGTCCTACTGGTACTGGATCCGCAATTTCATACGTTTTAATCAACTGTGAAATTGGGACAGCTACCGTTTTGCTTCACTCGCTTATCCACTCCATCAGGCAAGGCTACCGCCCCTGAATTCCAGCCTTCAGTCTGCTGCTTTTTACCTGCGTGGTTTCGCTGGCCTGGCTCATAGGTGACTCCGACGAGGCTGTTGCTAAACGACTATATTAGCGTGTGATGCAGGAGAGGATCGCAGGGGGTGGTGATTTTTTGAGTAAGTCCAATAAATTAATCATCTTGAGCCGTGTTGCAGTCGAACATCCACGACGAAAGGGCTGAAATTGGGACAGCGACCGTTTTGAGCGCAGCGTAGTGAGCCCACTTAGTCACTGCTGGGCGGGGTATTGTCCCCCTGCAATCAGCCGAGAGTAGGGTCAGGTGCACCATCAAGGATGATGGCGCAGCCGGATCAAGAGGCCTGTCATAGATCCGGAGCTTGGCCGAGCAGCTTCCTCCTCCCTAGATGCCGGTCTCTCTGGTATGATGCGTCATCATTTAGCGACCGGTGACGACGCCAGCATAATGGTGGTCAGGCTGCCGGTACGGCCATTTTTCTTCGGGCTGCATTTATGCGACCCGACCTACGGATCTTGAACATGAGTACTGAACTGATCTACGGCATTCACGCTGTATCCGCGCTGCTGGAGCGCACCCCGGAGCGTTTCATCGAAGTGTGGGCTCTCAAGGGGCGGGATGACGACCGGCTGCAACCCCTGCTGGCCGAGCTGGAATCTCTCGGCCTCAAGGTGCAGAGCGTGAACCGCAAGACACTCGACGATAAAGCGGAAGGCAACAATCACCAGGGCATCATGGCCAGGGTGAAAGAGGCGCCGAAACTGGCCGAGCACGATCTGGCCAGCCTGCTGGACGAGCTGGCGGCACAACAGAGCCAGCCCTTCCTGCTGGTGCTGGATGGCGTGACCGATCCGCACAATCTCGGCGCCTGCCTGCGCAGCGCCGATGCCGCCGGGGTGCATGCGGTGATCGTGCCGCGGGACAAGGCCACGGGGCTCACCCCGATCGTGCGCAAGGTTGCCTGTGGCGCGGCCGAAGTGGTGCCGCTCATTCAGGTCACCAACCTGGCCCGCACCCTGCGCGAGCTGCAGGAGCGCGGCGTCTGGATCGTCGGCACCGCCGGTGAGGCGGATCACGACCTCTATCAGGCCAAACTGACCGGCCCGATGGCGCTGGTGATGGGGGCTGAAGGTAAAGGTATGCGTCGCCTGACCCGTGAACATTGCGACGAGCTGGTGAGCATCCCGATGGCGGGGGCGGTATCCAGCCTCAACGTCTCGGTGGCAACCGGCGTCTGCCTTTTTGAAGCCGTGCGTCAGCGCCGTGCTTGATCATGCTGACTGACAGACCCCCCTTCGATTGGGCGCAGGTTGCAGATAGAGAGGAGGCCGCGCGCCTCCTCTCTTTTGCCCGCCCGCTGACCCTCAGCCCGAAAAGCTGCCTCTGGCACGCCGGTGACAGCCCGGATCTGCTGGTCAGGGTAGAGCAGGGGCTGCTGCGGGCCAAGCTGGTGCTGGAGGATGGCCGCGAGTACATCAAAGAGTTCTATTGGGAGGGGGACGAGTTTCTCGACTTCCACCACCTGCTCAGTGGCGAGCCAGCCCGCTACAGCGTGGAGGCGCTGGAGCCCTGCCATCTGCAGCTGTTCAGTCTGGCTGACCTGCGCCAGCTGCCCGGCTGGTCACGCTGGTACCAGCACCTGCTGGAGGTGCAGCTGCGCATCAAGGAGGAGAAGGAGCAGTTGCTGCTGACCGGCAGCCCGCAGGCGCGCTATCAGCACTTTCTGGACAGCTTTCCCGCGCTTGATGCCAGAGTGCCGGATCACCAGATCGCAGCCTATCTCGGTATCACTCCCATCAGCCTGAGCCGCATTCGCAAACGGCTGAAAGAACTTAACAAAGGTTAATGCAGGGCGCTGGCGCCACGATTATGCTGGCAGGCCGAACTGATAAGGAGTTGCCGATGAACTGGATCCTGAAACCCTGGTCTGAACTGACCACTGACGAGTTGTATGAGTTGCTGGCGCTGCGGGCCGAGGTGTTCGTGGTGGAGCAGACCTGCCCCTTTCAGGATCTGGACGGGCTCGATCGCCGCGAAGGGGTCTGGCACCTGCTCGGCTATCAGGGCGAGCTGCTGGCCGCCTATGCGCGGATCATGGCGCCCGGCATCGGCGATGAGAGCGGTGCCGCCATCGGTCGGGTGGTGACCTCACCAAAGGCGCGTGGCGGTGGTCTTGGTCATAAGCTGATCGGCGAGGCGGTCAAAGCGTGCGAGGCACGTTGGCCGACCCACAGCATCTGGCTTGGTGCTCAGGCTCATCTGCAGGGCTTCTACGGCCAACATGGTTTTGTGGCGGAAGGGGAAGGCTATCTCGAAGATGATATCCCCCATATGGGGATGCGCAGAGTGGTGGAATAACCACTCGTCAGAGTGATTCAGAATGCAGAAGGGCCATCCCGCGGGATGGCCCTTCTCTTTATCGCCAGGCGATCACTTCTTCTTTTTCTTCTTGGTCGCTTTCTTCTTGCCATCGACCGGCTTTTTCTTCTTCACCGGTACCCGCGCCTCTTTATGTTTGGGGCGTAGCTCGTCGATCACCCGGCGCTTGAGGCGCTCCTCGGTGTAGCGCTCGATCTTGGCGACCATCGCCATGTCGTGGGCCTCCACCAGGCTGATGGCGCATCCACGGTTGCCAGCGCGGCCGGTACGGCCAATCCGGTGGACGTAAACGTCGGCGCCGTAGGGCATGTCGTAGTTGATGACATGGCTGACGTTCGGCAGGTCGATGCCGCGGGCGGCGACGTCGGTGGCGATCAGGAAGGGCACTTCCCCTTCGTGGAACTTGCGGATCGACTCGATACGCTTGCTCTGCTCCATCTCGCCACGGATCCAGGCGCAGGAAATACCTGCAGCCTGCAGCTGGCCGGAGAGCTCCGCCAGACGCTCGCGAGTCTTGACGAAGATGATGGCTTTCTGGGTTTCCGGATCTTTCAGGATATGGGTCAGCAGCGCCAGCTTGTGGGGGGCGTCATCGGCCAGATGGATCCACTGGGTGATGGGGCGACGTTCGCTGCGGGGCGGCTCGGCGTGCAGCTCCACCGGATCCTTGAGGATCTCGTTGGCGAACTTCTCAAGGCCTGCCCCTTCCAGGGTGGCGGAGAAGAGCATGGTGTGCTTGCGGTAGCGCGCCTCTTCCACGATGCGGTTCACATCCTTGATAAAGCCCATGTCCAGCATGCGGTCCGCTTCATCCAGCACCAGCACTTCGATGTCGTGGCTCTCGAACTCCTCTTTCTCGATGTACTCGAGCAGACGGCCCGGGGTGGCGACCACGATGTCGGTGGTCTTGGTCAGAGCAGGCAACTGCTCTTCATGGCTGACGCCGCCGATGATGGTTTCGATGCTGAGGTTGGTGTGTGCCGCCAGCGCCTTGGCGTGGGCGGTCACCTGCAGGGCCAGCTCGCGGGTCGGGGTCAGGATCAGCATGCGGCAGGGGCCCGGCTTGCGGCGCGGGAAGTCCAGCAGGTGCTGGAGTGCCGGCAGCAGGAAGGAGGCGGTCTTGCCGGTACCGGTCGGAGCGGATGCCAGAATATCGCGGCCGTCCAGGGCTGGCTCCAGCACCATCTGCTGGATGGTGGTGGGGCGGGTGAATCCCATCTCGGCCAAGGCCCGGTTGAGGGCGGGGTGCAGGTCGAAATCATCAAAGGACTGGCTCATGGCAATACTCGGTCATTAAGGAAACGGCAGATTATAGGCGATTATCTCGTCGGCTCCTATTGGTGAGTGTGTCTTAGCCGCTATAATCGCCCACCATTTTTGCAGATGACGGGGGCCAGATGGGACGTAGTCGCGGATTTACCTTCAAACAGTTCCATATCAATCACGATCGCTGCGCCATGAAGGTGGGCACCGATGGCATTTTGCTCGGTGCCTGGGCGCCGGTCGAACAGGCGCGTCGAGTGCTCGATATCGGCACCGGCAGCGGCCTGATCGCCCTGATGCTGGCCCAGCGCAGCAGATCTGACTGCCGTCTTGATGCGGTCGAGCTGGATATTAATGCGGCCAGTCAGGCGCGGGAGAATGCGGCTGCCTCTCCCTGGGCCGATCGGGTGACCGTCATAGAGAGTGCCATTCAGGATTATCAGGCCGCCCCTTACGATCTTGTCGTCTCCAACCCTCCCTATTTCGTGGCAGGCCAGTCATTTAGCGATCCGGCGCGGGCGTTGGCCCGCCATACCGGTGCCCTCGACAGCCACGCATTACTGGCGGCCTGCGATCGTTTGCTGAGCCCGAACGGGCAGGTGGCGCTGGTGCTGCCGACGGCGATGGCCGATGAAATTTTATGCATTTCGGCGAATTATGATCTGCATGGCATTTGTTATACAGCTGTTATCACCAAAGAGGGTAAAGAGGCAAATCGTGTTTTATTGCTACTTGGCAGAGGATTAAACAGGTGTGAGAGGGGTGAAATTGTGATCCATTCTGCTGATGGGGCCTATTCCGACAGATATATCCAACTGACCAACCCCTTCTATTTGAAGATGTAAATTTCGTCTTGAACTATTTTTTCACGCCATTATGCTGGTTCCAGATCGAGCGCCCGCTCCAGACCAGCTAAAACCACTGGTTGCGATGAAAAAACATGCGGGGCTCTTTTTTTATACCCCCTGAACACACCCGGTCAGCGACCGATAAAAACTATAACAAGCAATAATTTACAAGACAGACGAGG
Organism: Aeromonas sp. 600948; assembly: GCF_049174875.1. Classification (NCBI taxonomy): domain Bacteria; kingdom Pseudomonadati; phylum Pseudomonadota; class Gammaproteobacteria; order Aeromonadales; family Aeromonadaceae; genus Aeromonas; species Aeromonas sp. 600948. The sequence goes on from NZ_JAAKTY010000008.1 coordinate 118,796, forward strand.
TTGAACTTGACGAAATCACTCACATTGTCCGATGTACTCGGATTAGGGTTTATGACCTTCGCCTTCTACTTGGGCGCCGGTAACATCATTTTCCCGCCGTTGGCCGGTTACATGGCTGGTGAGCACCTCTCCCTGGCGATGTTTGGCTTCCTGGTCACTGCCGTGGGCCTGCCTCTGGTAACCATTCTGGCCGTGGCGAAAGCCGGTAACGGCTGGGCTGGCATGACCAAGCTGCTGCCTGCCGGTGTCGCGACTGCTCTGGCCGTTGCCATCTATATCATCATCGGCCCGGCCTTTGCCGCGCCCCGTACCGGTCTGGTTGCCTACGAAATGGGCCTCAAGCCCTTCATCGGTGACATGGGGCAGGCGGGTCTGGCGGCCTATACTGTGATCTTCTTTGGTGTGGCCATTCTGGTCTCCATGAACCAGGGCAAGCTGATGGACGCCATCGGCAAATACCTGACTCCGGTACTGATGCTGCTGCTGCTGACTCTGGCGGTCGGGGTATTCGTAGCACCGCAAGGCTCCATGCCTGATGCGTCCGGTGACTATCAGAACAGCCCCTTCGTGAAAGGGATCCTGGAAGGCTACAACACCATGGACACCTTGGCTTCCCTGATGTTTGGTGCCCTGATCGTCGATCTGCTGCGCCAGAAAGGCATCAACGATTACAAGAGCCAGTTCAAGTATCTGGCCATTGCCGGCCTTATCTCTGCCGTTGGTCTGAGCGTGGTGTACGTCTCCCTGTTCCAGCTGGGTAACACAGCAGCCGGTGTGGCGACCGATGTCAGCAACGGTGGCGCTATCGTCAACGCCTACGTACTGAGCCTGTTTGGTCAGCCGGGTCAGTTCATTCTGGCGGCCATCATCACTCTGGCGTGCTTTACCACTGCCGTCGGTCTGATCTCTGCCTGTTCCGATTTCTTCCACAATCTGACCGGCATGGCTTACAAGAAGCTGGTGGTGTTGCTGGGCGTTATCTGTGCCGTGGTAGCCAACGTGGGCCTGAGCCAGTTGATCAGCCTCTCCATTCCGGTGCTGGTTGCCATCTATCCCGTTGCTGTGGCGCTGGTACTGGTCACCTTCCTGAAGGGTTATTTCGGCCGTCCCCGTCTGGTGTTCCGTGGCGTGTTGATGGTGGCCTTCCTGTTCGGTTGCCTGGATGGTCTGGGTGCTGCCGGCATGAAGATGGATGCGTTTGCCTTCCTGCCGCTGTTCGACAAGGGCCTCGCCTGGCTGATGCCGACCCTGCTGGCCTGCGTAGTTGGCGTGATGGTGCGTCCGACCGAGATGGCTGCCGAAGCTGCCTGATCACACCCGATCTGATATTGCCAAGAGCCTGCCCCGTGCAGGCTCTTTTGCTTTCCGTCACTCTGCATTGTGTTTTGCCGGGTTGTGATGGTCACTGCCGGTGACGCTTGCCTGTTCCGCGCTTTTGCTGCCTGTTCTCGCCTCTTTGCTCAATCTCTCTTTGCATCATTTTGAGAGGGGCAAATTTGTTGGTGATTAATTCTGTTTGTTTAAATTGTTTCAATATATTAATTTGCGATTGAGGTTTGATTCCTTTTCTTTATGCTGAATGCGCAATTCTTGTCCGGTATCCGTACGAGAGAGAAGCAAGAGACATTGTTACCGGTTATCTGCCAGGCAGTGGGTGCAATCAATAACAAGCTGATAAGGCAGATGAGGTTGGGTTTGACGAAATCATTGAAGTTGTCCGACGTATTCGGACTGGGGTTTATGACGTTTGCCTTCTATCTGGGGGCTGGCAATATCATTTTTCCGCCGCTTGCGGGTTTTATGGCTGGTGAGCATCTGCTGGCCGCCATGTGCGGTTTTCTACTGACGGCGGTGGGGCTGCCGTTAATCACCCTGATTGCGGTTGCCAAGGGGAGTTCGGGGGGCCGCGCGAGTGGCTGGACCGGAATGACCCGCTATCTGCCCGCCGGGGCGGCGACGGCGCTGGCCATCGCCATCTATATCATCATGGGGCCCGCCTTTGCCATTCCCCGCACCGGTCTGGTCGCCTACGAGATGGGGCTCAAGCCCTGGCTCGGCGATGCCGGTCATGAGGGGCTGCTGATCTACACCCTGAGTTTCTTTGCGCTGGTGATCATGGTGGCGCTCGATCGGGGCAAACTGCTCGATGCGGTTGGCAAGTACCTGACTCCCGCCCTGATGGCGATGCTGCTCATTCTGGCGGTCGGGGTCTTTATCGCGCCACAGGGTACCATGCCCGATGCCAGCGGTGACTACATCAGCGCTCCGCTCACCAAGGGGATGCTGGAGGGGTATAACACCATGGATACCCTGGCATCCCTGATGTTTGGCGCACTGATCATCGGGTTGCTGCGCCAGAAGGGGATCGAGGACTATCGCAGCCAGTTCAAATACCTCACCATTGCGGGCCTGATCTCGGCGGTCGGGTTGTCGGCGGTCTATCTCTCTCTTTTCCAGCTTGGCAACAGTGCCGGCGGAGTGGCGAGCGACATCAGCAACGGCGGTGCCATCGTCAATGCCTACGTCCTGAGCCTGTTTGGTCAGCCAGGGCAGCTTATTTTGGCGGCCATCATCACTCTGGCCTGTTTTACCAGTGCAGTAGGCCTGCTCTGTGCCGGAGCCGATTATTTCCAAGATTTGACTGGCTGGACTTACCACAAGTGGGTGATGCTGCTGGGGGCACTCTGCGCGCTGGTGGCCAATGTGGGGCTGAGTGAGCTTATCAGTCTCTCCATCCCGGTGCTGGTAGCCATCTACCCGGTTGCCATTGCACTGGTGCTGGTGACCTTCCTCAAAGGGTGGTTTGCCCAGCCACGGCTGGCGTTTCGTGGCGTGCTGCTGGTCGCCTTCCTGTTTGGCTGTCTGGACGGACTGGGCGCTGCTGGTATGGCTATGGACGGCTTTGCCTTCCTGCCGCTGTTCGACAAGGGACTTGCCTGGCTGCTGCCAACTCTGCTGGCCTGCATCGTCGGCATCTTGATGCGACCAAGCGGTAAGCTGGCTGCCGAAGCGGCTTGATTCAGGATCAACGAGATAGCAAAGAGGCCAGCATCTGCTGGCCTCTTTTGTTTCTGCCGGATCCGTTACCGGATCAGATTTGCGGGCCTGCCGGCTTGGGTTTGCCATCCAGACCATACCAGTGGGTTTCTACCCGTCCGGCATGCCACTCGAAGGTGCCCCAGGGCTGTTTGGTTTCCCAGCGCGGGAAGTTGATGAGAACCCGGTTATCTTCGTACTTGTAGAGGGAGGTGCTGATCTGAATGTCCGACAGGATCAACAGTAGTGCCCAGCAGATGAAAATCCATTTCAATGCTTTCCACATAGGATTACTCGAAGCAAATTTCGATAGTGGCGCGACCGAAATCGGATTCGAACGGCATCATTATCTTGGTGCCATCGGCCCTGTGGGTGATGGTGTGGTTGGGGCCGGAGACGATGATGGGGGTCGCCATGTCAAACTCGTAGCCCTTCTCGCCCAGCATCCGCTTGGCACCGCCGGTCACCATGTTGGTGATTTCACCGACCATGTCGGTCACCTCTTCATTGATGGAGGTGGGAGCTTCCCCCAGCATGCGACGCATGATCTCCAGCGCCAGCCCCTTCTCGAAGCTGATGGAGAGGGAGCCGCGGGTCTGCGGGCCGACCATGCCGATCAGACCGGAGACGTCGCCGCGCGCCAGCTCATCCATCTTGCGTTTCGGTTTGCCCGGTTTTAGTTCCAGCTGTGCCATGGTCGAGAGCACATTGAGCAGAGATAGCAGGAACGGATTTACAAAATCAGCCTTCATGATGACTTCCTACAGTGGGCGTACAGCGAGCACATTGGCCATGTGCCTCTATTGTCTTATTGGTAATCGTAAAGCCATGCAAGTGGGCCTGCTCGGAAAACGCGCTATCTATTGCACTATCGTGAAGTTCGACCACATCCCCGCACTCGTCGCAGATCAGCAGCTGCATCGGGTGAGCGTGATCGAAGTGGCAGCAGAAGATAAACGCGTTGAGCGATTCCACTTTGTGAGCAAAGCCCTGTTCGAGCAAAAAATCGAGTGCCCGATAGACGGTTGGCGGCTTGGCATTGGCTTCGGTTTGTTGCAGCTGGGCCAACAAATCATAGGCGCTGATGGCGTTGCCGTGTGCCGCCAGCAGGCGAAATACCTGACGTCGGGTCGGGGTGAAGCGGATCCCTCGCTGTATACAGAGTCGCTCGGCTCGTTGTAAAAGTTGGTCTTGATTCATGATCGCGCAGATACCCTTTCTATTAGCCGGATACTATCACAGGGCCTCGCATGGCGCGGCGACAAAATTCATTTTCTGGGGCTGCTTCACGTTGTGATAAAATCCGCCCCTTTCTTTAGCCAACCCGGATGATTTTTATGCAGGCGCAGCGTTTTTCCATCGCCCCCATGCTGGACTGGACTGATCGGCATTGCCGTTACTTTCATCGACTGATGAGCCGCCAGACCTTGCTCTATACCGAAATGGTGACCACCGGCGCCATCATCCACGGCAAGGGGGATTATCTGGGTTACAGCGAGCAGGAGCACCCCATCTCCCTGCAGCTGGGGGGCAGCAATCCGGCCGATCTGGCGCGCTGTGCCAAGCTGGCCGAGGAGCGCGGCTATGACGAGGTGAACATCAACGTCGGCTGCCCCTCCGATCGGGTGCAAAACGGTCGCTTTGGCGCCTGCCTGATGGGCGAACCGGCGCTGGTGGCGGACTGCGTCAAGGCAATGCGCGATGCGGTCGATATTCCGGTGACGGTGAAGACCCGTATCGGCATCGACGATCAGGACTCCTACGAATTTCTGCAGACCTTTATCGAACAGGTGCGCGATGCCGGTTGCGATACCTTTATCGTCCATGCCCGCAAGGCGTGGCTGAGCGGCCTGAGCCCCAAGGAGAACCGCGAGATCCCGCCCCTCGATTATCCCCGCGTCTATCGGGTCAAGCAGGATTACCCGGAGCTGACCATTGCCCTCAACGGCGGCGTCACCTCCATGGAGCAGACTCTGGAGCACCTGCAACACGTCGATGGCGTCATGATGGGGCGTGAAGCATATCAGAACCCCTACATTCTGGCGCAGGTGGACAATCTGGTGTTCGGCCAGAACAACGCCGTGCCGAGCCGCCACGAGGTTGTGCGGATGATGCTGCCCTATATCGAGCAGGAGCTGGCCAAGGGCAACTACCTCTCCCATATGACCCGCCACATGCTGGGGCTGTTCCAGAACATGCAGGGGGCTCGCGCCTGGCGCCGCCACCTGAGCGAGAACGCCTGCAAACCGGGCGCCGGTATTCAGGTGGTGCTGGATGCCATGGCCAAGGTGCCGGAGTTTGCCAGCAGCGAGACGGCCGAATAAGCCGCTTTGTCAGGGCAAGAACCACAAAAAGCGCGTCAATCGACGCGCTTTTGGTTTTTCTGGTCAGGGTCACCCTGATGTGTTGTCAGAAGTCGTACTGTAGTCGTGTATCTCTCCGGGGCGCGGAGTAAAACGTGGATCGCCATCTTTGTATTCACGAACAAGCTGCATGGTCTTGCAGAAGCTGGCCTGCTTGTCGTACTCCTGCCGGGCAAGATCGATGGCCCGCTCGGCCCGGCGTCGCTCCATCTTGTCAGACTTGCGATCACTGAACTGTTGCTGCTGATGCAGCATCCAGCCGACAAACTCTTGCTGGCATTGGGATTCGCTGTTGGCCTGTGCAGGCAGGGTCCACAACAACGAGAGCAGTATCAAATAACGCATGTCTGACTGGGTATTGAAGATTAATTGAACAGAAGGGGCGGCATTTTAGGCTGGAAATCGGGGTGTGAACAGTATCAATAGCGAGGCCCTGCGGGGCCTCGCATCGTTGTGGCCGGTGTCAGTGTTTGACGAGGTAGAGTTGGCGGCTGTAGGCCACATCCTCCGGGTTGTTGATGGGGTAGCCCTTGAGCCATGGCTTGATGAGTCGGGCATTGGTGTACTGGTAGATGGGGGCGATGGGGGCTTGATCCAGCAGGATCGCCTCTGCCTCGCCAAACAGCTTGCTACGGCTGGCGACATCCTGAGTGCTGGCCGCCTCTGCCAGCAGCTGGTCATAACGGGCATTGGCAAAGCCTGCCATATTGCCGCTGTGACGGGAGCCCCAAAGGCCAAGGAACGCTGACGGGTCGTTGTAATCTGCGACCCAGGAGGAGCGGATCACCTCGAACTGACCGCTCTGGCGACTGTCGAGATAGGTTTTCCACTCCTGATTGGTCAGCTCGACCTCGGCGCCCAGCTTCTGCTTCCACATGCTGGCAATCGCCAGTGCCATCTTCTTGTGAATTTCCGCGGTGTTGTAGAGCAGGGTCAGCTTGAGCGGCTTGTCCGGGCCGTAACCGGCCTCCTTGAGCAGGGACTTGGCCTTGCTGTCCAGCGCCGGCTGGCTGCTGGTGGAGAGCAGGTTGGCGGCCGGGGTGAAGCTGGCGGTCACATCCGGGGTGAAGTGGTAGGCCGGTTTCTCGCCGGTGCCGAGCACTTTATCGGCGATCAGGGCGCGGTCGATGGTGTAGGAGAGCGCCTTGCGCACCCGCACATCGTCGAGCGGGGCCTGTTTGGTATTGAAGGCGTAGTAGTAGGTGCCGAGCTGATCCGGGGTATAGACCTCATTCGGGATCTGCTGCTTCAGCTTGTCGTACTGCTCCTTGGGGAAGGATTCGGTGATATGCAGATCGCCAGCCAGGTAGCGGTTGGTCGCCGCGCTCTCCTGATTGATCGGCATGAAGATCACCTTGGTCAATACGGTATGGGCCCGATCCCAGTAATAAGGGTTGGGGGTCAGCTCCAGCTTCTCGTTGACCACCCGGTTGTTCAGCACAAAGGCACCGTTGCCCACCAGTTTGCCGGGTTGGGTCCACTGGTTGCCGTGCTGCTCGATGCTGGCCTGATGGAGCGGCGACAGGCTGGGGTGGCTCAGCAGGTTCAGGAAGTAGGGTACCGGCTGGGAGAGGGTCACCTGCAGGGTGTGGTCATCGAGGGCCTTGACCCCCAGCTCGCTGGCAGGCAATTTGCCAGCGACTATCTCGTCCACCTTGTCGAAACGGGCCAGTTGGGCAAACCAGGCGAAGGTGGCCGCCTCTTTCGGGTCGACCAGCTTGCGCCAGCCGTAGACGAAGTCGCCGGCCTTGACCGGATCGCCGTTGGACCAGCGCGCATCCGGGCGCAGATGGAAGGTAAAGAACTGGTTGCCCTTGTTCTCCCAGCTGGCCGCCACCCCGGCAACCGGTTTGCCATCCGGCCCCTGGGTCAGCAGCCCCTCGAACAGATCCCGCAGTACCTGCAACTCCGGCAGGCCGACCAGCTTGAGCGGGCTCAGGCTCGCAGGTTCATCCTTGAGGTGGCGAACGACAATCTGCTCGGCGGCGAGTTGTGTTCCGGCGGGAATATCGGCAGCCTGGACAGCAGCACAGCCCAGCAGGGCCAGCAAGGGGCTCCATCCTTTCATGGGTCGGATCCTTCAAATAGTGTGAAGCGGGGAGAAAACTCGGCGAGAAAATATCGCCGACAGATGGGAAATCATGATATCCCGTTTGCTGGTCTGACCGCCAGCATTCGACTCTCACTCCCAATCGGGGTAGAAGAGCGTTCCCGGCGTCTGTGCAGTTCAATGTGGTGAGGAGTGTCAAACGATGAAAGCATGGTTAGTGCTGGCCTGTGTGTTGAGCCAGGGTGCCTGGGCGTTGGCCCCGTGCCAGAGCGACACGGCGGTGGGCAACTGGTGCGAGATCGGCATCGATGCCTTGCACCCGACTCAGGGGGGCGTCGGCCAGATCCAGGTCGATGAGACCCAGGCCACATTGGCGGACATGAGCGCAAAGCAGCTCGACAAGTTGATGAAAAAGAACGAGATCCCCGTGGTGATTGCGCCGGATGGCAGCTACTGGCTGGTGGACAGGCACCATCTCACCAAGGCGTTGTGGCAGCAGGGCGTCAAGGATGCCCGGGTCAAGGTGATTGGCCGTCTGCAGGACAAAGCCAACTTCTGGAGCCAGATGCAGAACAATCATTGGGCCTGGCTCAAGGATGAGAAGGGACAGCCGCTGACCCCGGAGCAGTTGCCGACCAGCATCGACAAGCTGCCTGATTACCCCTATCGCACCCTCGCCGGACTGCTGCAGAATGCGGGCTACTTTCGCAAGGACAAACGGGTCTATTTCGTCGAGTTTGCCTGGGCCAGCTGGCTCGGCAAGCAGATGCAATGGATGCCGGTGGACAGCGCCAATCTGGCGGCCCGCCTGCAACAGGCCAAACGGCTCGCCTGCGGCAGCGATGCCAAGGAGCTACCCGGTTATCCCGGCAAGCAGTGCAGCCTCAACCAGTCCAAAAGCGCGCAGTGAGTGGATGTGCGATGACGGCGTCCAGAGCATGCCGGAGATAAAAGAGGGCGACCCTGGGGTCGCTCTTATGCTGTCAGCTACTGGTTAGCGGTAGTCACTCATGGCGCTCCGCCCAGTGGGCAGCCGCCTGTTCAAGCAGGGCGACGTCACCTTGCTGGATCAGCGGTAGCAGATCGTTGACCTGTTGATCCCGCCAATCCCACCAGGCGAGGGCCTGTAGCCGGGCAATTTCCTCCTCGCCAAAGCGCATCCGCACCACCCTGGCCGGGGTGCCCGCCACCATGGCATAGGGCGGCACATCCTGATTGACCAGCGAACGGGCGGCGATGATGGCGCCATCGCCGATGGTGACGCCGGGCATGATCATCGCCTCCATGCCGATCCAGACATCGTTGCCGATGCGGGTATCACCTGCGGGGTGGTAGCTGCGCTGGAGCGCGTCCAGATCGGCGAACGGATAGGTGCTGATGAAGGACGTGTTGTGGGTGTGGTTGCCCCCCATGATGATCTTTACCCCGGCGGCAATCTGCACATAGTCGCCGATATGGAGACGGTCGATATGCCAGAGCGGCTCCCAGCCGGTTTCCGGGCTGCGGCTGAAGGGATCGCCATGGAGGTAGCGCACCGCCACCTCTTCGAAGGGGCCATCCCAGGCACCCGAGTAGTAGCTGTGCTGCCCCTTTAGGCAGATATTGGGGTTGGTCACCGTCAGGTGCAGGTATTCGACCTGCGACCAGTGTTGGCAGGTGTTCATGCTGGTACTCCTTTGCTGAATGGATCGGATGGGTTGCGTTCGCTTGAGCGCAGCTAATAGATCCAGACCAGCATGCGGGGCACGCAGAGCAGGGAGCAGCCCAGCATCTGCGGGAGGCGAGGTCGCATTGTGGTGTGCTCCAAAGAAGAGGGAAGGGCGCGATCATAAGGTCGGGCGCCGGGTTTGCCAAGGTTGCGCAGAGATCCTGCACTAACCCTCTGGTTGATATTTATTCTCAATTAGCCATGATAACACTCCCACCATGACGGACTCGGGAGAGCGAAATGACACCGCAAAGTTGGCAACGATACATGCTGGAGGCGGAGCGTGCCTGGCAGGCCGGTTCGCTGGGGGCGGCGATCTGCTTTTATCAGCAGGCGCTGGGGGATGTTTACGAGATGACCCAGGTCGAGTTGACCGAACTGGCCACTATGCGGGTCGCCACCTGTCACCGGCTGGCCGACTTCTGGCGGTCGATGGATGAGCCGACTTACGAGCTGCGCTACCTGAAACTCGCCTCCGAGCTGGTCACGGCGCTGGTGCCACAATGCCCCAACCGGGAGTGCGAGGCGCTGATCAGCGAGCTGGGTTGCTGTCGCGGCGCCCTGCTCGCCTTTCTCAAGCGTCACCCCAATCCGGAAATTGCCCGGCTGATCCAGCTGCAGGACAAGGTGCAGGGCTGCGAGCTGATCGGCCGTTTTCGCCTCAACTGACTGGCGTTGAGCGGCAGCTCAGCTCCGCCGTTTGAGTTTCTGGGCGATGCGCTGTTGCGCCTCTTCCCCTTGCAGTGCCTGGGCGAAGGCGCGCGCCTCCAGATCAATGACAAAGTGCACCGCCTGTTTGAGCTCCTGTTTCAGCAGCGCCTTGCTCTTTTGCAGCGCTCTGGGCGGTTTGGCCGCCAGCTTCAGTCCCTGCTCGCGGGCAAAGGAGAGCACTCCATCGGCCGCCACCACCTTGTTGGCCAGCCCGAGCCGCAGCGCCTCCTCGGCATCCATCGCCTCGGCCAGCAGCAACAGCTCTGCCGCCTTGAGGTGTCCCACCAGACGCGGCAGCAGCAGGCTGGAGGCGAACTCCGGCACCAGCCCCAACTCGACGAAAGGAAGCTGCAAGCGGGCATTATCCGCCAGATAGACCAGATCGCAGTGCAGCAAAATGGTGGTGCCAATCCCCACCGCCGGGCCTGCAACAGCGGCGATCACGGGTTTGGGGAAATCGGCCAGGGTGTGGAGGAACTGCAGGATGGGGTCGTCGGGCTCCAGCGAGCTCTTGCCCATAAAGTCGGCCAGATCATTGCCCGCAGTAAAGCAATCCTGCTGCCCCTGCAACAGCAGGACATGCACCTCCTCATCGGCTGCCGCCTCTCGCAGCGCAGCCACCAGTTGTTGATACAGCTCGGTATTGAGGGCGTTGCGCTTGTCGGGGCGGTTGAGGGTCAGGGTGAGCAAGCCATCCTGCTGCTCGGCAATGAGAATGGGGGCCATGTCTAAATCCTTGTTATTGAAAGGTGCAAAAAAGGTTGCCGCTGGGGTAACCTTGGCGCCGTTTAACAACATCATAAAAGGATTTCAACCATGTTTAAACGTGCGTTTTATTCTCTGCTGGTTCTGGGTATGACGGCGCCTGCACTAGCCAAGGTCGAGGCTGTCGACGGTTATGTGCGCCTGTTGCCGCCGGGCTCCCCCAACACTGCCGCCTTTATGGTGCTGAAGAATGACGCCGACCAGCCGGTCAAGCTGGTGGCGGCGGCTTCTGCTGCGGCGGGGCGTGCCGAGCTGCACACTCACCTGCACGAAAATGGCGTGATGAAGATGCGTCAGGTCGAGAATATCGAGATCCCGGCCAAGGGCGAAGCGGTGCTGAAACCGGGCAGCCTGCACATCATGTTGTTCGAGGTGGGCACGCTCTCCGAGCAGACCCCTTTCCCGCTCACCCTCACCATGGACGATGGTCAGAAGCTGGATCTGTCACTGCCGGTGAAGCCGATTGAGCCGATGGCAGAGATGAAGCATATGAAGCACTGACATTTGTCGTCGTTTGTTCAGGATTGACGCTGGGTATTTTGGCTGCACCGAGTAAAATAGTGCTCTTTTCCATGTATGCAAGAGGAAGTGACGTAATGAAAAAGACGCTGATTGCCGGTTTTGTGCTGGCTCTGTGCAGCCAGAGTGCCATGGCCGCTGACGACTGGCGTTTTGCCGCCGGTGCCGACGTATGGGCCGCCAAGGGCAGTGGTCAGGCTTATGGCACCAGTGCTGATGGCAGCTATGACGACAGCTACAACTGGAACGGCTATCTGCAACTGGAACACGGCATCATCTTCCTGCCGAACGCCAAGTTTGAAGTCTCCGATTTCAGCACCTCCGGCGGCAACTTCAAGAACGATCTGACCGCCTACGATCTGAGCCTCTACTACCGTCTGTTCAACAACGATCTGTTCAAGATCGATCTGGGTATGACCGGCCGTCACTACGATGGTGAGCAGGTCTACTTCGGTCGCAAGGGTTATGACGAAGATACCCTGATGGCCTATGCCGGCAGCGAAGTGAAGATCCCGGGCACCGGCATCGCCTTCTTCGGCGATCTGCGTACTCACGATGCGGACAACTATGACTACCGTCTGGGTGGTTCCTACAAGTTCTCCTCCATGCCGATCAAGCTGCGTGCCGGCTGGCGTGAAGCCAAGGTCGACTTCGCCAATATCGACCAGTCTGTTGATGGCTGGTTCATGGGCGGCGAATTCACTTTCTAATCTGACCGTCGACTGACGACGAGGAGCGATAATGGGCCACATCATAGTGACAGGTGCCGGTTCCGGTCTCGGCCGGGCGCTGACTATCGGACTGGTTGAGCGGGGCCATCAGGTCTCCATGATGGGGCGCCGTTATCAGCGACTGCAGGAGCAGGAGCAACTGCTCGGCAGCGCGGTGATCGGCATCGCCGCCGATCTGGCGCACCATGAAGAGGTCGATGTCGCCTTCGCCGCTGCGGTGGAGTGGGGCGGGCTGCCCGACATGGTGATCCACTGCGCCGGGGTGGGTGAGTTTGGCCCGGTCGGTGTCTATACTGCCGAGCAGATCCGCCGGGTGGTGGAGAGCAACCTTATCTCCACCATTCTGGTGGCCCAGCAGACGGTGCGGCTTATCGGCGACAAGGGCGGAGTGCTGGCCAATGTGCTCTCCTCCGCCGCGCAGGTGGGCAAGGCCAACGAGAGCCTCTACTGCGCCTCCAAATGGGGGATGCGCGGCTTTCTCGAATCCTTGCGCGCCGAGCTGAAAGGCTCGCCACTGCGGCTGGTCAACCTCTACCCGAGCGGGATCCGCAGCGAATTCTGGGACAACTCGGATCACGTGGACCCGAGTGGCTTCATGACTCCGGAAGATGCGGCGGCCTATATGCTCGACGCACTGGAAGCCAGAAGCAGCTGCCACGTGACCGATCTCTTTATCGGTCGCAACGAGTAGGCTCCTTGCGGCAATCCTCTTTGCTTTAGAAGAGAAGACAAACAAAAAGCGCGCCATTGGGCGCGCTTTTTTATATCGGGAAGAGGGTGGGCTTAGCGGCCCAGCTTGGCCTTGATCATGGCGACGATATCGCTGATGGCCACTTCCTGCTTCTCGCCGGTGCGGCGGCACTTGTACTCGACCACGCCGTTATCCATGCCGCGATCGCCGATGACGATGGCGTGCGGGATGCCCAGCAGCTCCATGTCGGCGAACATCACGCCCGGGCGCTCTTTACGGTCGTCGAACAGCACGTCCACACCGGCCGCTTTCAGCTCGGCGTAGAACTGCTGTGCCTGCTCGGCTACGCGCTCGGATTTGTGCATGTTCATCGGCACGATGGCCACTTCGAACGGAGCGATGGCGTCCGGCCAGATGATGCCGTACTGGTCGTTGTTCTGCTCGATGGCGGCGGCCACCAGACGGGAAACCCCGATACCGTAGCAACCCATCTCCATGGTGACGGACTTGCCAGCTTCGTTCAGCACGCTTGCCTTCATTGCTTCGGAGTACTTGGTACCCAGCTGGAAGATGTGGCCCACTTCGATACCGCGCTTGAGCAGCAGCTTGCCCTGGCCGCACGGGCTCGGGTCGCCTTCCACCACGTTGCGCAGGTCGGCAACTTCGTAAGCGGTGATGTCGCGATCCCAGTTGGCACCGGTCAGGTGGAAGCCGGTTTCGTTGGCGCCGCAGACGAAGTCCGCCAGATGGGCAGCGCTGCGATCGACGATGATGCGACCGGCAAAGCCGACCGGGCCGATGGAGCCTGCGTCGCAACCGGCGGCAGCTTTGATCTGCTCGTCGTTGGCGAAGGTCAGCGGGTTAGCCACGCCAGCCAGTTTCTCTGCCTTGATTTCGTTCAGCTCGTGGTCGCCACGCAGTACCAGCGCAATAACGGCCTGCTTGCCGTGCTCATCTTCCTCTGCCAGTACCAGCAGGGTTTTGGCGATGGCGGTCGGTGCCACGTTCAGGAAGGCAGCCACTTCGTCGATGGTGTGAACATTCGGGGTGGCAACCTTGGTCAGGGCTGCGGTGGCGGCAGGGCGCTCACCAGCCGGTGCCAGTGCTTCGGCCATCTCGATGTTGGCGGCGTAATCGGAGCTGTCGGAGAAGGCGATCAAGTCTTCACCGCTCTCGGCCAGCACCTGGAATTCGTGGGAACCGGTACCACCGATGGAGCCGGTATCGGCCTGCACCGGACGGAAGTTCAGACCCATGCGGGTGAACGCCTTGCAGTAGGCGGCGTGCATCTTCTCGTAGGTATCGACCAGAGACTCTTTGTCGATGTGGAAGGAGTAGGCATCCTTCATCAGGAATTCGCGGCCACGCATCACGCCGAAACGGGGGCGCACTTCGTCGCGGAACTTGGTCTGGATCTGGTAGAGGTTGAGTGGTAGCTGCTTGTAGCTGTTCACTTCGTAACGTACCAGCGCAGTGATCACCTCTTCGTGGGTCGGGCCCAGCACGAAGGGACGGTTGTGACGGTCGGTCAGACGGCACAGCTCGGGACCGTAGTCATCCCAGCGGCCTGACTCCTGCCACAGCTCGGCGGGTTGTACCACCGGCATGGAGACTTCGACGGCACCAGCATTGTTCATCTCTTCGCGAACAATGTTCTCGATTTTCTTCAGTACCCGCAGACCGGTTGGCAACCAGGCATACATGCCGGAGGCCAGTTTACGGATCATCCCGGCGCGCAGCATCAGCTGGTGGCTGACAACTTCAGCGTCGGAGGGGGTTTCCTTGAGAGTGGAAAGCAGATATTGGCTGGTACGCATCGCGGTAGACCTTAGCTAGAACGGGCGCGGGGCCCAGGATAATTTCAAGGGCGGAATTTTAACAGGCTGGGCGTTATGGCCCAAGGGCTAAATTTGCCGCAACCCGAAAGGTGGCCACGCCCGGCAGATGACCAGGGGCAATGACCATTGCAACAAGCAGGCTTTTTATGCCTGCAATTTGGCCGGATCTCCGCTAAACTCTGCCACCTTTTCTCGATGGGCATGGCTCTGCCGCGTTCATCCCCCCCCATTTTTAGTACTTTTGGAGCCGCTCATGCCGTTAGTGGGACATCAACACCAGATCGAGATCCTGGAACTGACCGACAAAGGAGATGGCAAAGGACGCCTGTTCGATCGCCCCCTGTTTGTCGAAGGTCTGCTGCCCGGTGAGCAGGCGCTGGTGGAGCTGACCGAGGTCAAGCCGAACTATCTGCACGGCAAGGTTGCCGAGCTGCTCCAGCCCTCTGCAGATCGGGTTGCCGATTTCTGCCCCAACACCGAGTGTGGTGGCTGTCAGGTACGTCCGCTGGCCTATCCGGCCCAGCTCAAGCTCAAGCAGGCACTGGTGCAAAGCGCACTGGAGCAGGTCGGGCTGGGTGACACGCCGGTCAAGGATATCCTTGGCATGGAGAGCCCGTTCGCCTATCGCAACAAGGCGCAATATGCGGTGCGTGGCTGTGACGCCGGTGCCGAGATCGGTTTTTATCGCAAGCACTCCCACGATCTCATCACCGCCGATGACTGTGCGGTGCAGGATCCGCTGCACGTGGAGCTGAACGCCCGGGTACGCAACTGGATGCGCGCGCATGACATCGCTGCCTATGACGAAGTGAACCACAGCGGCTGCGTGCGCAACCTGATGACCCGCAAGGGCTTCAAGAGCGGCGAGCTGATGGTGGTGCTGGTCACTTTGGGTGAGGAGCTACCGTTCGAAGCCGAACTGTTGGCAGCCCTGAGCGATCTGCCGGTCACAACCTTGGTGCAGAACATCAACGATGAGCGCACCAACCGCATTCTGGGCGCCACCAACCGGGTGCTGCTCGGCGAAGGGGTGATCCGCGACAAGATCCATGAGCTCGAGTTCGAGATCTCGCCGCTCTCCTTCTTCCAGAACAACCCGACCCAGACCGATGTGCTCTACTCCAGCGCCCTCGAGTATGCCGAGCTGACCGGCAACGAGACGGTGTTCGACATCTATTGCGGTATCGGTACCATCTCCCTGTTCCTGGCTGGCAAGGCCGCCAAGGTCGTCGGGATCGAGTCGGTGGAGAGCGCCATCAGCGATGCCCGCCGCAACGCTGCCCTCAACGGCATCGAGCACACCGAATTCCACGTTGGCAAGGCGGAGCAGCTGATGCCCGAGCTGCACGCCCAGGGCGTGACCGCTGATGTGGTGGTGATGGATCCGCCCCGCAAAGGCTGTGACAAGGCGGTGCTGCAGACCCTGGTCGCCATGGCGCCCCGCCGTCTGGTCTATGTCTCCTGCAATCCGCAGACTTTGGCCCGCGACCTTGCCTGGCTGGTCAAGCAGGGCTTCGTGCTGGACGAAGTGCAACCGGTCGATATGTTCCCGCACTCCATGCACGTGGAAGCGGTTGCCCGCTTGAGCTTGCCCGCCAAGGCATAAGTCGCCCCCGACTCTTGCCCACAAAAAAACGACGCCAGCTGGCGTCGTTTTTTTCTATCTGATGCTCGCAGGTTGATGTGCTCAACCCTGCTTGCGCACCTCGGTGGCAATCTGGTCGAGCAGCTGTTGCCAGCCCTGACCCAGCTCGTTCACCAGCGCGTTGTAGCCATCTGCTGGCAGCACTCGCTCCTGACGGAAGGGGGCATCGCGCAACACGGTGCCATCTTCCGCCAGCAGGCGCCAGCGACCGCTCAGCACGGCGCTGCCGTCATGACGGCCCTGAAAGCGCTCCACCAGAATGGTCAGCACCGGCCCCTTGCGGGCGCCATCCTGCCGTACCACCCAGCCCGGCAGGCGGGTGGAGAGGCCGTTGAGGGTGAGCTGGTTGAGCTGATCGTCCAGCGCACCGGCCCAGCGATGGTACTCGGTGAAGTGCAGCTCTTGCCCTTCCAGCTGATAGACCAGACTGATCCGGTCGAGCTGGCTGGCCAGCGCCACCGGGCGCAGCACCAGCTGGTGCTGCGGTTGGGCCGGCGCCGTCACGGGTTGCTGGCTGTCGGCATCGAGCGAATAGTAGTGCAGGCTCGGCTGGCTGCTGCAACCCGCCAGCAGCCCCAGCAGGGCCAGCGTCAGGATCTCTTTTTTCATTGTTTGCCTCGCTTGGGCTCAGGGTCCGATGGATGCGCGCGATCGAAGATCAGCGAGCTGGGCTGCTCGTTGAGGGAGTGCACCAGCGGCTGCAGTTCGCGCATCAACTGATTGAGGGTCTGCACCGACTGACGCAGGTCCTGATTGGTCTGCGACTGGGCATCATAGGCCTGCAAGGTCTCCTGCAACTGCTTGAGGCTCTCGTTGAGCGAGGCGGGCAGCTGCTGGGTAGAATCCTTGGCGGTGAGCTTGTTCAGGTTGGCGCTGACTGCACTGATGTTCTTCAGGGTGCCATCCAGGGTGGTGAGTGACCCGTTGACCTTGGTCAGGGTGGTTGCCATGTCCATATCGACAAACTTGTCGAGGATGAGGTTCACCTTGCGCTCGATCTGATCCAGCCCGCCCTGCACGGTGGGGAAGACCTGATAACCGGCCAGCTTGGCCTGCTCGAAACGTGGCGCGTCCGGATAGAAGTTGAGATCGATGATCTTGCCGCCGGTCAGCAGGCTCGAGGTCTTGAGGCTGGCACGCAACCCCTCCTTGAACTGCTTGCCGAACAGGGCACGCCATTGATCCTTCTCCGCCTTGGCATAGCGGTGGGAGAGGCGCTGCACCTCGATGCGGGCCAGCACCGGGATCTGGCGGCTCTTGAAGATCTGCACGCCCTTGTCCTCGATGAGGTAGGGGGCGGAGATGACGGTACCAACCCGGATACCGCGATACTGTACTGCCGCGCCCGGGTGCAGGCCACCCACGTTGTCATCGAACAGGAAGACGTAGTCGATGAACTGATCCAGACTACCGGCTAGCACGCTCGCCTCATCCTGGAACAGGGTGAACCCTTCCATCTGTTTTACCGGCTCGCCAGGCGCCCAACCGGGTGGCAGACCCATGGTGATGCCGCCATCGATCAGGCTCTCCAGCGAATCCATCTTCACCTTCATCCCCTCGCTGCTCATGGAGACCTCGAAGCCCGGGGTCATCCAGAAGCGGGAGTTGCTGCTCACCAGAATGTCATAGGGCGCGTGGATGAAGATTTGATACTGCATCTCGCTCTTTTCCGGCAGGAACTTCGCCTCTTCCACCTGACCTATGGTGAAGCCCTGATAGTTGATGGGGGAGCCTTCTCCCAGCGCGCGAGTGTCGCGACTGCTGAGGGTGAGACGCAGCCCCTTGGCATCGAGGGAGGCGAGCGGCGGTTTGTCCAGCATGGCGTACTCGTCCCGCGCCCGACCTTTCTTGCCGGGGGCGAGCTCGATATAGGCGCCGGAGAGCAGGGTGCTCAGACCCGATACCCCTTCACGGCCCACTCTGGGCTTGACCACCCAGAACTGGCTGTCACCGCGCAACATGCCGGAGGCGGCATTGGTCAGCCGTCCTTTCAGCACGGCATGGCTGTAGTCATCGCTCAGCTCGACGGCCTCGATGCGGCCGACGTCCACTTCGCGGGAGCGGATCACCGTCTTGCCAGCGACTATGCCCTCGGCAGTGGCGACTGTCAGGGTGAAACTGGGGCCCTGGGAGTACCAGTGCTGGAACAGCATCCAGAGACCGATGAACAGCGCCAGCAGGGGCACCATCCAGATTGCGGCGGCAGAGCTCAGAAAGTCAGAGCCCGGTTTCCACCTTTTTTTACGCTCACTCACGTTCGCGTTCTCCTTGTTGTAAATCCCAGATCAGGCGGGAGTCGAAACTCATGGCGGCGACCATGGTGATCAGCACCACACCTGCAAATGCAACGGCCGCAGGGCCGGGGTAGATGGTCATCAGATTGTCGAGCCGGATCAGGCCCGCCAGAATGGCCACCACGAAGACGTCGATCATCGACCAGCGTCCGACAAATTCGGTCATGCGATAGAGTTTGAGCTTGCCGAGGGGGGAGGTGACATTGCCGCGCTGCACCATATAGCAAAGCCAGAATAGCGCCAGTATTTTCACCAGCGGCACCACCACGCTGGCGAAAAAGATCACCGCCGCTATGGGGTATGAGCCCATGGCCCAGAGCAGCACCACACCGCCGAGGATGGTAGAGGGGCTGTCATCACCGAGAAACACCGTATCCATGATGGGATAGACGTTGGCCGGAATGTAGAGAATGGCGGAGGTAAACAGCAGCGCCCAGGTACGGTTCAGGCCGCCCGGCTTGCGGGCATGCAGCTTGCCGCCGCAGCGGGAGCAGCTGTGGCTGCCCACCTCGCTCAGGGCGCCACAGATATGGCAGCCCACCAGACCGGACTCCAGCGCGCCCGCTTCCGGGTCGATCTCCCGTGCCTCGGTCGGGCCGAACAGCCGCTGCCACAGCCACATCTGATCCAGTGAGGAGATCATCTTGATAAGCAGTACGGTGTAGCCGACGAAAGCCCAGAATGACAGCCCCATCTTGATGTCGGCCATTCCCATCAGCTTGACCAGCGAGATGAGCACCCCCACCAGAAAGACATCCACCATCAGCCAGGGTTTGATCCGGCAGAGCAGACGGCCGAGGGAGCGCAGGGCATTGCTGTGCAGATCTTTATCGACCCGCCACAGCACCAGCATGATGGACCCCATATAAACCAGCGGCAGGCCGATCAGGGTCAGGCTCAGTACCGCGCCGAGAAACAGATAGCCCTCATCCACCAGGGTGGTGATGCTCTGCAAAAAGGTCATCTCCTGGCCCACCCCTTTGGCCGAGAAGGACATAAAGGTAAAGGCATTGGCGAGCACGAACATGATGAGTGCCGCGAACCCGTAGGAGATCGGCCGCAACTCCTGCTGTGGCAGGTGGCGACTCAGGGTGTGTCCGCAACGGGGGCAGCAGCTGGCCTGTCCCACCTCGAGCGGTGTGGCCGGTATCAGCAGGTCACACTCTTCGCAGGCAGTGGCATCATGGACATAGGTGGTGTGGTGGTGGTGTGAAACCGGATGCAAGATAAAACCCCAGATAAGGCCCATGGTGGAGCCAGAGCTGGCGATTATCGCAGTTGTGCTGGTCAGCGACCAGCCCCCGGAGGCCGCTATTGCTGGCGGGAGTGAGAATGACTTTGACAAGCCAGTGCCCATTTAGCACAATCAAACGCCACTTTTTTTCCGCGGGACAATAATTTATGACAACTGAATCCCCAAGCTACTCCACGATTGAGCAAGCCTTCTCCCTCGGGAACGGGCAAGATTCTGCCCTCAACTGGTTGCGCAAGAACCGCAGTCAGGTCGCTATCTTTCTGGTGAGCGGCATCAAGCTCGAAGGCACCATCAGCGGGTTTGACCAGTACAGCGTGCTGCTGACCGATGCACACGGCAACCAGCAGCTGGTCTACAAGGCCAAGATCTCCACCATCGCCATGCACACCGGCCGTCCGCAGGTGAACATCCAGCGTGCTCGCAAGCCGCGTGTCTCCATGGCGCCGCGCCCCCATGGTGCGCCGGGTCGTTATGACGACAATCAGGGCGGCGGCAACAACGAGTAATCGTCTGCCCCGCACTCCCCGTTGACGCGCCCTGCGTCAGCGGCTGACGGAACCTGCTCTCATTTTCATTCATGTCCCGTATGAGAGCCGGTTCCGGTTATCGCCCCTTGCAGGGCGATATTTTTTTACGCACTACGCGGTTATGCCGACCGGTTGACCCTCTTTGACCATGCAGGTCTGCATACCCGCCGCCTCTCCGGCCTGTACCCCGATACCGGTATCTTCAAACACCAGACAGCCTGATGGCGCGACCCCCAACTTGCTGGCGACCAGCAGGAAGGTGTCCGGATTGGGCTTGTGCAGCTCCACATCGTCTGCGGTGACTACCACTGAGAAGTAGCGATCCAGCCCGGTGTTGCGCAGCACCGCTTCGGCGTTGACACGAGGCGAGCCGGTGCCGATCCCCATCGGGATGACGCCATGATAGCGCTCGACCAGCGCCTGCATGGCCGGAAACACGGTCGCCTTGTGCAGGTTGGCCACATAGTGGGCGGTCTTGCAGCGGGTGACTTCGAGCGGATCGAGGGGGATCTGCTGCTCCTGTGCGACCAGCAGGGCGATCTTGCGGCTCGGCATGCCACCCAGCTCATAGAACCAGTCGGCATCGAAGTGAAAGCCAAACTCGCGGGCGGTGTGCTCCCAGGCGGCGAGGTGCAGCGGCATGGAGTCGACCAGGGTGCCATCAAGGTCAAAGACCAGGCCTTGGAATCCGGAAAGAGTCATGGTGCGGGGTCTGTCTCTGAAAAAAGGGAGCCCATTCTAGCCAGTGGCTCCCCGCCTCGCCATCACCTAGCAGGTGAGAAACGCTTGCCCCCACATTTGCGCCTGAAAATAGACGGGGGTGAGTCTGGTCGGGTCGAGCTGGTATTTCGGTGCCAGCTGCTCCAGCAGGGCCCAGTTGCCCTGTTCGTAGGTCCTGACCAGCTGGAACAGGTGGAACAACGGCCCTTCGTGCCGCTCGATGGCTCGTTTTACGTTGTTGGGCAGGTGGGCCTTCAGCGACTCCGATAGCAGGGAACCATCGAGTACCAGCCCTACCAGAAAAGCCCAGCTTGCTTCGCGTTTGTCTAGGGCGGTGAGGGCGATAAGTTCACAGAAGCGACCGCGAGCGATGGCCATCCGGGTAGAGGCCTCCGGCATATGCTGGCTTACCCGGGCCAGGCCGTTGATCAGCACAAACTTGCGGATCTCCTGCTCTCCCAGATAGGAGAGGGCGCGGGAAACCGAGGTGATGGGGGCGGCATGATCGAAGCCGGGGGCGTTGACATAGGTGAGTAGCTGGCCCGGGAGCAAGGCATCCTGCTCCAGCAGGCGGGCCACCTGGGCAAAGGAGAACTCCTCGTGGCAGATGAGCTGGAGGATCTGCTGCACAAGTGCCATGTCGGGCTGGGTGGCACGCTGATTGACCAGCTCGGGGCGGGCGAGAAAACCACCGGCAAAGAAGTCGACTCCGGCCTCTCGCAGCGGGAGAAAGTCTTCCCAGGTTTCGATATCGAGGGCCATCCGCTTGTGTTCGGTGGGCTGGCAGATCCCCTCTTCGCCCATCCAGAATACCAGCAGACGGCTGGCACCGAGCCAGCGTGGCTCACGGCTGACCCCGTGTACGGCAAGCCGGCGTCGACTGTCTCGCCACTGTTCCAGCACCGGAAAGGAAGCTGGTAGCCGTTCGCTGGAGGCTTCGACCAGCGGGATCGCATCCTGATCAAACAGCAGGGGGCGCTGTTCATCGAGCTGTTCGTGGGTGAAGGGCACCAGATATTGGCGCCCTTGTGCCAGCAGGCGGCAATGTTGTGCCAGCGAGGGCCACTCGTCCGGTGAGCCGAGCAGATAATCGATGCCGTAGGCCACCAGGGCCAGGCGGCGATTGAAGATGGGATAACGACGCAACAGCATGGGATCACCGATAGGCCAGAGTGCGCGCCCGTCCTTGAGACTTGGCGTGGTAGAGCGCCTGATCGGCCTGTTCGGTCAGACTCTGCCATGCCTCGTTCAGGGAGGGAACCAGATAGCTAAAGCCTATGCTAACCGTAATGAAATCAGCAACCCGCGAGGCGGGATGGGGCAGTTTTAATCGGGTTAGGCCATCATGGATCCTCTCGGCCAGTTGTTCGGCCTCACCGGGTTGGGGGGCGCAGAGCAGGATGACGAACTCTTCTCCGCCATAACGAGCCACCAGATTGGTAGAACGTCGCTCGGCCTCCCGCAGTACTCGGGCTACCTGCTGCAGGCACTCATCCCCCTTGGTATGACCGAAGTGATCGTTATAGGCCTTGAAGTCGTCGACATCGATCATCAATACCGCCAGCGGATTTTGGGTGCGCCGTGCCCACTCCCATTCCCGTTGCATGGTGATGTCCCACTGGCGCCGATTGGCGATACCAGTCAGAGGGTCTTCCAGCGAGAGCAGGGAGAGGCGGTGATTGGCCTCCTCCAGTGCCCGATTGGTTTCGGCCAGTTGTATCGTGCGTTCGGCAACCCGCTCCTCCAGCTGGCGGTTGAGGGTTTCCAACTGCTCCTGGGTGCGCTGGCGGATCAGTAACTGTGACAGGATGGCGGCGTACTGTTTGAAAATCTCGCTCTGATAAGCCTTGAGTGGTCGGTGACAGAGCAGGTTGTCGGCGGCGATCCAGCCGATGGGAGTGGTGCCATCCCACAGCGAAACCATGGCGTTCCAGCCACGACCTACCTGCTGTTTCTCGTAGTAGAGGGGGGTATCTTCCAGCACCAGTACGTAGTCCTTACGCCTGAGTGCCTCCTGCACCGTGGGGTGCTCCGGAATGGGGCTGACAAAGTCATGTTCGTCTACCAGCTCTCCCTCTTCGCTGGTGCCCCAGGTGCCGCGCATGGTCTTGCCATCGGGTTCGATCAGGAAGATGGCGACCCGATCGAACTGCAGTTCCTTGCGGGCCAGAAGCACGGCGTCCCGCAGCAGATCGTTCTCGCTGCGGCTGCGGGAGAGGGTGACGCTGACCATGTGCAGCGCCTGCAACATGGTGAGAAAAGAGCCCTGCAGCGCCTGACTCTGCACCAGATCGGTCTGGGTATGGAGCCGCTGATCCCGCTCCTGATTGACCTGGCTGGATAGCAGGTGGTTGCTCAATTCGGCGGTCAGATAGTGGATCAGCAGCTGGATCCCCTGACGCTGGCGTGCAGAGAGGCGGTCGATACGGCGGTGGGTCTCCAGATAGATGACCCCTTCCAGGCTCATATGGCGTTTGAGGGGGAAGCAGGCGCGTAGTCGTTGCTGGGCTGGTTCGACATTCTCACCAGAGTCCGGCGGCTGGTAGATCTGCTCGATCACCAGTTGCCCCTTGTCCATCGCCTTGTCGAGCAGATGGTGGGGCAGGGTCAGTTGACCGAGATGGGCGAGATCAAGCGTAGTCAGCCCCTTATCGAGCTGAAAGCTGTAGAGCTGCGGTTCGGGGGCTTTCAGCCAGAGGTAGAGGCGTTCGGCATCGGTTTTTTCACGGATGGTGGCGAGGCTCACTTCGCATAACTGAGCGAAGTTGGTGAAGTGTTCCGGGTCCCATTCCTGCATACCAGCATCCCTTGGATTGTACCCAAGCGAGTATAAACATATTTCTCTTTGATTAATATGTCAGAAAGGAGAGGTGTCGCACATATTGGTTGCATTCCACGTTATGCGTGGAAACATTCACTGCTTTTACTGCCAACTGTGGCGAAAACTGTGCGTAGTGGCGCCACTTGTGGCAGCGTGTATGGCAGATGCGGGGCAAAAAAGAGCCCGCGCAATGGCGGGCTCTCGGGCAGATGAGATGACTCTGTGCGGCTTACTCAGCCTTGGGGGCTACGTCCGCAGGTGTGCTCTCGGCGACCGGGGCTTCCGGTGCCGGACCCGGTACCAGATCTACCGCCGGCTTGGCGATAAGGGAACGGGTCTCTTCCACCGCTTCGGTCAGCTTCACCTCGATGAGCTGGCCGAGCTCGTAGACCACCTCGGTCTTGTCCAGATAGACGCGACCATTGTCCCAGTTGCACTCCAGGCGATCCTTGTTGTCGAGGATATGACGGGCAGGCATGAAGACCACGGCGCCATTCTCCTGCAGACGCAGCTTGAGGCCAGCACGCATCACGTCGATGATCTCGGCGTTGAACACCTTGTCGGTGCCTGCATCGGCCTTCAGGTAGCGGACATAGAGCCAGTCACCGATGTCACGCTCCACCATGCGGTGCAGGCGGCGGCAGGCGGTCAGGTGCTCGGTGAGCTCGGTGCTCGGGCGCTCACCCGGGGTCTTGCCGGCGATGACGGCTTTGAGCAGACGATGGTTGACCATATCGCCGTATTTGCGGATCGGGGAGGTCCAAGTGGCGTAAGCATCCAGACCCAGACCGTAATGGGCGCCCGGTTCGGAGGACATCAGCGCATAGCTCTGGAAGCGGCGGATCTTGCCATCCAGCCAGCGGGTGTCGAGGTTGTCGATCCAGCGGCGCAGGGCGCAGAAGCCGGAGAGGCTGGCGATCTCGTCGCGCTCGAACGGGGCTTCGGCGCTTTTCAGCAGGTCGATGGCGCCGTCGAGGGACTCTTCGTCAAAGCCGGTGTGAACGTTGAAGATGCCGTAACCGACGCTCTTGCCCAGCACGCGACCGGCGCAGATGTTGGCGGCGATCATCGACTCTTCCACCATGCGGTTGGCGATGCGGCGCGGCTCGACGTGGATAGCCAGCACTTCGCCATTCTCGCCCAGCTCGAAGTCGTAGTCGGGACGATCCGGGAATACCAGCGCATGCTCGGTGCGCCACGCGATGCGTGCTTCGGTCATCGCCTTCATCAGCGGCAGCTGGGCCAGCACACCTGCGTCGATAGCCAGCTCTTTGCCATGCTCAGCCCAGTCGGAGACGTCGTCATAGTTGAGACGGGCGTGGGAGCAGATGCGGGCGGCGAAGAACTCGGTCTCCTCCAGCAGCAGACCATCTTCGGCGATCAGCAGACGGGCGCACAGGGTGTTGCGCTCCTCGCCCTCTTTCAGGGAGCAGAGCTCGTCGGAGAGGGTGCGCGGGATCATCGGCACGTTGCGGCCCGGCATGTAGACGGTAAAGGCGCGCTGGGCGGCCTCTTTGTCCAGCTCGCTCCCTTCGGCCACATAGGCGGTCGGGTCAGCGATGGCGACCAGCAGCTCCCAGCCGTTGTCCAGCTTGGTGATGGCCAGCGCATCGTCCATATCCTTGGTCTTGGCACCGTCGATGGTGAAGAAGGGGACTGCGGTCAGATCGCGACGGGGCAGCTCTTCCTCTTCGATCACCTTCCACTCCGGCAAGTCAGCCGGCTCGACCTGGGCCAGATTGTGGCGCGCCAGCACCACCCACCAGGGCACATTGTGATCTTCCTGGGCGGCGATCTTCTGGATAATCTCGGCAGAGAAGTTGCCGTCGACCAGCGCATGGCGCTTGAGGGTCGCCACCACCCAGTCACCTTCCTTGAACTCTTTCTCATCCAGACCCTTCTTGACGCGGGCCTTGATGGCATCCTTGATCAGCGGATGGTCGGCAACCACGTTGAGGCGGTCACGGAACATCTTGACCCGGGCCACGAAGCGGGTGACGGACTGCTCCAGCAGGGTATCCGGCTCGGCCACTTCCTTCTCTTTTTCGGTGCGGATCAGGGCGGTCACCCGGTCACCGTGCATCACCTTCTTCATGTAGGGAGGCGGCACGAAATAGCTGGTCTTCTCATCGACTTCCAGAAAGCCGAAGCCCCGGTCCGAGGCGCGGATCACACCCTCTTTCTTCGGGATGTTTTCGCGGATTTGTTGCTTGAGCTGGGCCAGCAGCGGATTGTCTTGGAACATAAATGGGGAACCTGAGTGGAGACCTGATGAAGAAACGCCCAGCACTATACGTTTTTAGCCCTGCAAAGCCAAGGTGAATGGCCTGATCAGCGTGGTTTCAGAGAGCTGCGGGCATAGTCGATGAGCCGTAAAGAGAGCTGTTTGTGTACCCCTTTTTCCAGTACCCAACGGTGCCAGTAGAGTCGCTCCGTCAGGATGCGCTCTGGGCTGAGGTTGACCAGTGAGCCACTCTCCAGTTGTCTCCTGATCTGTAATTCCGGGATAAGACAGTAGGCCACTCCCTGTTCGGCCATGGCGACAAAGGCCTCCGACGAATGAACCGTATGGCAGGGGTAGCCGCCAGGCTCCAGCCCGAACTGCTCCCTCATAAAGCTTACATGCATGTCATCTCGCTGATCGAACGCTACTGCCGGTGCCTTGGCCAGTGCTTCCCGGGTCAGACCGCGAGGAAAATGGCGAGCCACAAAGGCCGGGCTGGCGGTGAGCAGATAGTTCATCTCACCCAGCTCGTCGACACAGCAACCAGCCAGCGGTTGGGGGCTCAGGCTGACCGCGCCGAAGGCCTGTCCCTCGCGCACCTTGTCGAGGGTGCGGCACTCGTCATCCACCAGCAGGTTGAGTTCGATGGGATGCTGCTCAAGCAAGGGAGTAATCGAGGGCAGAAACCAGGTGGCCAGGCTGTCGGCATTGACGGCGATACTGATCCGGATGGGTGCTTGTGGTGTGGCGGGAGCCAGCTCACCAGCCAGTTCCAGCTCTAGCTGGTGGACCTGACGATAGTGTGCCAGCAGCTTCTGGCCGAGCTGGGTCGCCTGCAACGGCTGGCTGCGGATGAGCAGCGGCTCGGCAAACTGTTGCTCCAGTAGTTTGATCCGCTGGGAGATGGCGGACTGGGTCATGTGCAGTGATTTGGCGGCCCGCTCGAAGTTCTGCTCCTGCAATACCGCATCCAGTGCCCGCAGCAGTTTGTAGTCCAGCTCTTTCATCTTCCCTCCCTTGCGTTGCTTCTGGGCTGACTCTACGTCACTCGGCAGGGGACAACAATGGGTGGCGACAGGGCCGTTACGCTGTGATTTCTGACAGTAGTGATCAGGTTGTTGAGGGAGGATACTGCCCGCTGACCCATGGGTTAGCCTGCGGGCTCATAGCGATCTGTTTATCCCGGGTCTGTTTTCCCGGGATTTTTTATGGCTGCGTTGCCAGCGCCGGTGATGGTTGCTGCAGTAGAGAGTGGCTGGTTTGATAGTGGCCCAGCAGAGGTTTGCCAACGGCACGGGCGAAGCGTTCATCCAGATGGAAGCGGATCCCCACCCCGCGCACGGCCCCCAGATCCACCGCCTGGCGATGGCCGAGGCGCTCGATGGGCAGGCCGAGGCGGCGGAAGATGCGCTCTACCGGCAGGCTGACGACAGCGACCAGCTCACGGATCCCGTGAGCATGGGCGAAGGCATAGACTTCGCGAAAGATGACGCAGGTGAGCTCGCTGACGCCATTGACCATCCGCGGAGCACGGCTGGCATCGATGGCAAGACGGGTCAGTTCCCAGACATCGGGGGTACGCGGTGCACTTTCACCGGCAAGGGCGGTGGGGAAGATGGTGGGCAGCATATAGGCATCGGCACAGTTGAGCAGGCGAATACAGCCGCATAGCCCTTGCTTATCCTCGATCAGCACCCAATGGGTGTCTGGCGTATCAAAACTGTCACGCTCAAGTCCCCGATGGGACTCTACATCCCAGCCGAGCCGGTCGGAAAAGACGCGATTTCGAAAGCGATAGAGTTCATCCTCTACCTCATTTCGTGGATGCTCTCTCAATTTTCCTTTGAAAACCAACATTATGGGCCCTCTGTCTTGCTATTCGCCGTTATAATCACATGTCTGGCCAAGGGGGCTTTCATATGAAAAGAGACCAACTGCTTGAGTATCTCGAACATTTCACTTCGGTGACGGATGGCAACCGTCTGGCCGAGCTGATCGGTCACTTCACGCTCGGGATGGGCTACGACTACTACCGCTTCGCGCTGATCCTGCCGATGTCGATGCAAAGACCCAAGGTGGTGCTGTTCAATCACTGCCCTGACTCCTGGGTGCAGGCCTATACCGAAAACAACATGCTGGCATGTGATCCGGTGATCCAGCTGGCGCGCAAGCAGACCTTGCCCATCTACTGGAATCGCCTCGATGAGCGAGCAAGCTTTCTGCAAGAGGGAAGCATGGATGTGATGGGGCTGGCAGCCGAGTTCGGGCTGCGCAACGGCATCTCCTTCCCCTTGCACGGTGCCGCCGGGGAGAACGGGATCCTCTCCTTTATCACGTCCGAGCGGGCCTCGAGCGATCTGCTGCTGGAGTCGTCGCCGATCCTCTCATGGATGTCGAACTACATCTTCGATGCCGCAATCCGGGTGGTGCGTTTCAGCATGATGGACAGTGCGGGCAAAGAGCCCCTGACCGAGCGCGAAACCGAGTGTCTGTTTTGGGCCAGCGAAGGAAAGACCTCCTGCGAGATAGCCTGCATCCTCGGCATCACGGAGCGCACGGTCAATTACCACCTCAATCAGGTCACCCGCAAAACCGGCTCCATGAACCGCTACCAGGCCATTGCCAAGGGGGTGGGGACCGGCTTGCTGTTGCCCAATCTGGAGCAGGTGGTGGTCACCAATTTTCCCCGAGTGTTGCAGTAGTCCGAGTCTCACATGCCACAGATTCTCCTGCTGCTGTATGAGGGTCACAATTGTCAGATCCGGTAATTGACAAGGGATTGAATAGAAAAGCTTCATCATTAGCAAAATGAATGAACCAGTAAATCAATGAATTTCTAAGAGGGAACAGGGCTCGCTATAGTGCCGTTCATTCATCACTTCGAACGGAACTTTCCATGCTGCTGACCACGACCCTGCAAGGCTTCACCATAGGTCTTGCCATGATCATCCCCATCGGCGCCCAGAATGCCTTTGTGCTGAGCAGAGGCATCCATCGCAATCACCATCTGCTGAGCGCCACACTCTGCAGTTTCTGCGACCTCATTCTGATCGCTATAGGGGTATTTGGCGGAGCCAATCTGCTGGCTGCCAGCCCGATTGGCATGATGCTGCTTACCTGGGGCGGCGTGCTGTTTCTCGGCTGGTTTGGGGTTCGCTCCCTGCGCAGCGCCTGGCATGGACAGGAGGGCGGACTGGCCGACTCTTCGCAACGGATGAGAGCCAGAAGCGTACTGGCCATGACGCTAGGGGTCACCCTGCTCAATCCCCATGTCTATCTCGATACCCTGATGCTGCTCGGCTCCCTTGGCTGTCAGGTGAGCGAGTCCCTGCGTCCGGCCTTTGCTGCGGGGGCCATGCTGGCCTCGCTGGTGTGGTTTTACTCGCTTGCGCTGGGTGCAGCGGCACTGGCGCCTTGGCTGGCCCGCAGCCGGGTGCAGCAGGGGATCGATCTGCTGGTTGGCATCATCATGCTGAGCCTGGCTGTTCAACTGGCCATAGGACGTTGAGGAAGTTAAGGCGGCAGGAATGAGCGACCGGTAACAAAAAGATGACACTCATATGAGTGGCATCTTTACTATTGGAGGGGCTCAGACTCTGAACTGGGAGAGCAGGCGCTGTTGCAGCAGGCTGGCCTGATGGAGCGAGGAGGCGAGTTGCAGACACTCCTGCGCCTCCTGTTCGCCGGTTCTGGCTTGCAGACTGATGCCGGAGACCTTGTCAGAGGAGTGGCTCAGGGTGTGTGACAGTTGACCTGTGGCTACGGCCACCTGCTGCACCATGTCGGCCAGCTGGTCGATGGCGCCTTCCACCTTGAACAGGATCTGCTTGGTGTTCTCGGAGTCCTGCATGCCGGACTCCACCGTCTTGAGGTTGCGCTGCATCATCAGGTAGGCGCTCTCGGTCTGCTGCTGGATGCTGCTGATCACCTGGCTGATCTCGGCGCTTGATGTCGCCGTGCGATTGGCCAGGGTGCGCACCTCGTCCGCGACCACAGCAAAGCCACGTCCCATCTCCCCCGCGCGGGCTGCTTCGATAGCCGCATTGAGGGCCAGCAGGTTGGTCTGCTCCGAGATTTCGCTGATGGTGGAGATGATCTGGCCGATCTGGCCCGCCTGCTCCTTGAGGGCGTTGATGGCGATGGCGCACTCGCCCACCTCCTGCACCACCCGCTGCATGCCCGCACTGGCAGAGGCGACATATTGGCTACTTTCGGTGGTTAGCTGGCGCACCTCGTTGGCATTGTGGGCCGCCATGCTGCAGTTGTCAGAAATACCGGTAGCGACTTGTACCATTTGTTCACTGTCCTGATGCAGGGCCAGCGCATGTTCGGCGGTCTGGCGGCTGCTCTGGCTGATCGCCTCCACCCGGTTGACCGAGGTGTGAACGTGTTCGCTGATGTGCCGGTTGTTGTCCATGGTGGAGCTGATCATCTTCTGCAATTTCTCGATGAAGCGATCCACGCTGTTGGCCAGCGAGCCTATCTCGTCATCCCGCTGCAGGTTGATGCGGGCGTTGAGATCCCCCTCGCCGGCGGCGATATCCTGCATCCGTTTGTCCACTTGCAGCAGCGGGGTGACCAGCTTGCGGGTCAGCCAGAAGCCACAGAGGGTGACCATGATCAGGCTAAGCAACAGGCCGCCCAGCAGCAGGGTGCGGGTTTGGCTGATGATGCCGTTGAGCTGGACTACCTGATCCTCGACGGTGGCATCACCGCTCGCCTCGATGGCAACCAGTTGTTGCTGTAGCTGGTCGGCACTGGCCTCATAGAGAGCCTGCTGGGCCTGATAGCTGCCGAGCGCCTCGATCCACTGCCCCATCAGCTGCTGATGTCGGGCCAACAGGGTGCGATACTGTGTCGCCAGCGGCTTGCCGGCAAATTCGCCGGTTCCCTCGATATCGAACAGCCCGGTACCGAGCATGCTGTCGATCGCTTCGTGATAGAAATCGGTCGCCTCTTTCAGCTCGACCTTGATCGCCTCCGTTACCCCTTGTCTGCGCATCTTCTCCAGCGCATAGAGCTGGCGCAAAAAGCCGATATTGGACTCCATTCCCCCGTCGGCCGCTTCCCAGCGGGTGGAGAGGCCGCTGTTCCAGCTGATGGTCTGGTCGGGGGCCTGGGTCAGCACCTCTACCGCCCCATCGCCAATCACCTCCAGCTGGGTCGAGAGTCGTGCCATCAGCTCGGCGTTGTGATGCAGCGCCTCATCAACCTCGGTATAGGCGTGATAGAGCGTCAACAGCTTCTCTTGTTGTTGTTGATAGGCCAGCTTCTGCTGCTCCATGGTGGCCAGGACTGCGCCATCAATGAGCTGACCCTGGCTGACCCGGGCCAGCGCATCATCGGTCGCCGCCTTGGCGGCATCAAGCTCGGTGCGATTGAGCGGGGTGCCGTTTTGCATCTTCTGAATCTGTAACTGTTGATTGCCCAGTTCGATGGAGCCTTCCATGGCGCCATCGGCGGTCTGCCAGGCGCTTCCCAACACATAGGTGAGCAGGCCGGCCAGCCGCTGGCTGCCATACCAGCCCACGACCCCCATCCCCAGCGTGCAGCCGAGCAAGATGGCAAGACCCAGATTGGCGGTGGTAACAATTTTCATATGATGGCCTTCCTTGGTATCTGCATTGGCATCAATTTCGGTTCCGAACGGATTTAGTGTAGTGGCTCATGCCCAGTCGGAGTCCGGTACGGTGCAGAAACATCCCGTACACGCAGGCTGAACCAGATCAAGCATGGTGGCCAATTTGCGAAAAAGCTTCTCCGGATACCAGGGGGTTGCTGCCCTATGCTGGATACTTATCCAGTTATTCTTTATGCTATGAGCCAATTTGCGAATAGTTGTATTGGTGAGGAGAGAGCCGTGATTGGTCGCTTGAGAGGCATTGTCATTGAGAAGCAGCCCCCCGAGGTCTTGCTGGAAGTAGGCGGGGTTGGTTACGAGGTTCATATGCCGATGAGCTGCTTCTATGATTTGCCGGAGATCGGCAAGGAGGCGACCATCCACACTCACTTCGTGGTGCGGGAAGATGCCCATTTGCTCTATGGTTTTAACCACAAACAGGAGCGGGCGCTGTTCCGCGAGCTGATCAAGACCAACGGAGTCGGCCCCAAGCTGGCGCTGGCTATTCTCTCCGGCATGACAGCTACCCAATTCGTGCTGAGTGTCGAACGTGAAGAGATAAGCTCTTTGGTCAAACTGCCGGGAGTCGGCAAGAAGACCGCCGAGCGTCTGGTGGTGGAGATGAAGGATCGCCTCAAGGGCTGGGTCAGTCACGACCTCTTCTCCCCGGCCATGGTCACCCTGCCAGCCAGTGAGCCAGAATTGCGGGCACCGGATGTGACCGAAGAGGCGGCCAGTGCGCTGGTGGCCCTCGGTTACAAGCCGCAGCAGGCGAGCCAGATTGTCAGCAAGATCGCCAAAGAGGGGATGTCGGTGGAAGATATCATCCGTGAATCCCTGCGTAGCCTGGTATGAGGTAGTTGATGATTGAAGCAGACCGCCTCATTTCGGCCAGTGCTGCCCGTGAGGATGACATTATTGACCGGGCTATCCGCCCCAAGAAGCTGGCTGACTACACCGGTCAGGATACCGTCTGCGAACAGATGGAGATCTTTATCGAAGCGGCCCGTCAGCGGGGAGAAGCGCTCGATCACCTGCTGATCTTCGGTCCGCCGGGTCTGGGCAAGACCACCCTCGCCAACATCGTCGCCAACGAGATGGGGGTCAATATCAAGACCACCTCCGGCCCGGTGCTGGAGAAAGCGGGGGATCTGGCGGCGCTGCTCACCAACCTCGAACCGAACGATGTGCTGTTCATCGACGAGATCCATCGCCTCAGCCCGGTGGTGGAGGAGGTGCTCTATCCGGCGATGGAGGATTACCAGCTCGACATCATGATCGGGGAGGGGCCAGCGGCTCGTTCCATCAAGCTGGATCTGCCTCCCTTCACTCTGATTGGCGCCACCACCCGGGCTGGTTCACTCACCAGCCCGCTGCGGGATCGCTTCGGTATCGTCCAGCGGTTGGAGTTCTACAACGTCAAGGATCTGACCGATATCGTCTCCCGCAGTGCCCGTTGTCTGGGGCTAGATATGACGGAAGATGGTGCCATTGAGGTCGCTCGTCGCTCTCGTGGTACGCCGCGGATTGCTAACCGTTTGTTAAGACGAGTGCGTGACTTCGCCCAGGTCAAATCCGATGGCCGGATCGATGGCCCCATCGCGGCCCGCGCCATGGACATGCTGGATGTCGATAACGAAGGTTTTGACTTCATGGACCGCAAGTTATTGTTGGCTGTGATAGACAAGTTTATGGGGGGGCCTGTGGGTCTCGATAATCTGGCCGCCGCGATCGGGGAGGAGAAAGATACTATCGAAGATGTGCTGGAGCCTTATCTGATCCAGCAAGGGTATCTGCAACGTACACCCAGAGGACGGATTGCGACCACACGAGCCTACGCTCATTTCGGTCTTCAGCGACCAGATGAGAAGTAAAAACAGTCGTTTGAACATGAAACCGCCGTCAAAGGCGGTTTTTTGTTATCCGGGCAAAAAAAAGCCCACGGCGGATGCGGTGGGCAAAGACAATTCAGGATGGATGTTCACAGACAGTGAGTGCGTCTGGACACAGACCGGAAAATAAACAGGTGAGCCGTCGCGAGCTCTCAGAGTCGGTTCAGTTGATAGAGCTGAACAAAGGAAAGCTTGTAGTAACGGATGGTTTTAGCAACAAACTTTTTCATCTTCGATTCCAATAGACAGGTTCAAATTGATGGTCGAATACGTACCGTGAACCCGGATTAACCGGCCTGTATCCAAGGGTATGCCCTCACTGCGAGGCGCATTGTAGGAGCTCGTATCGGCCCGGGCAAACAAGAAAAATTGCAACCTTCAAATTAGTTTATCTAATGTAGTGATTGATGAAATTGGTTCGCATGAGTATGCATTGTTTGTAGTTTTAAATTGAGTTTTCGAATCAGTTCGCCTGACCTGGATAACATGGAAAAAGGCGCGTCATCGACATTTTTCAAATTAAATGGGGTGGCCGGGTGTTAAATTCTTAAATTGATTTAAATCAATATTTTACGCATTGTCATCTTTTGTGATCTGGCTCGCTTCAATAATCGTGAAATAGATTAAACATGGCTTTGAAAGCCATGTATGGCGGGTCCTTTTACATTGATTTCAATCAAATAAAGGTGATATAAAAACCCGGTCATAATGAGCGAGAATAAATTGAAGCTTATTGTTTTTTAATTGTTAAACATTAGCTTTGTTTGTGTTTTCGCGTTGCCTTGTTGTTAATATTGGTGGTTACTGAAAGTGTTTTGTTGTGATCCGTCTCAACGGGGCCCATTCGATAACCCCCAACGGAAGCTTTGTGCTTAAAACTTAAAATAGCCGTGCCAATAATCGGTGAGGAAACATCATGATTGCTGAGCATGTGGTAGACCTATCGCGGTTCCAGTTCGCTGCGACGGCCCTTTATCACTTTTTGTTTGTACCCCTGACGCTGGGAATGGCCTTTCTCCTGGCGATCATGGAATCCGTCTATGTGATGACCAACAACACCATCTACCGGGACATGACCAAATTCTGGGGTAAGTTGTTTGGTATCAACTTTGCCCTGGGGGTCACCACAGGTCTGGCCATGGAGTTCCAGTTCGGGACGAACTGGGCGTACTACTCCCATTATGTCGGCGATATCTTCGGGGCCCCGCTGGCTATCGAAGGGCTGATGGCCTTCTTCCTGGAGTCCACCTTCGTCGGTATGTTCTTCTTTGGTTGGGATCGTCTGAGCAAGCATCAGCATCTGGCTGCCACCTGGTTGATGGCGCTGGGTACCAACCTCTCCGCCCTCTGGATCCTGGTCGCCAACGGCTGGATGCAGAACCCGGTCGGTGCCGAGTTCAACTTCGAATCCATGCGGATGGAGATGATGAGCTTCGCTGACGTGGTGCTCAACCCTGTTGCTCAGGTCAAGTTCGTCCACACTGTGGCGGCTGGCTATACCTGTGGCGCCATGTTTGTGCTGGGTATCTCCTCCTACTACCTGCTGAAGAATCGTGATGTGGCGTTTGCCCGTCGCTCCTTCGCCATTGCCGCTGCGTTCGGTATGGCTTCCATCGTGTCCGTGCTGATCCTCGGTGACGAATCCGGTTACGAAACCGGTGAAGTGCAGAAGGTGAAACTGGCCGCTATCGAAGCCGAGTGGGAGACTGAACCTGCTCCGGCCGCCTTTACCCTGTTCGGTATTCCGAATCAGGAAGAGATGCGCACCGACTACGCCATCAAGATCCCCTATGCACTGGGCATTATCGCTACCCGTTCTCTGGACGGTCAGGTAACCGGTCTGAAGGATCTGAAGAGCGAGCACGAACTGCGCGTTCGTAACGGTATGACCGCTTACGACTTGCTGACCAAGCTGCAATCCGGTGACAAGTCTGACGAGACCCGCGCTCGCTTCGACGAAGTGAAGCAGGATCTGGGCTACGGTCTGCTGCTCAAGCGCTACACCAGCAATGTGACCGATGCTACCGACGAGCAGATCAAGGCCGCCGTGGATGACTCCATCCCGCAGGTTCTGCCGCTGTTCTTCGCCTTCCGCATCATGGTTGCCGTCGGCATGCTGATGCTGGTACTGATTGGTATGGCCTTCTATGACAGTGCCCGTCACCAGATCGGCCAGCGCAAGTGGCTGCTCAAGGCTCTGCTGTGGGGTATCCCGCTGCCGTGGATCGCCATCGAAGCTGGCTGGTTTGTTGCCGAATATGGTCGCCAACCGTGGACCATTGCAGAGGTGTTGCCGACTTCCCTCTCTGCATCCAACTTGCCTGCAGCCGAGATCTGGTTCTCTCTGATCGGTATCTGCCTGTTCTATACCGTACTTCTGGTTATCGAGATGTACCTGATGTTCAAGTATGCCCGTCTTGGCCCCAGCAGCCTGAAGACTGGCAAGTATCACTTTGAACAGATCAAGGCATAAGGAGAGCGACCATGTTTGATTACGAAACTCTGCGTGTCATCTGGTGGGCTCTGGTCGGCGTACTGCTGATCGGTTTTGCCATCACTGACGGCTTCGACATGGGGGTAGGCGCACTGCTCCCGTTCGTCGGCAAGAAAGATGTCGAGCGCCGCGTGATGCTCAACACCATGGGGCCGCACTGGGAAGGTAACCAGGTTTGGCTGGTCACTGCCGGTGGCGCCTTGTTCGCCGCCTGGCCGATGGTGTATGCCGCGACCTTCTCCGGCTTCTACATCGCCATGATCCTGACCTTGATGGCGCTGTTCCTGCGTCCGGTCGGTTTCAAGTACCGCTCGCTGCGTGCTGATGCAAAATGGCGCAGCAACTGGGACTGGGCCTTGTTCGCCGGTAGCGCCGTACCGCCCATCGTCTTTGGTGTGGCCTTTGGCAACCTGCTGCAAGGCGTTCCGTTCGAGTTTAACCAGTTCATGATGTTGACCTATCACGGCAACTTCTTCGGCCTGCTTAACCCGTTCGGCATTCTGGCTGGTCTGGTGAGCCTGTTCATGCTGCTCACCCAGGGCGCAACCTGGTTGATGATGAAGACCGACGGGGAAGTGCTGGCACGTTCCCGTACTGCCGCCATGATCTGCTCACTGCTGACTCTGGTGCTGTTTGCTGCCGCGGGTTGGTGGGTAAGCGGTATGGAAGGGTATGTCATCGTCAAGGCTGCCGCGACTGACGCAGTATCCAACCCGATGAACAAGGAAGTTGTCCTGCAGGCTGGTGCCTGGATGAACAACTACACCCTCTATCCGTGGATGGTGGCTGCCCCTGTACTGGGTCTGGCCATGAGCCTGCTGACTGCGCTGTTTGCCCGCATGAACATCGGCTGGCTGGCGTTTACCAGCTCCTCGCTGGCGATTGCCGGGGTCATCCTCACTGCCGGTTTCTCCATGTTCCCGTTCGTGATGCCCTCAAGCCTTGAGCCGTCACTGAGCCTGACCATGTGGGATGCTACCGCCTCTTTCAACACCTTGCAGGTGATGACTGTGGCTGCAGCGATCTTCGTACCGATTGTGCTGGGTTACACCATCTGGACTTACATCAAGATGTTTGGCCGGGTAACCAACAAGCACATCGAAGATAACCAACAATCTCTCTATTAAGAGGTGCGCTGACAATGTGGTATTTCACCTGGATCCTGGGGCTGTTGCTGGCCTGTGCATTTGGCATCATCAATGCGCTGTGGCTGGAACACACCGAGAACATGGATCGTCAGATCGATGAAAACAAGTGATCGACTCGCCAGGCTGGCCGCTCCACTGGAGCGGCAGCCGTGGCAGGGGTTGATGTTACTCGCGGCGGCCTTGTTGGCCGTCGCTATTTTACAGGCCCCCAATCTGATCGCGGCCAACACCAGCGAGCATGGTCTCTGGCTTGCTCCCTGGCTGATGTGGGCCGTCTGTTGTGGCGTACTTAACGGGCTTGGCTTTCATCTGAAAAGCCTGCCCGGACGTGTGCTGTTCAACCCCTGGCTCGCCTGGCCCAGTTTGTTGTATGGCCTCTGGCTGACACATTCATATTTCCTTTCATAAAAAACGGGGGGAGGCAGGATTTCCCTGTCTCCCCCTGCTTCTTTCCTATTCAGCCCTGCGCTATGATAGCCCCCCATCTGACTGTCGAATGGATCACAGATTGTTATGGGGGAAGTCTTTGAGTTTCCGGTACGTGTCTACTACGAAGACACCGATGCCGGGGGCATCGTCTACAACGCCAATTATCTCAAGTTTATGGAACGTGCTCGCACCGAGTTTCTTCGTGCCAAAGGGGTCGAACAGGACGTCTGGCTGCAGGAGGGATATGCCTTCGTGGTGAGCCGAACTGAGATCGATTTCCGCTCGGCGGCCCGTTTTAATGAACTATTGAATGTATTAACGCAAGTGATTGAAGTGAAACGCGCATCCCTGCGTTTTTCGCAGCAGATCCTGGCGGCTGATGGACGACTCGTCACCCAGGCTTTGGTACAGATAGCCTGTGTAAGTCATCCGCAAATGAAACCTGTAGCTATACCTGAAAAAATCAAGGGAGTGCTGTTAAGTGCACGCTGAAATTTCGTTTATTGGCCTGTTTTGGCAAGCCAGCCTGTTGGTAAAACTGGTCATGATCACCCTGATGAGCATGTCTATTGTCTCCTGGGCGCTGATTATCCAGCGTTCCAAGGCGATCAAGGCGGCCAATCTCGCATCGGAACAGTTTGAAGATCGCTTCTGGTCAGGGGTCGATCTCAATCGCCTCTATCAGGAGTCCTCTTCCCGCCGCGATGATATCGAAGGCATGGAAGATATCTTCTACTCCGGCTTCAAGGAGTATGCCCGCCTGCTCAAGGCCGGGGCCCGTGGTCAGGATGCGGTGATGGATGGTACCTACCGTGCCATGCGCGTCTCCCTCTCCCGTGCGGTGGATGATCTGGAATCCAACCTGCCGGTGCTGGCGACCATCGGCTCCATCAGCCCCTACATCGGTCTGTTCGGTACCGTATGGGGGATCATGAACGCCTTTATTGCCCTGGGTCAGGTGCAGCAGGCCACCCTGCAGATGGTGGCACCGGGTATCGCGGAAGCGCTGATTGCGACCGCCATGGGTCTGTTTGCCGCTATCCCGGCGGTAATCTTCTACAACCGCTTCTCCAACAAGGTCGAGCGGCTGGAGAACGCCTACGCCAACTTCATGGACGAGTTCACCACCATTCTGAACCGTCAAATTGCTCAGCAGCAGGGTGATCAGTAATGCAAACCTATCAGCGGATCCGGCGCAAGAAGGTGGCCGAGATCAACGTGGTTCCCTATATCGACGTCATGCTGGTGCTGCTTATCATCTTTATGGCGGTCACGCCGGTGATCACGCAAGGGGTCAAGGTGGATCTGCCGCAGGCTGAGTCCGAGCAGTTGCCGGAAGATGCCAAGCCGCCCTTCATCGTAAGCGTCAATACCGAAGGCGAGTATGTCATCAAGGCTGGCGAAGCCGATGACGAGCCGGTGCCAAGTGGCACGCCAGAGGCGATGCAGCAATACATCACCGAAAAAGCCATGGGCTATCTGGCGATCAACCAGAATGCCCCCGTGGTGGTCGCGGGTGACAAGGCCGTGCGCTACGAAGAGGTGATCCTGTTGATGGTGGCCCTCAAGAATGCGGGTGTGCCTCAGGTTGGCCTGATGACAGATCCGGTGAACTAACGGAGATGGATGTGAAGCGTGGTATTTCCGGTTATCTCATCGCGTCGTTTCTGCTGCACCTGATCATCGGCATCATCCTGTTTGTCGGGCTCGATTTCAGCAAACCGAAACGACCCGAATCGAAGGGGCAGATCGTCAATGCCGTCATGCTTGATGAGAACTTCCTCAACGAGCAGGCCAAGCAGATCCAGCAGCAGAAAGCTCAGCCCAAGCCGCAGAAGGTAGAGAAAGAGAAGGATAAGGAAGATACGGATCTTGCCAAACGCGAACTAGCCCAGCAGCAGGAACGGCTGCGTATTGCCGAGGCCAAGCGGAAAGAAGCAGAAGAGGCGACCCGCAAGGCCGAGGCTGAGAAGCAGAAAAAAGTTGCCGAGCAGAAGCGGGCGGAAGAGAAGGCGCAGAAAGCCGAGGAGGCCCGCAAGCTGGAAGAGCAGAAGGCCAAGAAGGCGGAAGCCGAGCGCAAGGCTGCTGAAGAGGCCAAGGCACTGGCGCTGAAGAAAAAGAAAGAGCTCGAGAAAAAACAGGCGGAAGAGAAGGCTAAAGCCGAGGAGGCCAAAGCCAAGAAAGCGGAAGCTGACAAGAAGGCCAAGGCTGAGGCAGAGAAGAAAGCCAAGGCAGAGGCTGAGAAAAAAGCCAAAGCCGAGGCTGAGAAGAAGGCCAAGGAAGAGGCAGCCAAAAAGGCAAAAGCTGACGCAGAGAAGAAAGCCAAGGCTGAAGCCGAGAAGCAGGCCAAGATCGCGGCAGAACGCAAACGCAAAGCGGCCGAGGAGGCCAGACTGCAAAAAGAGATGGAAGCCATGATGCAGCAGCAGCTGGCGGCTGAAGCCAATGCCCGCAGCCAGGCTGCCTCTGCAGCGGCACAAGGTGAGGTCGACAAGTATGCGGCGCTCATCAAGGCCACTGTTGAGCGGTATATGATTTTAGATCCCACCATGCGGGGCAAAACATGTACTATCGGCGTACGTCTTGCGAGCAGTGGCTTTGTCATATCGGTAGATAACGGCCAGGGTGACCCGGCGGTCTGTCGTTCGGGTAAGGCGGCTGTCTTGAAAGCCAATCAACTGCCAGTGCCCAAGGATCCTGCGGCATTCGAGATGTTGAAGGAATTTAACCTGAAGTTAGAACCGAGTATCTAAGCGTGATAAAACGAGGTTGCTTGCCTCCGGTTGGCAACCTCTCGCCGAGAAAGGAATTTAACCTCTCATCTTTATTGGAACCGAGTATTTAAGCCATGATCAGAAAAGTATTTTTTGCTTTGGTTGGCTGTTTGTTGCTGGGCCAGAGTGCCCAGGCGGCCCTGGACATCGTCATCACCGGCGGTATTGATAGCGCACGCCCCATCGCTGTCGCCCCCTTCAAGTGGGAAGGCAACGGGCAGTTGCCGCAGGACATCGCGGAAGTGGTCTCCAACGACCTGATGCGCAGCGGCAAATTCAAGCCGCTGGCCCGTGGCCAGATGCCGCAGACCCCGAGCAGCAGCAGCGAGATCAACTTCGCTCCCTGGGCCTCCCAAGGGGTTGAAGCCGTGGTGGTGGGTTCCATTTCGGCAGTCGGTGACGGCACCTACAAGGTGAACTTCGAGCTGGTCGATGTGCTGAAGGGTCAGCTGGCCAAGGCACAAGGTGGCGAGAGCAACGGTTACATTCTGGATAGCCGTATGGCGACCATCCCGGGTGCCCAGATGCGCCAGTTTGCCCACCGTATCTCCGACATCGTCTATGAGCGTTTGACTGGCGAGCGCGGTGCCTTCCTGACCCGTCTGGCTTACGTCTCCGTACAGCAGGGTACCCAGTTCCCGTACCAGCTGCGCATTTCTGACTACGACGGTTACAACGAGAAGACCCTGCTGCGCTCCCGCGAACCGTTGATGTCTCCGGCCTGGTCGCCGGATGGCAGCAAGCTGGCTTACGTGAGCTTCGAGAAC
Organism: Aeromonas sp. 600948; assembly: GCF_049174875.1. Classification (NCBI taxonomy): domain Bacteria; kingdom Pseudomonadati; phylum Pseudomonadota; class Gammaproteobacteria; order Aeromonadales; family Aeromonadaceae; genus Aeromonas; species Aeromonas sp. 600948. The sequence goes on from NZ_JAAKTY010000008.1 coordinate 159,818, forward strand.
CAGAAGTCCGAAATCTACGTGCAGGATATCTACACCCAGCAGCGCAGCCTGATCACCAGTTTCCGCGGTATTAACGGGGCGCCGGAGTGGTCTCCGGATGGTCGTCGTCTGGCTATCGTTCTCTCCAAAGATGGTTCACCGAACCTCTATGTGGTTGATGTCGCTAGCAAGCAGCTGACCCGCGTCACAACCAGCCGTGTGATCGACACCGAACCCTCCTGGATGCCGGATGGGCAAAATTTGTTGTTCACCTCTGAACGTGGTGGCAAACCCCAGATTTATAGCGTAAATTTGGCGACTGGTATGACTCGCCGGATGACTTGGGAAGGTGAATCCAACCAGGGTGCATCCATCACTCCTGATGGCAAAATCATGGTGATGGTGACCCGTGTTCAGGGACAGTATCGTATTGCCCGTCAGGACATGGAAAACAATGCCCTGTTGGTCCTTACCCAGAGTGCTCTGGATGAGTCGCCAAGTGTGGCTCCCAATGGCAGCATGATCATTTATGCCACCATCTATCAGGGTCGTAAGAGTCTCGCGTTGGTGTCGACTGATGGTCGCTTCAAGGCTGTGCTTCCGACCAGTAGCGGTGAAATTCGTGCACCAGCTTGGTCGCCCTTCTTGAATTGATAAAAATCCAATTGTTTTTTGTTTTGTTATAAAGGTTTAAGGAAATAGCATGCAACTCAATAAACTGCTCAAGGGTTTGGCCATCGCACTGCCACTGTTCACCCTGGCCGCTTGTAGTTCTTCTTCTGATTCCGACGCCGCTGGCGCCGAATCAGGTATGACCGACGGCATGGGCGGTGTACAAACCGGCGGCGCCAACGGCATGTTGTCCCCGGAAGAGCAGATGCGTCAGAAGTTCGAAGCACTGCAACGTGACAACGTGATCTACTTCCCGTTCGACGGTTACGATATCCAGGGTCAGTACGCTGATCTGCTGGATGCCCACGCCAGCTACCTGCGCGAGCGCCCGAGCGTTAAAGTCCTGATCGAAGGTCACGCCGACGAGCGCGGTACTCCCGAGTACAACATCGCCCTGGGCGAGCGTCGTGCCAAGGCTGTTGCCAAGTATCTGCAAACCCTGGGTGTGCAGGCCGAGCAGCTCTCCATCGTCAGCTATGGCGAAGAGAAGCCGCTGGACATGTCCCACACCGAGGATGCCTTTGCCAAAAACCGCCGCGCGGTTCTGGTTTACTAAGGTTTAAACCGAACGAAGTTCGTTTATATGCAAGCGGCCATTTCGATGGCCGTTTTATTTGCACTAAACGCCAAGGTTTGATCCGAATGAAATCTGCATATGCGAGCGACGATGGCGCTGGCCGTTTTATCTGTACTAAACGCTAAGGTTTGATCCGAATGAAATCTGTGTACAAGCAAGCTGTCGTTGCGCTGGCCGTAATGGTTGCTCTGAATGCGCAAGCTGCGGCTCCTGTCAGCGATCTGGGCGGTGACTCGGGTGGTGGCGTTGTCCTTAGTGGCAACAACGGCGCCATCGTGCCCACCGGTAGCCTGGAAGATCGGGTTGCCCTGCTGGAGCGCACCCTCAATGCCCGTCTGCGACTGCAAGCTGAATTGCAGCAACAGGTCGACTCCCTGCAAGGGGAGGTTTCCGAGCTGCGTGGTCAGCTGGAGCAGCAGACCTACCAGATGGAACAGTCGCAAGAGCGCCAGCGTCAGCTCTATCAGGAGCTCGACAAGGTTGCCAGCAGCCAGCAGGCTGCTCCAGCCGCCCCGGCCCCTGCTGCTGCCACACCGGCTGCTGCCGCCAATTACTCAACCAATCAGGATGAGAATCAGGCCTACGACGCAGCGGTCAACATGGTGCTCAAAGAGAAGAACTACGACAAAGCCATTCCGGCTTTCCAGGGCTTCATCAAGCAGTACCCCAATTCGGGCTATGTTCCCAATGCACACTACTGGCTCGGCCAGTTGCTGTTCAACAAGGGTGACAGAGCCGGTGCATCGGCCCAGTTCTCGACCGTGGCCAACAAATACAGCAAATCCCCCAAGCGAGCCGATGCGCTGCTGAAGCTGGGTATGCTGGCGCAGCTGGATGGCAAGAAGGCGGAAGCCAAATCCTTCTATGAGCAGGTGATCAAGGGCTATCCCAACACCTCGCCGGCCCAGTTGGCCAAACAGAGTCTGAGCAAGCTGTAACATTGCTGTATGTCACTGTTTTCGTAACGCTACTGTAAAAACAGCCTGCATTTGTACGCACAGTGAGCAAACGGATTTAAATTACGAATTTTCTGTTGCACCGGAAATTTAAATCCGTAATATAGGCCGCCGTCAGAGCCGAAGCAGTAATGCAGTCGGAACTGGTCGTGGTGAGGGTCGTTAGCTCAGTCGGTAGAGCAGTTGACTTTTAATCAATTGGTCGCTGGTTCGAATCCAGCACGACCCACCATTTTCTCCACTCGGTGGAGACAGAATTCCCAGGTCGTTTAGCTCAGCTGGGAGAGCACCTCCCTTACAAGGAGGGGGTCACTGGTTCGATCCCAGTAACGACC